>JAEMRT010000088.1 GCA_016463225.1 Sphingopyxis sp. | reverse complement strand
ACCCAAACCCTCCCCTGAAGGGGAGGGATTCAAGGAGACCAAAATGAAACTCGATTCCACCGTATCCGCCGTCGTCACCGGTGGCGCCTCGGGCCTCGGCGCCGCGACCGCCCGCGCGCTGGCTGCCAAGGGCGTCAAGGTCGCGATCTTCGACCTGCAGGAAGAAAAGGGCCTCGCGATGGCGGCCGAAATCGGCGGCGTCTTCTGCGAAGTCAACGTCACCGACGACGCCAGCGTCGATGCCGGTTTCGCCAAGGCGCGCGCCGCGCATGGCCAGGAACGCATCCTCGTCAACTGCGCCGGTACCGGCAACGCGATCAAGACCGCGAGCCGCTCGAAAGAAGACGGCAGCATCAAGCATTTTCCGCTCGATGCCTTCAACTGGATCATCCAGATCAACCTCGTCGGCACCTTCCGCTGCATCGCCAAGTCGGCGGCGGGGATGATGACGCTCGATCCGCAGGAAGACGGCGACCGCGGCGCGATCGTCAACACCGCAAGCGTGGCGGCCGAGGACGGCCAGATCGGCCAGGCGGCTTATTCCGCATCGAAGGGCGGCGTCGTCGGCATGACCCTGCCGATCGCGCGCGACCTAGGCGCCGAGAAAATTCGCGTCAACACGATCCTGCCGGGCATTTTCGACACCCCGCTGCTCGCCGGCGCGCCGCAGAATGTCCGCGATGCGCTGGGTGCCTCGGTGCTCAATCCCAAGCGCCTCGGCAATCCCGATGAATATGCCAATCTTGCCATGTGCATGATCGAAAACGGCTATTTCAACGGCGAAGACGTTCGTCTCGACGGCGGCATCCGCATGGGTCCGCGCTGATATGCCGAAACCGGAAAGCTGGCGGCTCGATGCCGCCAGCTACCCCGTCTGCGCCGAATTCCAGACGCGGTTTCAGGATATGGATATCAACGGCCACCTCAACAATGTGGCCTTTGCCGCACTGTTCGAAAGCGGCCGCGTGTTGCTCAACCGCCAGGTCCGCCCGCTGAGCGAACGCCCCGCCAACGAACGCACGATGGTCGCCGCGGTCGAGATCAACTATCTGGCCGAGGGCAATTTCCCCGATCCGGTGACGATCGCGACCGGCATCGGCCGCCTCGGCACCTCGAGCTGGACGATCGTCCAGGCGATGTTCCAGAATGGCCGCGCGATCGCGACCTGCGACACGGTGGTGGTGTGCCGCACCGACAATCAGGCGAAACCGCTGCGCCCCGAAATGGTCGCGGAGCTTGAAGCCAATCTGGTGACGCCCCTCTAAAGCGCCGTATCGCCCTCGGGCACCGACCGGATCAGGTCGCGGGCAAAGCCGATCAGCCCGATCTGGCGACGCCGTTTCAATCGCTCGGCGCGTAAAATTGCCATCACCTCGCCATAACAATCGTCGACATCGTCGTTGATCAGCACATAGTCATAGCCGTCCCAGTGACTGATCTCGTTCGCGGCGCGCGCCATGCGCGCGGCGATCACTTCATCGCTGTCGGTCTTGCGGCTGCGCAGGCGACGTTCGAGCTCTTCCATGGTGGGCGGCAGGACAAAGACGCGGACGACGTCGGGGCCAGCCTCCTGATACAGCTGCTGCGCGCCCTGCCAGTCGATGTCGAACAGCACGTCCTTGCCCGCGTCGAGCAGCTCGTCGACCCGCGCGCGGGGGGTGCCATAGCGATGACCAAAGACATGCGCCCATTCGAGGAATTCGCCGTCGGCGGCCATCTGCTTGAAGGTTTCGACGTCGACGAAATGATAATCGACGCCGTCCTGCTCGCCGGGGCGCATCGGCCGCGTCGTCGCCGAAATCGACAGCGCGATGTCGGGATCGCTCGCCAGCATCTTTTTCGAGATCGTGGTTTTGCCGGCGCCCGACGGCGAGGACAGGGCGAACAACACGCCGCGGCGGTTGAGGTGGACGCTTTCAGCCATGGCCGCTATTCGCCAAAGCCGCGCCAGCGGTCAAGCGTCGTATGTGTAAATGCCGCACCGGCCCGCTCCCCCACCCGGCCACCCACAGGGTAAACTGGGTTGGGAGGTCGGGTGGGGGAGCGGGCCGGTGCGGCGTTCCACGTCAGTGGAACATGAGAAAGGGGACAGGGCATGGCAGGAATTTCGTGCAAGGGCTGGCTGGTTGCCGCGGCACTGGTCGCGCTCTTCACCGCCATCCTGTTTGCAATGGGCCGCCCGCCGATCTGCCCGTGCGGCACGGTCAGCCTGTGGCACGGCACCGTCCAGTCGGATCAGAACAGCCAGCAAATCTCCGACTGGTACAGTTTCAGCCACATCATCCACGGCTTCATCTTCTATGGTCTTGGCCGCTGGCTGCTGCCGCGCCAGCGGCTCTGGGTCGCACTGGCGCTCGCAATTGGCATCGAGGCCGCGTGGGAAATCCTCGAAAATTCGCCCATCATCATCAACCGCTACCGCGAAGTCACGATGGCGTTCGGCTACAGCGGCGATTCGATCCTCAACTCGGTCAGCGACGCGCTGTTCATGATGCTCGGTTTCCTCGCCGCCAGCCGGATGCGCTGGTGGGTGACGGTCGCGATCGCGATTATCTTCGAGCTGTTCACCCTGTGGACGATCCGCGACAATCTGACCCTCAACGTGCTGATGCTCGTCTCGCCCATTGAAGCGATCAAGGAATGGCAGGCGGCGGCGTAGCCTGACCCGCGCTATCGGTGCACGGATCGAAGCGGCTGTCGAACGCCTCGATCGCCGTTGCCACGCCGCCCGCGACGATGAAGCGCATCTCTTCGCCCTGACCCGGGATCAGTTCGGCGCGCACGGTGTCGGGTGCCGTGCCCGGTTCAGTGATGGCGCGCAGGCGCCCCATCGTCAGTTCAAGTTGCGGAGCTTGCGGCGTGACGCCGATCGTCCCGAAATCGGCGTTGCAATAATCGCCCGCATAGGCGGCGGGCGGCAGGCTCAGTTGCGAGACACGCGCGGCGCGTTCGGTGCGCTGCACCGCGACCTTGTCGACCTGTTTCGCCCATTGCCCCGCAAATGCGTCCATCTGCTCGGCCGCTTTGGCATCGGCGTGCGCGGCGCCGTGCAGATACCAGTCATAAGTATAGAGCGCGGCGAGATCGACGATCCGAAACCCGGCGCCCTCGTCATTTGTCGCCACCGCAACCCCCAGCCCCGCAGCGGGCAACACCGACACATGCGCGCGCGCGCCGACGAACGAACCGAAGGCGTGATAGAGCGTCTGCTCCGCATAAGGCCCGGCGTACCAGCCCAGCCCGTAACCGGTCCGGCGGAACGGCCCGAAACTGGCATCAAGCGTCGCCACCGGCGTGCGCGCCGCCGCGGCGGCCTGCGCCAGCGCGCCCTCATCCTTCAACTGTAGGGCCAGCCAGCGCGCCATGTCGGTGGCGCTCGCATACATGCCGCCTGCGGCGTGCATCGTGCGGTCGTCCTTGACCAGATACAGGCGCTCGTCGCTGCGATAGGGTACCGCAACCGGCGGTCCGCTACGATTGGCAAGCCCTTCGGTCAGCGTTCCGGTCATCGCCAGCGGTTTGAGCAATTCGCCCTGCACAATATCCTGCCAGCGTTGCCCGATACGCCGTTCGACCAGCAGCGCGGCGATATTGTACCCGATATTGCCATAGCGGAAGGTGCCGAACGGCGTCTCGGGGTCGGCTTTGATCTGCGCCAGCAGCCGCGACAGCGTCGCCGCGTCATATTCGCCGCTATAAGCAAGCCGGAATGCCATCGCGTCGCCCGCAAGGCCGTGGCGATGCGACAGCAGGTCGCGCAGGGTGATTGTGTCGGCGCGAATGTCCGGCGCGAACGCGACGTCGGGCGCCAGCTCGCGCATTGTCCAGTCGAGGTCGATCGTCCCGCGCACGTCGAGCAAGGCGAAGGCGGTGCCGACAAAGCTTTTCGTCGAGGAAGCCATATAGAAGGGCGTGTCGGGGGTGGCGGGGATGCCCGCTTCGATGTCAGCGCGGCCCTTGGCCTTGACGAACACCGGCACGCCGCGATGGACAATCGCGACCGAAATCGCGGGCATCGAGGGAAAGCGCGCCATCGCCTGATCAAGAAAGCGCGCGAAATCAGCGGCGAAAGCCTGGTCCTGCGCCGATACGGCGGTGGCGGCTGCGGCCGGTCCAGCGTCGCCCGTTTGCGCGGCGGCCGGGCACGCGCTGCCGACAGCGATGCTCGCCAGCACCGCCCAAGCCCATCGATTCCGTACCATCTGTAACCTCTCCGTCCGTGTGTTGCCTATGCAATACAGTCGGCGGTGGAGATGACAAGGTACCGGTTCATGGTCAGTGGATGGCGGTCGGCCGCTGATCGTCGAGCGGGATTGCGGGCGGCAGTGCGTCGCCCATCATCTGGCCATCGGGCGCCACAGCGGCAGTGCCGGCGTAGCTGTCGACGACTCCGGCCTGCGCCAGCTGCGGATCGATTGCATGCGCTGCCTCGGCCGCCTGGCGCGCTTCGGCGCGATCGGCCCATTTCTTGGTCAGATAACCCGCCGCCGCCCACGCCGCCATCGCGGCATAGCGCTGCGGGAACAGGCGCCGCGCCGCGAACAGCGCGCCTGCGCCGATCACGGCGCCAGCAACGGGGTGGTTGCCCTTTTGCTTTCCGATTGCGCTGCCCAGAACGCCGCCAACGATCCTGCCGATCATGCCCATGTCTCCTTCTGTCCGTATCAATTCGCGGACGGGGCTTTGGGTTCCGGCCCCAGCATCGTCCGCGGATCGACCAGCCGGTCGAAGGTCGCGGCATCGACATAGCCCAGCGCGAGTGCCGCTTCCTTCAGCGTATTGCCGCTTTCATGCGCATATTTGGCGATCTTCGCCGCCTTGTCATAACCGATTTCGGGCGCGAGCGCGGTGACGAGCATCAGCGAGCGGTTCATCAGCTCGTCGATACGAGCGCGATTGGGTTCGAGTCCCGCCACGCAATGTTCGGTAAAACCCGCCATCCCGATCGCCATCAACTCGATCGAGCGCAGGACATTGGCACCGATCAGCGGTTTGAAGACATTGAGCTCCAGATGCCCCTGCATCCCGCCGACGGTGACAGCCTGATGATTACCAATCACCTGCCCAGCGACCATCGTCAGCATCTCGCACTGGGTGGGGTTGACCTTGCCGGGCATGATGGAGCTGCCGGGTTCGTTGGCGGGCAGGTCGAGCTCGCCGAGCCCGGCGCGCGGGCCCGATCCGAGCAGGCGGATGTCGTTGGCGATCTTGGTCAGCGCGACGGCGAGGGTGCTGAGCGCGCCCGAGAAAAAGACCAGCCCGTCGTTCGACGCCAGTGCTTCGAACTTGTTGCGCGCGGGCTCGAACGCGATTCCGGTCGCGCGGCTAAGCTCCACCGCCATCGCGGCGTCGAAGCCTGCGGGCGCATTGAGTCCGGTGCCGACCGCGGTGCCGCCCTGCGCCAGCTTGTTGATATTATGCGCCAGCGCGCCCTCGATCCGCGCCCGGCACGCGATCAGCTGCGCGACATAGCCCGAAAATTCCTGCCCCAGCGTCAGCGGCGTCGCGTCCTGCAAATGGGTGCGGCCGATCTTGACGATGTCGTCCCACGCGGCCGCCTTGGCCGCCAGCGCATCGGTCAGCGCGATCAGCGCAGGCAGCAGCCTTGCCGTGGTTTCGACCGCCACCGCGACGTGAATCGCGGTCGGGAAACTGTCGTTCGACGACTGGCCCATATTGACATGGTCGTTGGGGTGGACCGGCGCCTTGCCGCCGCGAGTCCCCGCCAGCGCCTCGTTGGCGATCCCCGCAATCACCTCGTTGGCGTTCATGTTCGACTGGGTGCCGCTCCCCGTCTGCCAGATGGCGAGCGGGAACTGGTCGTTATATCGTCCGGCCGCGACGGCATCGGCGGCGGCGGCAATCGCGTCGGCCAGTGCGGCATCCAGCCCATGCGTGCGATTGACCCGCGCCGCCGCGGCCTTGATCCGCGCGAGGCCGTGGACGATCGGCAAAGGCATATGCTCGTGCGCGGGAAAGGCGAAATTGTGACGGCTGCGCTCGGTCTGGGCGCCCCAATAGGCGTCGGCCGGAACCTCGATCGCGCCGATGCTGTCGGTCTCGGTCCGCGTTCCGCTCATCCCACCAGGATCCGCGTGACGAGCACCGACCCGGACCAGATCATCGCGACCAGGCCCAGCATCTTCCAATACCCGGTTTCACCGACGCGGCGACGCAGCCAGGCCGCGAGCAGCCAGACGAAGACCAGCACCGGGGTCAGAATCAACAGGCTGAACCGCAGCAATCCATCGGCGATCTGGCCGCGCGACGTGGCTTCCTCGAACAGGGTATAGCCCTCGACGCTCCACCAAAAGGCGGCGGTCAGGACCAGCATTCCCGCGAGCGCCCAATATTGCCAGAACCGGCTGGGGGGCCATGGCGGCGCCACGGCGCTACTTCCTTTTGCCGAAATCCACCGTCACGACGTTCGACCCGTCCTCGCTGACGACCTCAGGGCGGTCGTTGTCGGCCTCGTCATGCGGTTCGGGCTGCGCCGCATCGTCGTCGCTGACCTGGAATTGCAGCCCGAAGTCGACCGAAGGGTCGACGAAAGCGGTGATCGCGGCATAGGGAATGGTCAGGATCGACGGCGTCTGATTGAACGACAGCCCGACGCTGAAATGATCGTCCTCGACCTTCAGGTCCCAGAAGCGGTTTTGCAGCACGATCGTCATTTCGTCGGGGAATTTGGCGATCAGATGCGCCGGAATATTGACCCCAGGCGCCTGCGTCTTGAAGGTGATATAGAAATGATGCTCGCCGGGCAGGCTGTCATATCCCACGATCTGGCGCAGCACGCGACCGACCACGGCGCGCAGGGCGTCCTGCACGATTTCGTCATAGGGAATCAGGCTGTCGCGAACGTCATCGGTCATGGGGCAGGGGGATGAACGGACCGGGCGGACGGGTCAAGGGGGGAGAGTCGCCTTGCATGGTGAAAAGTGGCTGCTATGGGGCAGTCCATGCGAACCGCAACCGTCCAGCGTACGACCAAGGAAACCGACATCGCGATCGCCGTCAATCTTGACGGAACGGGCGAATATTCGGTGTCCACCGGCATCGGTTTTCTCGATCATATGGTTGAGCAATTGTCGCGCCATTCGCTGATCGACATCACGATGACGGTGAAGGGCGACCTTCACATCGACCAGCACCACACGGTCGAGGATAGCGCGCTCGCGCTCGGCGAAGCGGTCGCGCAGGCGCTCGGCGACAAGCGCGGCATCGCCCGCTACGGCGAGGCGCACGCGCCGATGGACGAAACGCTGACGCGCTGCGTGCTTGACATTTCGGGGCGCCCGCACTGCGTTTACAAGTCCAGCTTCTCGCAGCCGCGGCTGGGCGAAATGGACACCGAGATGTTCCCGCACTGGTTCCACAGCTTTGCGCAGACCGCGGGGATCACGCTGCACATCGAGACGCTGTATGGCGAGAACAACCATCACATCGCCGAAAGCATGTACAAGGCGCTCGCGCGCGCGTTGCGCCAAGGCGTCGAGATCGACCCGCGCAAGGGCGATGCGATCCCCAGCACGAAGGGCGTCCTCTAGGATCTGCCAATGACCGCCATTGCCCTGATCGACTATGGCGCGGGCAATCTTCGCTCGGTGCACAATGCGCTCGTCGCGGCGGGCGCCGATGGCGTGGTGGTCACCGCCGATCCCGATGTCGTCGCGAAGGCCGACCGCATCGTGTTGCCCGGCGTCGGCGCATTCGCCGCCTGCATGAATGGGCTGTCTGCCATCGACGGACTGGTCGCGGCGATGACGCAGCGGGTGCGCGATGACGGCGCGCCCTTTCTTGGCATCTGTGTCGGCATGCAATTGCTCGCCGACGCGGGCGAGGAACATGGGCGCCATGCGGGCCTCGGCTGGATCGGCGGCACCGTCCGGGCCTTCGACCCCGCGCCGGGGCTGCGTATCCCGCACATGGGCTGGAACGATGTCGTGCCGACTGTCCCGCATCCAGTGATCGCGGCGGGCGAGGCCTATTATCTCCACGGCTATCATTTTGCCGACGCCGTCGATGTCGCCGCCACAAGCCGCCACGGCGCGACCTTCACCGCCGCCGTGGCGAAGGACAATATCGTCGGCGTCCAATATCATCCCGAAAAAAGCCAGGCCTATGGCCTCGCGACGCTCGAAAGGTTCCTCAATTGGCGCCCGTAAATTCTGGCCTGACCATCTTCCCCGCGATCGACCTCAAGGGCGGGCAGGTGGTGCGGCTCGCCGAGGGCGATATGGCGCGCGCCACCGTCTATGGCGACGATCCGGCAGCGCAGGCGCGACTGTTCGCCGATGCGGGCGCGTCGCATCTCCATGTCGTCGACCTCGACGGCGCCTTTGCGGGTGAAAGCGTCAACGGGACGGCGGTCGAAAGCATCGTCGCCGCCTTTCCGGGCCGGGTGCAGGTCGGCGGCGGCATTCGCGACCGCGCGGGCGTCGACCGCTGGCTCGCGCTCGGTGTCGCGCGGGTGATCATCGGCACTGCGGCGCTCAAAGACCCCGAGTTCGTCAAATCGGCCGCGCGCGACCTGCCCGGCCGGATCGTCGTCGGCGTCGATGCGCGCGACGGCATGGTCGCGACCGAGGGCTGGGCCGATGTCTCCGACGTCCACGCCCGGGATCTCGCGCGCCGCTTCGAGGATGCCGGCGTTGCGGCGTTGCTCTTCACCGACGTCGGCCGCGATGGGCTGCTCAAGGGCTGCAATGTCGAGGCGACCGTCGCGCTCGCGCACGCGGTCGCTATTCCCGTCATCGCGAGCGGCGGGGTCGCCGACATCCACGACATCCACGCGCTGCGCCCGCATGTCTCCGACGGCATCGAGGGGGTGATCACCGGACGCGCGCTCTACGACGGACGGCTGGACTTGGCCGAGGCGATTGCGGCGGGGCGGTGATGAAAAACATCCCCCGTTCCGTTCGTGTCGAGCGTAGTCGAGACACGTCTTGGCTGGGCGCTATCCTTCGGGGTGTCTCGACTTCGCTCGACACGAATGGGTTAGAGAGATTGTCCGCATGACCGTCCGCGTTCGTGTCATCCCCTGCCTCGACGTTGCCGACGGCCGCGTCGTGAAGGGGGTCAATTTCGTCGACCTCCGCGATGCCGGCGACCCCGTCGAGGCTGCACGTGCCTATGACGCCGCGGGCGCCGACGAGCTTTGCTTCCTCGACATCAGCGCCACCCACCAGGGGCGCGGCACGTTGCTCGACATGGTCAGCCGCACCGCCGAAGTCTGCTTCATGCCGCTCACCGTCGGCGGCGGGGTGCGCAGCGCCGACGATGCGCGCGCGCTGCTGCTCGCGGGCGCCGACAAGGTTGCGGTGAACAGCGCCGCGGTCGCGCGGCCCCAGCTCGTCGCCGACATCGCCGACCGGTTCGGCAGCCAGTGCGCGGTCGGCAGTATCGACGCGCGGCGCGTGGCCGATGGTCGCTGGGAGATTTTCACCCACGGCGGGCGCACACCCACTGGCATCGATGCCCTCGAACACGCCGTCCGGCTTGCCGAGCTGGGCGTGGGCGAGCTGCTGGTCACCAGCATGGACCGCGATGGGACCAAAGACGGCTATGACCTCGCGCTCACCCGCGCGATCGCCGATGCGGTGAGCGTCCCGGTGATCGCATCGGGCGGGGTCGGCAATCTCGATCATCTGGTCGCGGGCGTGATCGACGGCGGCGCCAGTGCGGTGCTTGCCGCCAGCATCTTCCACTTCGGCGAAGCGACGATCGCCGAAGCCCATGCGCGGCTCGCCGCCGCCGGATTGCCCGTCCGCGCGCACTGATTTGCGCCGCGCCATCTGGCGTCGGGGGTGGCCATGAAGGGGCGGGGCTGCAATAGAAGCCCGATGACCACCCAGCTCCGCCTGTCGCGCCGCGCCAACGAAATCTTCCCGATCCTCGGTTTCGTCGCCGCGCTCGCCAGCCTTGCGATGCCGCTCAATGCCTGGCTCGTCGCCTTTGTGTTGATGGGCGCGGTGGTCGCGGCGGTCCACCATGCCGAGGTGATCGCGCACCGCGTCGGCGAACCGTTCGGCACGCTGATCCTGGCGCTCGCGGTGACGGTGATCGAGGTCGGGCTGATCCTCACCCTGATGCAGGCCGAACCCGAAAAGGCGCAGACGCTGGCGCGCGATACCGTGTTCGCGGCGGTGATGGTGATTGTAAACCTCTTGCTGGGGCTCTGTCTGCTCAGCGGGGCGATCCGGCATCATGAACAGCGTTTCCAGCGCACCGGCATGGGCGCCGCGCTCGCGACGCTGACCGTGCTCACCGTCGTCACACTGGTGCTGCCCAATTTCACCTCGAGCGCCCCCGGTTCCTACTACACCCCGGTCCAGCTCGGCTTTGTCGCGGTCGTGTCGCTCATCCTCTACGCGACCTTTGCGCTGGTCCAGACGGTGCGCCACCGCGACTATTTCCTGCCCGATGGCGACGGCGTACCCGACGCGCATGCCGAACCCCCGACCATCCAGCGCACCGCAATCTCGGGCGCGCTACTGCTCGCCAGTCTCGTCGCGGTCGTCCTGCTCGCCAAAAACCTGTCGCCGGTCATGGGCGCGCTGCTCTCGGACTGGGGCGCCCCGCCCGCGGTGCTCGGCGTGTTGATCGCGGCGCTGATCCTCGCCCCCGAAGGACTGGCGGCGGTGCGCGCGGCGAAAGCCGACCGGCTCCAGACCAGCCTCAATCTCGCGCTGGGGTCGGCGCTGGCCACGATTGGCCTCACCATCCCCGCGGTCGCGATGCTGTCGATCATCACCGAAATGCCGATCAGCCTTGGCCTTGACGCCAAGTCGACGGTGCTGCTGTTCCTGTCGCTGATCGTCGCGTCGCAGACGCTGGCAAACGGGCGCACCACGGTGCTGCAGGGGGTGATCCATCTGATGCTGTTCGCGATCTACCTGTTCACGACGTTCGTGCCCTAGGTCTTCCGAACGAACACCGTCCCAGCCGAATAACCCGCGCCGAACGAACAGATCAGCCCGGTGTCGCCTGCGACCATGTCTTCATGGTGCAGGTGAAAGGCGATGATCGACCCCGCGCTCGACGTGTTGCCATAGGTGTCGAGCACCGTCGGGCTTTCATCCTCGCTCGCTTCGTGCCCCAGCACCCGCTGCGCGATCAGGCGGTTCATGTTGGTATTCGCCTGATGCAGCCACAGCCGCCGCATGTCCCCGCCCTCAAGGCCCAACACCGCCATCTGCTCGACGATCATGTTGGCGACCATCGGCACGACTTCCTTGAACACCTTGCGGCCTTCCTGGACGAACAATTTATCGCTCTTCGGTCCGTCCTGCTCGATGCCGCCGTGGGCGCGGTTGAGGAAGCCGAAATTGTTGCGGATATTGTTCGAAAAGACGGTCTTGAGCTTGGTGCCGAGGATGTCCCAATGCCCCGCGGGCGCAATATCCTTGTCCTCGACCAGAATCGCGGTCGCAACGTCGCCAAAGATGAAGTGGCTGTCGCGGTCGCGCCAGTTCAGGTGCCCCGAACAGATCTCGGGGTTCACCACCAGCACGCTTTTCGCATGTCCCGCGCGAATATAGTCGGCGGCGGTCTGGATGCCAAAGGTCGCCGACGAGCACGCAACATTCATGTCGAAGCCGAAGCCGTCGATGGCCAGCGCGTCCTGAATTTCGACCGCCATCGCCGGATAGGCACGCTGCATGTTCGACGCCGCACACAGCACCGCATCGACGTCGCCGGCGTCGCGCCCGGCCCGCGCCAGCGCATCCTTCGCCGCCGCAACGCCGATTTCGGCGAGGATCGACAGCTCGTCATTGCTGCGTTCGGGCAGGCGGGGCGCCATGTGCGCCGGGTCGAGGATGCCCGCCTTGTCGACGACGAAGCGCGATCCGATGCCGCTCGCCTTCTCGATAAATTCGACACTGGACTCCGTCAGTTCGGCAATTTCGCCCGCTGCGATCGCCGCCGCGTTTTCTCTATTGTGCAGCGCAACATACGCGTTAAAACTGGCGACAAGTTCTTCGTTGGCGATGCGTTCGGCGGGGGTGAAAAGGCCGGTTGCGGAAATGACCGGCTGCGGTGTGTGCGACATGATGGACCTGCATGTGTCTTATGGTTTCAAGGCACGCTGATTAGGCCCGCTCGCGCCGCCGTGCAACGCTCCTGACTGGCTGAACGATGGCCGACACCATGGTTAACCCGCCGCTAACCATTTTAGTGGCACATTGCAGAGTTGCAGGCCTCCGGGGGGATGGCTCCCCGGGCGCCGTGCAGGAGCACGACCATGGCGACGCGTTCGGGACCGGCAGCCGGTGATCTGTCGATTGCGGAAATCAAGGAATTTGCGGCCTTTCCGGCGGCGACGCAGCGGTACATCCGCCGCTCGCTCGATATCGGGCTGGAGCGCGACGATGCGATTGCCCGCTGGTCGCGCGACATGGTTGAGGAAACCGCGATCCGCGTTCAGGCCCGCGTCTATCAGCGGATAACCGACATCCGCGCGCATATTCCCGATGACAGCGGCCTCGACGCGCTCGAAGGTTTCATGGCGCCGCTCGTCGCGGTGTCGGCGTTCGACCTGGGGCAGGACCGCCTGCCGGGCTTTGCCTCCTACCGTTTCCTGTACGAACGCCTGCTCGGCGCGCATGCGCGGCCGTGGCTGCCCGGCGCCTTTTGCGCCGCGGCGTCGTTGCCGCATCTCCACCCCGACAAGCGGCGCCTGCTGCTCCAGTCGATCAGCGAAGCCGCCGCAACCGCCCCCGGCTGGTCGGCGCGCGAGCCGAGCTTCTACCCCGAATGGGTCGAAAAGATCGACGAGACCAAGCCGGCGAATTGAGCGGTCGGTCCGCTTTGGGGTGGTTTGCGGCCCTCGTCTATTCGTCATCCCGGACTTGATCCGGGATCCATCTGCCCTTGCAGCCTGGGACGGTGCAAGGGGTCATGGACCCCGGATCAAGTCCGGGGTGACGAAATTGCCGGTGCGCAATCGGTGGCAACCCGCCCTTTAATCAGATCAACGCCCGATACAGCCCAAAGGCGCTGGTCGCCGTCAGCACCACCCCGACCATCACCAGCATGACCTTGGGCGAAAAGCGCTTGGCCATATAGGCGCCGAGCGGGGCGGCGGCGACGCCGCCGATGATCAGCCCGAGCGTCGGGCCGAGGATTTCCTCGAACCCCAGATTCCAGATAAACGCGATCGACACCGCGACCGCGAGGAAAAACTCTACGCTGTTGACGGTGCCGACGATCTTGCGCGGTTCGCCGCCCTGAACAAGCAGGTTCGAGGTGACGACCGGCCCCCAGCCGCCGCCACCCGCCGCATCCAGAAAACCGCCGACGACGGCCAGCGGCGCGACGACCTTGGGCTTCGAGATCTTCGGCGGATACAGCAGCCCGCGCACCAGCAGCCAGACGCCGATCAGCACCAGATAGCCGAGCACAAATGGCTTCACCACGTCGGCGTGAAGCGAAGTCAGGACATAGGCGCCCAGCACCCCGCCGATCACGCCGGGGATGAGCAGGCGCCAGAACAGCGGCCAGTCGATGTTGCGGTGGAACAAATGGCTGAGCCCCGACGCGCCGGTGGTAAAAATCTCGACGACATGGATGCGCGCCGATGCGGTGGCGGGCGGCACGCCCAGCACCGCGACGAGCAGGGTGTTACAGATCACCCCGAACGCCATGCCCAGCGCGCCATCGACCAGCTGCGCGGCAAAGCCGATCAGGATGAACGGGAGCAGGGCCGTGAAGTCGATGGCGGCGAAATCGATCATGCTAACATCCCAACCCATTTAGTTGAGAACCTGCTGCCGGGATTTGCGCCAGCATGCGAGTCCAATTTTTCTGCTGCCGGTGAAGGGATTTGTTTCCGCGCCCAAACGAACGAGGTGCCGCGGCGGGTCAGATCAGATCGTCGGGCAGATATTCGCGTGCGTAATCGATGAAGGCGCGCAGCTTGGGCATCACCTGTTTGCGGCTCGGGTAATAGAGGAACAGCCCGGCGCTGCTCGGGGCGAAATCGCCCAGCACCAGTTTGAGCTCGCCGCGCTCGATATGCTCATGGACCACCGGTTCGGCGACCATGCCCATCGCGATGCCGCTGCGCACCGCGACCATGATCCCGGCAAAGTCATTGACGATGACGGGTCCGGTCACCGGGACATCGAACTCGCGATTCCCGTCGACAAACGTCCATGGCAACATCGCACCGCTCGACAGCCGCATCCGCACGCAGCGATGCGTCCGCAATTCTTCGGGGCGCTGCGGCGTGCCATAACGCTCGACATAGGCGGGCGCGGCAACGGCGACGAAGCGGAACGCCCCCGACAACCGCACCGCGATCATGTCGGCCTCAAGCGATTCGCCCATCCGCACCCCGGCGTCGAAGCCCCCGGCATTCAGGTCGGACAGCGCATCGTCGGCGTAAATCTCCAGCTCGATCTCGGGATAGGTGTCGCAAAAGCCCGCGATGATCGGCTCGAACAGCGGCTGGATCGCACCGCGCATCAGGTTGATCCGCAACCGCCCTGCGGGCCGGTTACCCAGGTTGCGCGCGGCTTCATAGGCTTCGGCAAGGCCGGCATAGGCGGGCGCCGCGCGTTCGAAAAACATCTCGCCCGCCTGCGTCAGCCCGACGCTGCGCGTTGTGCGCATGAACAAAGGCGCACCGACGCGCGCCTCAAGTCCCTTGATCGTCTGGCTGATTGCCGAGGGCGATACCCCCAGGTCGGATGCGGCGGCGGAAAAACTGCGCCGTTCCGCGACGCGCAGGAAAGCTTCGATCCCGTCGAGCGCCCCATGGGGGATTGTTAAATCCTGCTTCAAAGCACTTGCAGATTATAGAGGATTATCTATCTGCGCAACCGCGCCTAAAAAGGTTGCACAACAAAACGAAAGGACTCTCTCCCATGGCCTATCAGATCTCCTCATTCCGCCGCTTTCCTGCCGCTTTCGCTATCGTCGCCGCTTCGGCACTGGCGTTCACCGGCCTGATGGCAACCGCAACCCCCGCTTACGCCCAGTCGGGCAGCGACTATCGCTGCGCCGGTCTGGCCGAACAGGCCCATGTCGCCGCCACTGGCGTCGACAGCGGCAAGCAGGCGAGCGCCAAGCGCTTTGTTTCGACCGGCAAGAAGCTGTGCGAAGCGGGTAACGAACGCGCTGCCGCCAAGCAGTTCCGCGCCGCGCTGAAGATCGCCGGCGTCGCCGAAGTCGAAACCGACAGCCAGATGGCGTCGCGCTAAGACATACTGACACCAATCTCCGGACCGTCCTCTCCCTCTCCCCGACGGTTCCACTAAACTGGGGCGGCACTCACAAAGAGGCCGCCCCATTTGTTTGTGCGCAAGGCGTCCAGTCGCGGCCCCCGATGCTGGCGCGATTATCACGGCAGCGATAATTTCCCATCGACATGCGCCGCGTCTGCGTGAAATGCTGCCGCACTGCCTATGGGCGCGGTTGCAATGGGAGAAGCCGATGGCGGGGATATTGGAGGGCAAGGTCGTCGCGATCACCGGCGCCGGCCGCGGGATCGGACGCGAACTGGCGTTGCATTGCGCGGCCCAGGGTGCGGCGATTCTCGTCAACGACCCCGGGGTGGCGCAGGCCGGTGACGGCGGCGACGTATCCCCCGCTCAGCAGACCGTCGACGATATCATCGCCGCGGGCGGCCGTGCGGCGGCAAACTTCGGCAATGTTGCCGACCCCGGCGAGGCCGCGGGCATCATCGACGACGCGGTGCAGCGTTTCGGCCGCATCGACGCGGTGGTGAACAATGCCGGTATCCTGCGCGACACCATCTGGCACAAGATGAGCTACGAGGACTGGCGGAGCGTTATCGACGTGAATCTGACCGGCGTGTTCAACGTGTCGAAGGCGGCGACACCCTATTTTCGCGAACAACAGTCGGGCAGCTTCATCCACTTCACCTCGACCAGCGGGCTGATCGGCAATCTGGGTCAGGCCAATTATTCGGCAGCCAAGCTCGGCGTCGTCGCGCTGTCGCAATCGATCGCGCTCGACATGGCACGCGTCGGGGTGCGCTCGAACTGTATCGCACCCTTTGCGTGGAGCCGGATGACCTCGTCGATCCCGGCCGACACGCCCGCGCAGCAGGAACGGGTGAAGCGGCTGCAGGAGATGTCGGCCGACAAGATCGCGCCGCTGGTCGCCTATCTGGCGTCCGATCGCGCCAAAGACGTCACCAACCAGATTTTCAGCGTCCGCAAGAACGAGATATTGCTGTTCTCGAAACCACGCCCGATCCGCTCGATGGCCAAGCTCGAAGGCTGGACCGCGGAAGCGATCGCCGACGAGCTGATCCCGGCGTTCCGCCCCGATTTCGCGCGCGCCGACGAGGTGTCGGCGCATGTTTTTCCCTACGACCCGATTTGAGGACCCACAGCGATGAGCAATCCCGGCATGGACGCAGACATCTTCGACCAGTTCATCGAACAGCTCGAACGCTATGTGCGCGACCGGCTGATTCCGGCCGAGCAGGGCATCATCGAGACCGATCAGATCCCCGCCGACATCCTCGCCGAAATGCGCGACATGGGCCTGTTCGGGCTGACGATCCCCGAGGAATTCGGCGGCGCGGGCATGAACGTCAGCCAATATGTCCGCACCATCCACACGCTGTCCTATGCGATGCCGGCGTTTCGTTCGATCATCTCGATCAACATCGGCATGGTCGCCTCGGCGCTCAAGAACGGTGGCACCGACGCGCAAAAGGCCGAATGGCTGCCGCGCATCGCGGCGGGTGAGATCGCCTGCTTCGGGCTGACCGAGCCGGGGTCGGGATCGGATTCGGCGGGGCTGCAGGCGACCGCAGTGCAGACCGATAACGGCTGGGTGCTCAATGGCACCAAGCGCTACATCACCAATTCGCCCTTTGCGAAGATCGGCCTGATCATGGCGCGGACGAGCAAGGAAAATCTGCCCAAAAATGCCCATGTCTCGGCCTTCCTTGTTCCGCTCGACAGCGCGGGGGTGACGATCGGCAAGTCGGACAAGAAGATGGGCCAGTCGGGCAGCCACATCGCGGACGTCATCATGGAAGATGTGCGCGTCGGCGGCGAAGCGCTGCTCGGCGGCGAGCTGGGCAGGGGCTTTGCTTATGCGATGATGAGCCTCGACAACGGCCGCATGTCCGTCGGCGCCGCGGCGACGGCCTATGCGCGCCGTGCGCTCGACAGCGCGGTGCGCTATGCGACCGAGCGCAAGGCATTCGGCGAACCGATCGCCAACTTCCAGCTGATCCAGCAGATGCTCGCGCAAAGCGAGATCGACATCTACGCCGCTGAATGCATGATGGCCGACGTCACCGCGCGCGCCGATGCGGGCGAAAATGTCCTGCGCAAGGCGGCGGCGTTCAAGGTGTTCGCCTCCGAAATGTGCGGCCGCGTCGTCGACGCGTGTGTGCAGGTTTATGGCGGCGCGGGCTATCTGGCCGAATATGACGCCGAACGCTTCTTTCGCGATGCGCGCATCTATCGCATCTACGAAGGCACGACGCAGATCCTGCAGCTCCAGATCGCCAAGCATATGTTGCGCGAATTTGCCGCGGCGAACTGACCGGTCATCGCGTCCCCGCGCCGTGACAATCAGCCCGCGGCGCTGTCTCTGCGCCGGTAACGGAAATACCAGACCTTGTGGCCTCGTATTTTAGCGCACGCTGTAGCGGTTTTGCATATCTTAGCGTGTGATTTGCAGGATTGGAAAAAACCTCATGGCCCTTCCGGCGTTCGCAATCACTGGGTAACATTCGGACGGGCTCAAGCTGACTTCCGCCACGGCTAATTGGGGCTTTCTGTTAGAAGTGGGCGATTAAAAGTAGCTGACCGAGGTCTGCTTTGCGTTGGTGGGTTCAACTGGTCATCGCAACACTTTAGTCTTTCAGGAAAG
>JAEMRT010000205.1 GCA_016463225.1 Sphingopyxis sp. | reverse complement strand
TGCGCAAGCACATCCAGCGCGGACTGCGACAACGGGATGTAGCGAGCCTTCCCGCCTTTGCTGTGCGGAACGCGCCAGCGCCGCTGATCAAGGTCGAAATGCTCCCATTTGGCATCGAGCAGTTCACGCTTGCGCGCGCCGGTCAGCAACAGCAGCGGGACGATGAAACGAAGCTGCCGATTTGGACTGGCCTCGATCGCCGCCTTCACCCGTTCGGTTTCCGCCGCCGTAAGATATCGATCCCTGGCGTTGTTGGCTTCGAAGTGCGGGATCGTGCCCAGCGGGTTCACCTCCGCGCCCGGAATTTTCCATTGGCCTGCGAGCTTGAACATATAGCCCAGAACGACATGCAGGAAGTTGACCGAAGCAGGAGACAGTCCCTCTTCGACCTTCTTGCGGAACCACGCAGCGATCGCCTCCGTCTCCAATTCGTCCAGGCGCATCCGACCGAACTTGGGTAGGATGTGGTTGCGGAGCGCCCGCTCATCATTGGCGTGGCTGCGCTTGTAGGTTCGGACATAATCGAGGTAACGGACCGACAATTCCTGAACGGTCGGCACCAGCCGCCTGGTCTGCTTGTCCTTCAGGGGATCTTCGCCGACCACGACACGCGACCGGAGTTTGATCGCTTCGCGTTTGGCTTTTTCGAAGCTGATGTCGGGATACGGCCCGATCCGCATCTGGCGCAGGCGACCGTAAGCGTCCTTGTAGCGAAGGTGGAACGACTTCCCGCCGTTCGCCCGGACCTCAAGGATGAAGCCGGACAGCTTGTCCGAATAATAGTCCACCTTGCGCTTGTCAGGCGGACAGGTGGCGGTGAGGACGAACGTGGCGTCCAGAGAAACAACAGGCATTGCGATTTTCCTTTCAAATATAACGATGATTTAGGCCGCAGGACAGCGGCCGGGTCGGTTGAGGGGTGAAGATGCGGGGCGGCCGGGTCTGGCCTGCTGGCTTTGGTGAAACGGCAAATTACCAAGTCCATGCGGTTTGGGGGCGGCCCCTCCCCGCCGACGGCAGGTTTTCGCGGCCCGCTGCGCCCGCGATGGGCACAGAAAGCTGGAAAGCTGACCGTCGACGGGACGGCAAACATCAGTCGGCGATCCGGTAGACCTTCGCGCCGCGTGCCTGCACAGTGTAGGTCCAGAGGTGATCCTCGTAGCGTTCGATCACCTGGACAGCCGCGCGCCTGCTGATTTTGAGGCGTTCCGCTACAGCAACGGCGAGAAACATCTTCTTGTCGATGCCTTCCGCCATGCAAATGCGGACCATATCCACCACGGTCTGGTCGTCCGCCACCTGAGCCTTGGCCGCTATGCGCTCCATCTGATCGGCATCGACCAGACGGACCGAAGCCAGAAGCTCATCATAGGATTCGGGATTGGCGGCGAAGGCATAAGCCTCCTCCGCACCGCCTCCGCGCCTCTTTTTGCTTTCGAATTTAACGACTTTCTCGCCGGTGGCATCGATATCGACCGCCTCGCTCAGCAAATAGACTGCGTCGCTATCCTCCAGGAGATCCGTGGTCCCACCATAGACGGCTTTGCCGTTCGCACCGGGATTTTTCCTTGTATGAGCAAGGCTGAGACAGGTTCCGCCCTTTTGGGTGAAACGGCGGATCGAACTGGCGAAGGTTGCCGTCTGCCGCTTGTCCATGAGGTCAACGAACTTCTTGATCGTGTCGATGATGATAACAACGCCCCGGCAACGATCTTCAGCGGCCATTTCATCCAACTGACCGGCGAGCATATATGGCTCAAAACCCTTCTCACCGGGAATAAGGGTATGAACACCAGCGTCATCGAGCAAACGGCTCTTCTCCGCGATGCCATTCCCATTATCGTCGGCGTTGAGATAATAGGCATTGCCAGCGATAACGTGACCGGCACGGACAGCTTCCAGTAGGAGCGCCAAAGCGATCAGAGTCTTGCCGCTATTTGGCGGTGCGTACCAGACCGTCGCCTGACCAAGCATCGCGACATTGCCTAGAAGCGGATGCAATTTAAGCGCCCGTTCCTCGAAGGATGATGCCGAACCTCGAACGCTCATGGTGGCCAGAGGCGTATCCACCAGTTCCATCGCTGGCGGGCCAGCAACGCCATCGAAATCACCATTTTGCTCCACTGACAGAGTGATGATCGCCAGATCGGCCAGCGATTTGCCGAACCGACCTCGATCCAATTTGTCGCCGACAGGCACAAGGATTGTGTCGCCCGGCGCGATCGCCATGATTCCCTTAGGCAGGGCCACCGACCAGTCGCTGATGCTCTCACCATCGGCGAACCTGTAAAATGAACCGGCTGGCAGCCAGAGCATCGGCGGTGCGCCCAAGGACTTCAGGAAGTCGGTGAGGGCACCATCAAATTCCGCGCTAGTGGCGCGGAACCCGACGATGCCTTCGGGGACGAATGCACCGACACGATGGCGAGGGTTCTCCGCGAAATGATCCATGACCGCAGCTATGGAATAGCTTGCAAGCCAAGAATCTGCCTCGACGGCAGCGCCCGACAGCAATTGTTTCAGGGGAATGATCGTCAGGCCGAACTCGGCCCAATAGCTTATGTCGCCCGGAGGGGCGGTACTTGATGATGTCATGGTGATGCCTCCGGCTGGGCTGCAAAAGCGCCAGCGCATTTGGTGTTTTGCTAATGTCCCGACGAGTACGATCGGCAGCGCCAGACCGCATTAATGGCCGCCGGATTGAAGCCGAACGCCATTTGCCCATAGGGATAAGTCAACTGAGTCTGGCCATGGCCTGATTTCAATGAGTTAGACTGACAGCCGGACGCGCCGATATGCAGCTGCATTTACCGAACAGCGGCCTCTTGAAGATAGGCGCAGGCAATTCCATATCTATGCGATCCGGCTTAATCTGCCGGTGTAGTCTTTAGGCTCCGCCTTCCACTTGCTTATGCGCCCCATGGCGATTTGATCCGGACCAATCCGCGATCATCTTGAACGTAGCTTTGGAAATGAGGCGTGATTTAATGAAAATCGATATAGATGAAGTGCTGAAAGCCGACGAGGCCATCCGCGATAATATCGCGAATGGAAATGACTGGCAGTCATTTCTGCATATCAGTGCAGTGGAAATTGCAGCACGGATACGCGCGACGACGGAATCCAATCCAATGAGCGAAGCTGATGTCTGTTACTATTTTCGGCGACGCGGCTTCGGCAACACCGTCATCATCGGATATATGCTCAATAAATACTGCCGTCGTTCGACCCGAGATTATCTCTGGGACCGCGATGATTTCGGGCGCTTCTCTCCTGCTCTCGCCTATCCGCGAGGTTGATGTCTAACTTGGGGGGCGGTCGCCATACCGCCCCCTTTTGCGTTGCCTCCGCTGCAAGCACGCCGGTCGCCAGCCTGCCAGTTTTTCAGCTTTCCGCCCAGCACGCAGCCCGGATTTCTGGAAAGCTGGAAACCTGAGCATCCTCGATCAACAACACTACGGCCCAGCCATCGTTTCCGATGCAGAACGTTATCTCGTGCCATCCGCCATGGTCGTGCAGGACATCCCAGCGCGGGATGAAGCCGGGTGCGCCGTAGCGTTGGCCGTCATGCTCCAGAGGAGAGAAGCCTATTTCCTCGACCAGCGTTGCTTCGGTGTCTTCGGCTGTGAGCACGACCAGATGGGTGTAATCGCCAAGACCGTCTTCAAGGATGCGACGGACTCGCGTGCGCAGCAGAAACTGGTCGTTGCCCGATAGTGGCGTGGTCAGCGCGCTTCGCAGTGCGGCAGCGCCATAGAATGACATCATAAATCTTCCCCAGACAAAAAAATAGCGCCCCGAAGGACGCTGCTTGCGATTGATGGTGGTGGTCGGCTCAGGTGTGCGCGCGACAGAGCGTCAGTAAGTCCGGGTCGATGCCGTCCGCGTCAGGCACAATAAGGACATGGCCAAAGCCATCGTCGCTCAATATCACCGGTGCTTCGAATATCGCGCCGTGTCGCATGACCCATTCCCACGTCGGCGAACCAGCCATGGTGATCGGGAAGTCCAGTGCCGACTCCATGTCGGCCAGCGCATCGCCCCGCTCAACGATGACGAAGGTGCCGATTTCGGTTTGGTCGCCGCAGTCGATCAACTGATCGCGACGGAGACGGAGCAGTGCGGCAATGTCGCGATGGACCGGGTTCTCCAGCCAGTCGGCCAGTTCAGGCCATGTGCGTATGATGTGCATGGTGGTTGCTCCAAAAGAAAAGCCCCACGGCGCAGGCCGCAGGGCTTCAAAGGTTAATGGTGGATTGTCTATTCAGGTCAGCAGGTAGCCCAGCACGGCCGGGCCGAACTCGATCAGAAGCCAGATTGCCCCGAGGTTGAAGGCGATGACCAGCGCGAACACGAGGGACAGATAAAGCATGTGAGCCAAGTGGGCTGTGAGTTCCCTCATCACTTCAACTCCGCCAAGAGGGCATCTATCTTTTTGGTGTTTTCCGCGTGCTTTTCGGGACTGACACCTCCGATATTCTCGCTGAGGAGAGCGTTGATTTGCTGATGCAACGCCTCTTGCCGCTTTGCGTATCTCAGCGCCTCGCCGCTGGCGAACAGCGCATCCGAGAAAATCTTGAAGGTGTCGAACGTGAACAGTGACCCAAACAGGCCGTGCTTCTTCCTCACTTCGGCAAGCAGTCGAGCAACTGCGCCCCTGAGATGTCAACGGCACAGTAATTTTCCCCGGAATGGGCAAAGTAAAATTCCCCACTTTG
>JAEMRT010000087.1 GCA_016463225.1 Sphingopyxis sp. | reverse complement strand
CTATTGATGGCGTTTCCAGGCATCCCGATGACCTTGTCGAATCCATCGCCATGGCTTCGGTGTTCCTGCCGGTGCCGCGCTATCAGCCCCTGCTCCAGACCCGGGCGGTCAGGGCGCTATCAGAGGCGCAGCTTGAAACCATCATCTATGCCGGTGAAGCGCATGCACGCGATCTTGTCGGCTGCTTTTCAGCCAACCTTGCCGGTGATCGCCTGATCGAGGACCGGGATGGCAAACTCTATCGGACCGGCTTTTTCATCGCCGATGGAACGGGTGTGGGCAAGGGGCGCGAGGCGGCGGGCATCATTCTTGATCAGTGGAACCGGGCCAATCGCCGCGCAATCTGGATTTCCATGGCCGATCTTATCGAAGACGCCCGCCGCGACTGGACGGCGCTGGGCGGGCTTGCCATCGATATTCAGCCCATTTCAAACTTTCCGCTGGGCACGTCGATCACGATGGAAAGCGGCATCATCTTCCTGACCTACGCCGCCCTGCGCTCTGCACGCCACGATACAGCCTCGCGCCTGCAACAGCTACTGGACTGGACCGGTGAGGATTTTGCCGGAGTGATCGTCTTCGACGAGTCTCACGCCATGGCGCACGCGGGCGGGACCGAAAGTGATTTCGGAAAAGCCCAAGGCTCGGAACAGGGCTTGGCCGGCGTCCGGCTCCAAAATGCGCTTCCGCGTGCCCGCATTCTCTACATGTCTGCAACGGGCGCGGCGAGGCCAGACAATCTCTCCTATGCTGTTCGCCTGGGACTCTGGGGACCAGGCACTGCATTTGCGACGCGCGACATGTTCATGAAGGCCATGGAAGAGGGTGGTATCGCCGCCCTGGAGGTCGTGTGCCGGGATCTCAAGGCCATGGGCCTCTACACGGCCCGGGCGTTGAGCTTTGCGGGCGTTGAATATGAGCCGCTGGAGCATGCGCTGACGCCAGATCAGATTTCGATCTACGACGCTTATGCCGATAGCTGGAGCATTATTCATCGCGGATTGCGCGCTGTGCTGGCCGAGATCGGCATAGTCGACAGGATATCGGGCAGGACCCAGAACGCTCGGGCGCGGGGATCAGCCCTCAGCGCCTTTGAATCCGCGAAATTGCGCTTCTTTTCCAGTCTCCTGGTCAGCATGAAAATGCCTTCGCTCATCAAGGCGATCGAGCAGGAACTGGCCTTGGACAACGCCGTGCTGGTACAACTCGCGAGCACGGGCGAGGCCATCATGGATCGGCGTCTCTCCGAACTCTCCGCCCAGGAACGGGCGATGATGGACATTCAGGTTTCGCCAAAGGAGACGTTGATTGACTATTTGAAGAATGGGTTTCCCGTGCGCCAGATGTGGGTCTTTCGGGCCGACGATGGCGCGATGCGCGCCGAACCGATGACCGATGCGCAAGGCAATCC
Source organism: Sphingopyxis sp. (assembly GCA_016463225.1). GTDB lineage: Bacteria > Pseudomonadota > Alphaproteobacteria > Sphingomonadales > Sphingomonadaceae > Sphingopyxis. The sequence goes on along the minus strand of JAEMRT010000087.1, from coordinate 16,624 downwards.
GGTGCTTTGTCGGCAGGCGATAGCCGCACGTGACGAACTGATCGAGGAACTATGTGCGCTGCCCGCGATCCCGACCGCCCTCGATGCACTTATCGCGCATTTCGGAACCGACCGCGTTGCCGAGATTACGGGGCGCTCGCGACGCATCGTGACCGACACCACCGGTCGACAAAAAGTCGAGAGGCGTGGCGCGCGCGCCAATCTGTTCGAGGTTCAGGCGTTTCAGGATGGCCGTAAATCCATCGCCGCCTTCTCCCTGGCCGGTAGCACGGGGCGATCCATGCATTCCGATCGGGACTGTTCGAGCGCACATAAGCGCCGCACGCATTTTCTGCTGGAACTTGGCTTTCGCATCCTTTCGGCGGTGCAGGGCTTCGGTCGCAGCCATCGGACCAACCAGCTGACGCCACCCGTCTACCGACCGCTTACCACCGATTGTCGCGGGGAGCGGCGTTTCCTCAGTACCATCATCCGCGGTCTGGAAGCGCTCGGGGCATTGACCAGGGGGCAGCGCCAGACGGGATCGCAGAATCTGTTCGACCCTTCCGACAACCTGGAATCGGACTATGCCCGCGATGCGCTCGTCCAATGGTTCCATCTTCTCTATGAAGGCAAGCTCCGCAGCGTCTCGCTCGCCGACTTCCAGGACATGACGGGTCTTGAACTTTGCGACGAGGGCGGGAAACTGCTGGAGCGCCTGCCGCCCATTCACCGCTGGCTCAACCGCATCTTGGCGCTGCGGATCGCGACCCAGAATAGCATCTTCGAGGAATTTTTGGGGCTGGTCGAGGACCGCGTCGAGGCCGCGCGCGCAGCCGGTACGCTTGACCTGGGCATCGAGACGATCCGCGCCGACAAAATGGAACTTTTGTCTGACCGGCTCCTGCGCACAGATCCTGTGACCGGCGCCGAGACAAGGCTTTTGCGCCTGAAACTGCACCGACGCCCACCGGTTACCAGTTGGGCTGCGCTGCAACTCGTCTGCAAGGGCACCGACAATATCGCGTGGCTCCATAATGGCCGTTCCGGCCGGGTCGCACTGTGTATGCCGACCTGGCCGGGACAGGACGAAGAAGGCGAATGGATCGAACGTTGCTATCTCATTCGTCCGACCGGTCAGGCGCGCATGGTTGTTGCGGCCTTGAGCGGCAGCCACTGGCACCAGATCGATCGCGACGCATTCCAGATCTTTTGGGAACAGGAAGTCGCCGAAGCGGTGAAGAATCTCATGGTCGAAACCATCACCATGGCCACCGGCCTGCTGCTGCCAGTATGGCATAAATTGCCCGAAGATGACGTGCGCGTGTGGCGGATCGATGATGGCGCGGGGAGTTCAATTCTGGGGCGCATCATCCATCCAGCCGCTCTCGAACGGATCGAACGAGAGTTTGGCCTCGATGGCACGACAGCTCTTGGTCCCGTCGAAATCATCGATGGTGCGCGTTCCGCCGGCGGAGTGTCTATTCCAGGTCTCGGTCCGGCAAGGCTTGCCCGGGTTCATGTCAACGACAGTCCGCGCCTCGAAATACGGGACTATCGGCCAGAGGATCGGACCTGGTTGAAGGCTTGTGGCGCATTCACGGAGGTCGTCGCTTTCAAGACCAGATTGTTTTTACCGCCCGAACGGGCAGGCGAGATACTCGCGCGGATCATTGCGGAACGTGCCTGACATAAGACGGGTCAGCACTTGGTGGCTATCGCTCCGCGTTTTAGAACTCAGAGCAGGCGAAGGGCGGATCATTGGACCCACACTTCGCCTGAGCGCCTTACTCCGCGGAAGATTTCGTTGGCGTTTCATCCGCCACATGGTTTAACTTCAACGTCCGGCGTCGGGTCCCTTTCGCCTCCGCAGATGCAGATGCTTTGGGCTTTGTGGCTTTCGCCGCGGTTTTCGTTTTGCCAACCGACTTTACGGCTTTCACAGTCATCGGCGCAGGCGTCACTTCCTGCGAGGCGGGCGATGTCTTCGTGCTGGCGCGGGGGGACTTCCTGGAAGTTGATGTCTTCCTGGCTGGTTTTGCCGACGCCATTTCGGGCAGCACTGGCTCAGGCTTAGCCTCGACTGGAACGATATCCTGCTGAGCGTCAGGCTCGGCAGCCGCGGCCTTGACCCGCCCGCGCTTGGGCTTTTCGGGGCTGGAAGGTGCCGGCACCGCTTCGACAACCGGCGCCGCTTCGACGACCGGTGCTGCCTCTTCAACTGGCGATGCTTCCTCCACCGGTGCCGTAACCTGCGTTTTTGCGCCGACCCGGCGTCCAAGTCCGAGCTTTTGCGCGACGATGCGCCGCTGTTCCGAATAGGCGGGCGCGACCATGGGATAATCCATGGGAAGATTATAGCGCTCGCGATACTCGGCCGGTGTCAGACCATTGACCGCCAGATGCCGCTTGAGGGTTTTGTATGGTTTGCCATCAAGCATGCTGATGATGTGCTCGCGTGAGCCAAGGCTCTTGCGGATCGAGACCGCGGGAACATGATCGGGCGCTACTGGCGGGGCTTCCACCTGGGCCTTTCGTTCCAACGCGCCGCGTGTCGCTTCAATGATTCCGGCAATCTCGCCGGCCGGAACCTGATTGTTGGAGAAATAGGCGCTCAGTAACTGCACCGTCATTGCGGTGAAATCAGACTGCTCGGTATCGGCCACGAAGGAACTCCAGGTTGAGGAATGAAGGGAAGATGCCGGATATCACCGGATGAGGATTGCAGCAGCTAAACGGGAATATGCTGCATTTGCAAGCCGGGAATGAAGGGCGTTCATCCGCACCGCAAAAGGAGAGGGGGAAGAGCAAAGGGGAGAACGACCGGTATCTTGTATCAAGGAAAGGCGTGCCATGTCCGACCGCGTATCCGCACACATCATGATCGGCGGAATAGTTCCCCGTTCGCAATATCCTGATTTCGTCCAGGTGATCGCCCACGATAATCCTGCTATCGATTGGGACGGCACGCCATTCGATCCCACATATCTTCCCGCAACCGGCCCTCTCACGCTCATGGATCATGAAGTGGCCAATGGATGCTTCGAGAAAATCGAAGAAAGCTGCCGACGTCTTGGTCTCCATTATGTCCGATGGTCAGACGGATTTGGCGGAAGCTTCCCCTCTGTCCGCGTCATTTACTGGGGCCATGGCGAACCGCAAAACTTTCTCACGACGCAGGATGACCAGCAGATATTTTCGATCGAGCGCATCCGGGAACTGGGAAGCATCGCGGCAATCGAAGCTGAATACAGACTGGCGCGTCTGAACCCGCCGCCGCTGGTGCTGGTCGATAAAGAGCCGAGCGATGAAGCAATGACAGAGACAATCCATGGCTGACCATTATGTTCAAGGATCCTTCGCGTTCACCTGCACGGCGCGTGAAAGCGCGCTGATCGAGGAGGCATGGCAGCACGCTTCCGATCTGCTGGCTGACCTTGCTCCAGGCGAACCGAGCGCCGAATTTCTCGCTGCGTTCATGCCGACCGATCTCGCCAATCCGTTCAACGGCCTGCTTGAGATTTTCGATGATCCAGACTTCCCGGATTTCGGGGCCGAGATCGAGATTGCAGGAGCTGCCGAATGCATCGTCGCCATCAATGGCACGACCGATTTCCAGCCAGGTCCGATTGCAGAACTCATCCGGCGCTGTTGCCAGGAGAGCTTGCGGGTCGCGCCTGTCGGGTTCGAATGGAGCTATGGCTGTTCGCGCCCTCGCCGCGACAGCTTTGGTGGAGGATGGTGCGCGATATTTGCCGATCATGTCGAATTTGCCAGCACCCAGGAGGAACTGGCGCGCCGGTTGGGCCGATCTGCAGTGACGCCATCGGTGGAACCGCTTGATCCATGGATCGACTATCCACAATATCCCTCCGCCGATTGGCGGACCGAGGTCGCCAACGGCGACACGCGTCTTGGCTATCTCGACTGGGTTCTCGCCCGAACTGAAGCAGACCACAGCGTGCCTCCCTCAATGGAAGTGCCGTCGGCCTGACGCACCCGCCCCTCCAAATCTGATCGAGCCAAAAGGATGACATCATGACCGACGCTAACGCGCCGGGCGCGTCCGCGCGCCTCTATAGCCATACCGAGTATGATGAACGCGGCAATTTTCATTATGAGGGCGACCTCTATCGCGCCGGTGAAGCGTTGCCATCGCTCGCGTCCCGGATCGAACGCCATCTGGCACAGCATTTTACCGGACCCGCCTTCGCGATCCGCACTGAGAAATTTTCCGGAGGGCGCAAAGTCATTGCGGAGATACTCGATTCTCCTGCCGACCTGGCCGGCCGTGATGCGCATAACGCCTTCATTGTCGAGGTGCGCGATCAGATGGAACGGTTCGGGTTTACCCGGACCAATCCGTTGCAGGATTTTTGGTCATGCAGTTTCTACTGCGAGGTCCGCATCGGCCAGGCCTATTGGGCGGCATTGGCAAAACGTCAGGGTATCCGCAATCCCGTCGATACGGTCCTATCACTAGCGGCCTTCAAGAAGCGCATCAAAGCGGGTGATCGGTTGAAGCTGATCGACGCGCCCGCCGGTCATCGACTTCTCGGAACGACCCGCGAAATCACGAAAGTACGCTCCGGCGACCTTATCCTAGAAGGTTGTTCCTACCTGTCCTTTCCCCGGGCATCCTCCTTTGCCTGCGACGGCCGCCTGATCAGGATCGCCATCGGTTCGCAATATGGTCCCGACGATCATCTTCTCTACGAATGGCAAAAGGCTTCCTGAGCACGACCTCACTATCCGCTCAAACGCCGATCGGCCGCAAACAGCGCTTCAGAGGAAAATCCGTCGCCATCGGCCACCCGGAGCCGTTCATCTCACAATCAAGCGTTGAGAGGCCTGCGTGCACTAGCCGCATATCAAGGCCATGGGGGCGCTATTGCGCCGTAGCCAGCCGCGCCATGATCCCTATGCCGTCTTCGGTGACTGCATGAAGGCCATGGCGATCGCTATGGCCAACAGTGTCGATGTGCATCAACGCGAACCGCGTGAGGTTCGTTATCTGGATATCGTTAGGCGCTATCGGCCGGATGTCATCAATCTGTTGCCGCAAATATTGGGCGAACTGGTGCAGGCGCTCGAGGCTGGACCTGGCGACGTGCTGGGCGCCCTGTTTCACGACCTCGAACTTCATAGCAAGGCGCGTGGGCAATATTTCACACCCTATACGCTCAGTCGCTTTATGGCGCAGGCGGTTGTTGGCGATCCTGAAAATGTGAAAGAGATTATTGCCCAGCATGGCTTCGTGACCGCCATGGAACCCGCATGCGGCGCGGGATCGATGGTCATCGCGCTGGCCGAGGCTATGCGCGATATCGGCCATAACTATCAGCGTCACCTTCACGTGACGGCGATCGATATCGATCCGCGTGCGATCCACATGGCCTATGTCCAACTTTCTCTGCTTCATATCCCGGCACATCTTATGGTCGGCAACGCCCTGTCTGGCGAAATATGTGACCATTGGTTTACACCGGCCCATATTCTGGGTGGATGGGATGCCCGGCTCGCCGTTCGTCGATATCACGAGCCCCTGGCCGCGACGGCGCCACATGTTACCAAGAAGCCAGTTCCGCCCACACCAGCGCGAGACGCCGTTCCGCCATTGCGCGAAGCAAGGGCATCGCAGCGATCCATGCCCCGACAGCTGAGCCTCTTCTGACCTTCTCACGCCTCACATCATAGGAGAGTGGCATGTCCCGACATGTCCATATCGACGCATTGAGCCGGATACCGTCTGGTACAACAATCATTACCCTGGCGATCTGCGGACCGCGCGGCGGCATGCGTGCGGTCGAGGATATTTCGATCGATGAAGCCGAGAAAATGGTGACGCAACTTCAGGCCGCGGTCGCTGACGCTCGAGCCGGGGCCGCCATCGGCCCGGTCGATCGCTTCATGCAGGACGTCATCGACCGGCTCGCCGATCCGGGGCTCGCGCTTGATCCTTCTTTTCGTTCATGGTGCGCCGGCAATCATGGCCTGCTCAGCCCCCGACAGGCCGCTGAACGCTGGTGCTGCTGGCGCGTCGCTTGAGCGATGATGGCGGTCGGGATCATAATTGGTTTGCCGGGCGCGCGCGAGCGGTCAGTACAGGATGAGGCCCGTCCCTGGGATGAGCTGATCCAGAAAATCAAAATCGCGCCGGTTTCCGGTCAGCAGATCACATCCAGTCGCGGTAGCCTGTAAAAACAGCAGGGCGTCGTTCAGCAGGGCGATCGAATGCGGTTGACCGGAAAACCTTGTCACCATTCCTGCCAACATGCCGGCCTCTCCGAACACGCGCGAAGACGGCGCGCTCAGGCGATGCTCCGGGATATCGTCGATCGTACGCCCCAGCGTCTTGAGAACCGACGCCGTGCGCTTGTCGGCAGGATCGAGCGCACCCATCAGGTGGGTCATCTCGGCAAGCGCCACGCAGGAGTGATTGACGATCCGGTTTTCCAGCAAGGAGTCCACTTCAACCGGTGTCTTGCCCTGAAGCACATCAATATAGACGCAGGTGTCGAGCAGAAGCTCCCGGCCTATGACCGTTGCCTTGTGAACGAGCGGCAGTTCATCTTCGGGCCGTCTTGCCAGCTTTGCTGCAGATCGCTGCGGCCGGATCCTGCGCAACGAGGCCTTGCGATCAAATCCCAAGCGCAATATCCGCCGGAACCGTGCCCTTCCGGCTCACAAGCCTGGCTCCAAAATCATCCTCGAGCGCCACTTTGGCAAGGGCATATTCGACGAGGTCGGTGGTCGAGGCGATGCCGCTGCGCATCTTGGCGCGGTCGATGAGTTCACGCGGCACGCGCGCGCCGACCGCGCTGTTCGTTCCCGACAGCAAGCCCGCCGCCTTCGCAGCGGCCACGACCGCTCCATGTCGCTGGGAAAGATGATCTTCGTGCTTTGTCGCCATCACTGACTCCTTTCGTTCAACATATACACTATTTTGTAAAACGCGCAAGCCGCAGGCGACGCCGTTGCCGCCTGTCTTGGCGTTGTAAAACCATGATCGCGTGACGCGAGAAAGGGAAGAGTGGGGTGGGGATGTGACAGGGGCCATTAAGCGCCTGTCGCTCTATTTCTCAAGGAGACGATTTCCATGGCGACTCTTGCCCCCATGACCGACAGCCCCCGGCTCAAGGCTCCCTATCGGATCGATGTCTCGCGCGGACATATGAGCAACCGCGTATCCTCCGAGTGGTTCTCACGCCCCGACGACGAGAAATATCTTTCGCTCACCAGCCTTTATGACGCCGTGCGCAGTCGCGCGGACCGGGCGACCACGCGCATCGTTGAAAGTCGGTCGATCCGGGTTGAGGCTAAAAGCGACAATCCAGAGCGATTGATGCTCATGGCGCCGGGCGATGATCGTCCGCTTGCGCCGACCAACTGGTCCTTCGGCCAAGTGGCAAGTCTGGTCGGAGCGCCAGCCTCCTATCTGCGCCAGCTTCCAGCCGCGCTTGCCGGCATCAATCTCCAGCATGGGCTGATCAACCACCGGGGCGAGCAGGTCAAACTGCTCCAGACCGAGAATGGCCGCACCGAATTGCGGGCTGCTACCGGGTCGGAATATGGCAGGATCTTCGACTGGGAACTGGTGCAGGCGGTGATGGCCTTTGCCGGAGATGGCGTCGGCGACACAAGGTGGAAGGTGCCTGGAACCATCGATTGGGGCAGCATGACCTATAACCCCTATGTCGATATCACCCGAGAGACGACCACACTCTACGCATCGGACCGGGACATTTTCCTGTTCCTTGTGGACGATACGCACCCCATCGAGGCGGGCAAGCTCCCTAACGGCGATCCCGACCTCTATTTTCGCGGCTTCTACGCCTGGAACAGCGAGGTTGGCTCCAAAACCCTGGGGATCGCGACCTTTTACCTACGCGGCGTATGCGCCAACAGGTGCCTGTGGGGTGTGGAGAATTTCGAGGAGGTCAATATCCGCCACTCGAAATTCGCCGCCGCTCGTTTTGCGCATCAGGCCGCGCCGGCGCTTGAGCATTTCGCAAACTCTTCGCCCTCGCATTTCATCTCCGGCATCAAGGCCGCCCGCGAGCGGATCGTCGCGCGCAAGGACGAAGACCGCGAACCCTTCCTGCGCAAACGCGGCTTTTCGAAGGCCGAAACGGCAAAGATCATCCAGACCGTGCTGGCTGAAGAAGGCCGTCCGCCTGAGTCCATCTATGATTTCGTCCAGGGTATAACGGCGCTGGCCCGATCGAAGCCGCATCAGGACAGCCGCCTCGACCTGGAGAACAAGGCCAGAAAGCTGCTCGAACAGGCGCTCTGACGCCTTGCGGCACCACTGCCATTCCCGCTCCACCTTCTCATGACCATCCCGGACACACGCCGGGGTGGCCATTGTCATGAAAGGATGCCGCCATGCGCGCCCATTCGTCCCTTCCCCTGCCGCAATTTATCGTCGACATCGCCTTCTTCAGCGGCGGCGAGCGATATGCCACCGAGACCTACACCGTTCCTGCATCCACCTGGTTCGCTGCGGAGCAACAGGCGCTGCAGATGTCGGTGAACAGCGTCTATGACGATGCACGCATTCCCGACCTCAGCCGAACCGCCACTGTCCGCACCGCCTGATGCACCCCTGCGATCATTCCCAATGACAGCCCTTGCGGGCTGGAATCCTCAGATGTGTGCGCCAGTCCAGCCGCCGCCTGAACTGCGCGCGTTCTGTCTCCTCCCGCCGGAGCCATATCAATGACCCGTTACACGCTATCCGATCTCGAAACCGCTGCTTGTCTTTGGGAAGCGGTCCTCGAACTGCGCGATCGCCCTATGACCAATCCCGAGGAAGGCAGCCGGGCGCTCGCCTTGCACAAATGCGTCGATACAATGGGCACTGCGGCGCTGCGCCTTGTCGTGGTAGGCTGGGTCGACGCAGTGGAGGTCGCATGGCGCGCGGTCGAAGGCGAATATCCGTTGTCCTTCGACTGGGATTTTGTGCCCCGCTGGATTGCCGACACGATCGACTGGTCGGACCCTCGCCATCCGGTTATCCGCGGAAAGCCACCCGGCGCCAACACCCCAGTCACTTCGACTCCGCCCATAGGAGATGACCCGGCCTTCGGCCGCGACGACCATCTCGCGCTTCTCGCGCGGGTGCGCCTTGCCCTGGTAGCGCCCGATACTCTGGATTCACCGGCGCGTGAAGCTCTGACCAAGGCTATCACCGTCAGCGAAGACGCGATCGCCGCTTGCCCATTGCCATGGCCGATAGAGGTCCACACGGCAGTGATTGAACATCAGCATGGAATGAACATCCACGTCGCGGCCGATGAGATGGCTCTCGACGCGGAAATCGGCGCTTATTGCCGTGAATATTGGAGCGAGATTGATGACGCCCGCGACCCGAATGCGCTGTCCGACGCCAAGGTGACATCAAGCTATTTCGAATGTCATCCGTCGGAAAGCTGCACGAAGGATCGCGTGCGCCTTGCCCCAGTCGCACACCCGTCTCCCCTTGCTGCCGGATCGATCGAGCAGGGGCGCTATTGTGTACTATCGACCGCCCATCTGACGGTCCATACCGCCTCATGCCTCGATCACTGGGCGTCCTGGCCGCCCAGCGATCGACCGATCGACATCGCAGCTTCCGTCTATGGCTGGTTCGTGCCGACGCGCGCCATCGATGACGACCGCCGCGCGCAATTGCCGCAGGACCTGCTGCGCCTCATCGCCTTCGGTCGCGCGCGCGGCTTTCAGTTCCTGCTCTTCGACTGTGACGGCAGTGACGTCGACGGACTGCCGCTCCATCATTGGTGAGTAGATTTCAATCCTGGCCACCCCGGCTTCCCCGCGCCTATTCGAATTTCCCGGCCACCTGGTTCCAGAAGCCGATCTTGCGTCCATGCACCTTGCGAAGATCGGCCAGCCAGTCCTCATGCGACACGATGTCGGTGTTGCCTGCGATATGGTCGGCCAAGGCCGTCGCCGCCGCGAAGTCCCGCGCGGCATAGGGATAATATTTCGAGCTTGCCCGGTCGAGGACGCCGGCGACCAGCCGCCGATAGAGCAGGGTGGCCCCACCCGGGTCGGCTTGCGCCAATGCCTCAGCGGCGGGACGCAGAACGTCATAGGCCCGGGCTTCCAGATCTTCGAGCCTGTCCCTCGCCAGCCTGCCGGCGCGTTTGAGATCGGGCCAGGCAACCAGGAACGCCAGCGCCGATGTCGCCTGATCATATGCCATGGCCTGATCGAGGGCTTGCCTCTCCGCAGCGACATCTTCGAAATCGGGCAAAGCCCTGAGCCAGTCGCGCAGTACCTGCCCGTCGAGCCAGCGGTCGAAGATCGCCTTGCGCTGCGCCTGTACATCGTCCCTGCGGCCGAGCGCCTCAAAGGCCCGTAATTTGAGATCGGCAAGCTCGCGCTCGTTATGGCTGCGCTCTACCGGCACGTCGATCCAGTCGAGGGCTTCGTCCGCACGGCCATGTGCGATCAATCGGGCGGCCACCTGTGCATTGAGCAGGGAATTGCGACGATCGGGATCGACCGTTGCAATATAGGCGTCCACATCGCCGTCGAGATCGGCGAGTTTGGGTAGCAGCCAGCCGACCTTATAGTCGAACTGTCGCCGGTCATTTCCTGTCTTGGTCGCCTGCCGCTCAAGCAGCATCCCGCGCAAAGCTGCGCGGCCCCTCTGCCCCAAGGCTGGAGACGCCGCTTCCGGCAGGTCGTCGAAGATGCCATATCCGTCGCCCTCGACGAGCATGAGAATATCACCTGCCAGCAGCTCGACATTGGGTGCATCCGCCTGGCACCATAGTTGGCCCAGATCCTCGCCGCCCTGACGGAATATCTCGCCAAGCAAGCCGCTGCTGTCGTCGGATCTTTCGAACACCGGCTCGGCAAGGCTCAGGAACAACCGCATGCTCTCGACCGCCTGACTCAACGAGTGCTCGGCTAGCGGCCCCATGATCGTTTCGCGCAACTGATCGAGTTCGCGCGCGAGTGCAGGCACCTTGTCCCATTCGACGAAACCTCTCGAACACCGGATGGTCTTCAGTCGCTTGTCGATCTCGTGCGCCAGCGCGCCGCTATCGTCCTTGGCCGCCAGCTCCATGCGGACGGCGCGGGCGAAGACGGCGTCACGCTCGGCTTGCGCCAGAACAAGCCGGGCAAGGCGAGCGGCTCCCAGCGCCGCGATCGCTTCGGACGTCATCTTGCCCGCGCCGCGACTGCCCTTTTTGGAGGCCGCCATCAGCCGTCCTGCCCTAATACCGACCCTGCCGTTCCCTGGAGCAGGGCAATCAGCATTGCGTGAAGTGCCTCTTCGGCCCGTTCGCGCCGCGCCGGATCGGTGGCGGCGATATCCCGGCGCATCCAGTCCGGCAGGCGCCGAAGCAAGGCGGTCAGTTGCGAATCCATATCCTTGGGCATTCCTCGTTCTTCGCAGCCGGGGACCGCTGCCGCAACAGCGGGTTGCACATCGTCCTCGACGGGCACCATGCCCTTTGACGACAAATGGAGGGGAGGAAGAGGGGAAGGGATGATGGGTTCCAGTCCGGAACCCAAGGAGACCGCCATGCCCCTTCCCGCAACGATCCATAGCGCCGTCAGCCCGGACGCGATCCGCCGCGCTTCACGCCTTTTTTCAGGCGACAGCCGGGACTGCCTTCATGAGATGTTCCAGAATGCCAGACGCGCCGGCGCCACCAGCATCGCGGTCGATCTGACCGAACAGGACGGCCGATCCCTACTGCACATCCGCGATGATGGCTGCGGCATCGACGATCCAGCCGCCCTGCTGATGTTGGGACATTCGGGCTGGGGCGATGACATCGCACGCAGCGAAGACCCGGCCGGCATGGGCATGTTCAGCCTTGCCGGTCGCGCGGTCGAAATCCAGTCCTTCTCCCCCTCTGCCGCCACGGCCTGGAAAGTCCAGATCCCCGCGCACGCATGGGACAGCGGCGTGCCGCTTGCCATCCGCCCAGCCATGATCGGTTGGGGCACGCTGATCTCGATCGAAATCCCGCCCGACTGGAAGCAAGGCTTGCCCGCGACCGTCGCCGATGCAGCCCGTCACTATCCCTTGCCGGTCACTTTGAACGGGACGTTGCTGCTCCGCGAAGACTTCCTCAAGGACGCCATGTTTGTCGAAAACGCCTGCGGCTGCCGGATCGGTGTCTATGACCGGGATCCTGATTGGCCAGGCGATCACCGCATCAATTTTCACGGGCACCGTGTCAAATGCGCCTTGCCCATGGTTCGCGAAGAAATGGATAGTGGCCGTTTCTGGACGGTCCGGATCGACATCATCGATGCCCCGGAAATTCATCTGGTGCTGCCGGCACGCAAGGAGGTGATCGACAACGCAGCATTGAAGGCCCTTCGCGAGGTTGCCGAGCAGATCCTGTACAAGGCCATCGCGACCCGGCCAGACCATCGGCTGCCCTTTTCCGCCTGGCAGCGGGCCTGCGAGCTGGGCGTCACGCTGCCGCAGGCGCGCTCAGGGCTGGCGATCTGGCGGCCGCAGACCGCCGACGACTGCCATGGGCGCAGCAGCCGCATGATCGCTTCTGAAGGCGCCATGCTGATCGTGCCGTCGCTGGAGCCCGATATTGCGCAGGCGCTTGCGCTGGCTCGGCGCAAATTGCCCATCGAGAACGTGCAACTCGTCGAGGCGGAAGAGGCGCTGCAAGGCTACGCCTGGTATGACACGCTCCCGGTAATCAGGGATATTTCCCTGCGCATCGACCGGGAAGGCGCCGTGCATCGCTATGACGAAAATATGTGTCTCCCCGCCGATTTCGCTTGTGACCTGGTCGACCGGATCGTCATCGAGCTAACGGTTTATGAAACCGGTCGTAAGGATGCGCCACATAGCGTCCATTCCATCGAAATCCCGGCGCTCGTCTGCCGCAATGGCGGTTGGGATATCGAGGAGGCCATCATCCTGGCCACGCGCGATGGTGGTATCACCCCGGACAGACTGAGCCGCATGATCTATGCAACGCTCTTCTGCGCGGCTGACGATCGAGACTGCGACAGCTGGGATACGCAGTCGCGATCCTTCGAACGCGAGGCGCGGCAGCACGCTACGCATATCCTCCTTGGGGAGGACGTTGCCACGCTCGAAGCCATCAACATGAGCGCATGGGATAATCTGAGCTGGCTGATCCCGCTCGATCGCAAGATCGTCATTCACGCCGAGCGCGGTGCCATCACGGTCGATTTCTTGCCGAATTGAAAGGGTGCCCGAGTTTGCTCGCCGCGCCTGTCACCCCTGTCCCAACCCAATCAAGGAGACCGGCCATGCGCCGCTTCCCCGTCTGCGCCTGCTCGACAGCGCATCTTCCTCGCGCCGAGCATGACGCCATCGACCTGCTGATCCGGCACGCGCCGCGAAGGAGCGGCCGGATCATCGTCGATCATCCGATCTTGTCGATCGAGGCCCACCAATATGGCTTCTGGGTCCATCTTGGCTTCATGGATGACTGGCCCGAGCGCCCCGATGGGCTTTCACCCGAATTCTGGGCTTTGCTGGCGGACGCCCGCAAGGCCGGAGCCAACTGGCTCAGCTTCGACCGTGATGAACCGCCTTCCGATCGGTTCCCGGTCTTTGCGGCCGTGCAAGAGGAAAGGGATCCAACGGGTGGGACTGTGGAATCGGTCAATGCCGCAAGCCCTGCTGCCAGGATCACGATCCGTTGTTCTGCATGTGGCAGCGCCGAGGTGATGCGCGATGCCTGGGCGCGCTGGGACGATGATGCCCAGGAGTGGGTGCTCGGCGCTGTGTTCGACGCAGCCTTTTGCGAGGTCTGTGAAAAGGACGCGACGCTGTCCGAGCAGCCACTCGGCGGATCGCAGCACAAGCATCCCTGATCGCCAGGCCCGCCAAGGCATTGCCGCCTCAAGCCCGCCATTCCCTCGACCAGCATCTCCGGCCGCTCTCAGCGCGCCCGGGCGAAGGAGCATTTCCCATGACGATCGCCAATCATGATTTCACCCGCGACACGAAAGTCCCGCTCGGCCGCTCATCAACCAGTCCGCTCGAACTGGATCTGGGCAAGCTGATGGAGGGGCGCTGTCTGATCCAGGGATCTTCGGGCGCTGGCAAAAGCCAGACGCTACGCCGGATCATCGAAGAAGCGTTCGACTATCTCACGACCATCATTATCGACCCGGAAGGCGAGTTTGCCAACCTGGCCGCCCATATCGGCGCCACCACGGTCATCGCGCGGGACTATGCCAATGATGGCCTCATCGCCCTCGCACTTCGAACACGGCACCACCGCATCGCCCTGCATCTCGACCTTACCGATCTGGAACCCGATCATCGCATCGAGAAGGCGGCGGCCTTCTTTGCAGGGCTGCTCTCGACGCCGCGCGAACATTGGGCTCACACCGTATTGGTGTGCATCGATGAGGCGCATCTGCTCGCGCCTCATATGGCAGCCTCGGCCCGCGACGCGGAGACCCGCCGTCTGGGGGTCGCCACCTTGACGGATATGTGCGCTCGCGGCCGCAAGCGCGGCATTGGCACGATCATCGCGACCCAGCGCCTCGCCAAGCTCGCCAGTTCGGTGGTCTCCGAACTGCATAATCATCTGATTGGCCTTAACGTCTTCGACCGCGATGTTGCGCGCGCTGCCGACCTTCTCGGGTTCGCCAGCGATCAGGCGGCGTTGCTGCGCCAGCTTCCGCCCGGAGAGTTCTTTGCCTTCGGCCCGGCGCTCGCGGCGACGCCGGTGCTGGCGAAGATCGATCTCACGATCACTCCCCATATCGGGCGCACGCCTGATCTCGTTCCTGCCGCCGATCTCGACGCGGACGAGAGCCGGACCCTGCTCGATCTTGACACCCTGCGCGAGGTCGCGCCGACCAGAGGGAACCAGGTGACCTTGCGAGGCCAGCGTGCGCTCGACGCCTTCCTCCTCGATCCGGCAGCCCCCGCCGCAGCCCGTATTGTCGGCGCGTTGGGCAACATAACGCCCAACGCCACCACGGCTGACGATCTGGCGCGTCACCTTGCATTGCCAGCCAACGATATCGATGCCGGACTCGACCTGCTCGCCGCGATCGGTGCGTCCGACACCATGCCGCGCGGCGATACGCGGATTGCGCGGCTGTCGGCCCGCTTGCGCCTGCGTGTCGTGGATACGCCCGTTATCGGCCTGGTCTGAAGGAAGAACGCCATGACCCAGACAAGCTTCGATCTTGACGCCGATATCGTCGAACTTACGCCGTTTATTCCTGAACGGGACATTGGCGCAACCCCGCCACTTGTCGAACTCGCCTTCCGTGCCGACGCATGGATCCCCGATGAAATACAGCGCCTGCGCGCCGCCTTCGCCGACGACTGCACGATCGATGAGATCGCGATATTGCTTGGCCGGTCCCGTGCGGGCGTGGCCACCCGCATCCATGATCTTGGCCTGCGCCGGAACTCGCGGCGATCCTGGATCGCATGGGAAGATGAGGAACTGGCGCGCTGCTACGCGCAGGAACCAACCGCGACGCTGGCGGCGCGTCTTTGCCGGGGCGTGAGCGCCCTCTATGCCCGTGCGCAATTGCTCGGTCTCTCCGAACCTGGATCGCCGCCCTATAGCGGTTGGGAAGATGCACAGCTTTGCGTCGGGTACGAGAAGGGTGTTCCCGTCGCCCAGATTGCCAGCCTCATCGGCCGTCCCTTCGCTGGCGTCATCTCCCGCGCTTCGGCGCTGGGGCTGCGCCATGCCTGCCAGCCGGACGACTGGAGCGACGCGGAAATGACCCGCGCACTCGCACTCGCGGCCACAGGCACACGCTATGTTGCCATTGCCAGGGCGCTGGCGTCTGAAGGTTTTCCGGCCCGGAACAGTCGCAGCCTTGGCCAACGCCTTCGCAAACTGGGTTACGGCAGGGGTTGGGGCAGGCCCTGGATAACCGAAGAAGACGAGCTCCTGCGCCACGCCTATACCAGTGGCGCGAGCCTTACGCCCCTGCGGGAGCGGCTCGGCCGCAGCCCGCATTCCATCCGCTGGCGTGCAGAGGCGCTTGGCTTGCGCGGCACGCATGTCCGCCGCGACGGGTTTCGGCAGGGACCTGTCTGGACGGTCGAGGAAGAAGCCCGGTTGCGAGCGGATTATGGCAAGGTCCCGACGCGGGACATTGCCAAAGACCTTGGTCGCGGCGTGCGCGCTGTCCTCTATCATGCCAATCGCCTGGGGCTGGTGCATGGCTTCATGCGCGCGTTCAGTGCGGACGAGGATAGCGCCATCCGCAACGCCTGGACCCATGGCGTCTCGATGGTCGATGTCGCCCAGGCGCTTGGCCGCGATCCCGCCGTCATCGGTAAGCATGCCGCGCGTATCGGCTGCCGGTTCAACGATCCGGCCAGGCCCTCCCAAGGTCCCACGACCCCGCGGGCAAATCGCACACCCGTCACGCTCCAAAGCCTGCTTGCGCTTAACGCGGCTGCGGCGGTCGATGTCGACCGGTCAATCGCTGCCTGAACCTATTCCTGCATGGAGGCCCTGATGCCCTCGTTAGATCTGCCCGCCCGGTTGTCGCCTTGCCGCCGCCGCTTATGCTCATTCGAGCACGCCTATAAAATCGCCCTCAATCTTCGGCGGGACACGGGTATCCCGCATTATGTCATCCGTGGGATCGTGCCCCTTCAGGCCTATAGGGTAACGAC
>JAEMRT010000086.1 GCA_016463225.1 Sphingopyxis sp. | reverse complement strand
ACCTTGCTTCGCTCCCGCAATGACCCTCAAACCGACTCATCTCGATGACACCGGCGCCGCCCACATGGTCGATGTCGGCGCCAAGCCCGCCACGCAGCGCCGCGCCGTCGCCAGCGGCCGCATCACCATGTCCGCGGGCGCCCTCGAAGCGATCCGCAGCGGCAACGCGCCCAAGGGCGACGTCCTCTCGACCGCGCGCATCGCCGGGATCATGGCCGCCAAGCGCACCGCTGACCTCATCCCGCTCTGCCATCCGCTGGCGCTCACCAAGGTCGGCGTCGACTTTGCGTGGGAAGACAATGGCATCGCCGTCACTGCCACCGCCGCGACCAATGGCCCGACCGGGGTCGAGATGGAGGCGCTCACCGCGGCCTCGGTCGCGCTGCTGACGCTTTATGACATGGCGAAGGCGCTCGACCGCGCGATGGTGCTCGGCGACATCCGCCTGCTCGAAAAAAGCGGCGGCCGCTCGGGCGACTGGCGCGCCGAATGAGCGGCCTGCTGCCGGTCGAAGATGCGCAGGCGCGACTGCTGGCGCTGCGCAACGCGCTGCCGCCCGAGAAAATATCCTTTTCCGAATGCTTTGGCCGCTACACCTCAGATGACATTCTCGCCCAGCGCGACCAGCCCGCTGCGCAATTATCGGCCATGGACGGTTATGCAATCCGTTTCGACGACCTCCCCGGCCCGTGGACCGTCATCGGCGAAAGCGCCGCCGGGGCCGCGCCGGGTCGCACCGTGAACGCAAGCGAAGCGATGCGCATCTTCACCGGCGCGATCGTCCCCGACGGCGCCGACACCGTCATCGTGCAGGAGGATGTCGCCGCCGACGGCACCAAGCTGACCTTGACCGGCGACGGCCCCGGCACGCGCGGCCGCCATATCCGCGCCCGCGCCACCGATTTTGCCGCCGGCGATTGCCTGCTCCCCGCCGGAACCCGCCTGACCCCCGGCGCGATCGCCGCCGCAGCGATGAGCGGCGCCGACCAGCTCACGGTCGGGCGCCGCCCGCGTGTCGCGATCCTCACCACCGGTGACGAACTCGTGCAGGCCGGACGCGCGCTGACCGCGGGGCAGATCCCCGACAGCAACAGCCCGATGCTCTCCGCGATGCTCGCCGGCGAACCCGCCATCGTCAGCCTCCCCCACCACGTCCGCGACGAGCGCGCGATACTCGCCAAACTTTT
Organism: Sphingopyxis sp.; assembly: GCA_016463225.1. Taxonomy (GTDB): domain Bacteria; phylum Pseudomonadota; class Alphaproteobacteria; order Sphingomonadales; family Sphingomonadaceae; genus Sphingopyxis. The sequence continues at coordinate 16,904 of JAEMRT010000086.1, read as the reverse complement.
GAAAGACTTGGCGCGACGTCACGACGTCATCGTCACCGTCGGCGGCGCCTCGGTCGGCGACCACGACCATGTCCGCGGCGCGCTGCAGGACGCGGGCGGCCAGATCGATTTCTGGAAGATCGCGATGCGCCCGGGCAAGCCGCTGATCGCCGGAAGGATCGGCGACGCCGTCCTGCTCGGCCTGCCCGGCAATCCCTCATCAGCGTTCGTCACCGCGACCCTGTTCCTGCTCCCGCTCATCCGCCACCTCGCCGGGGCGCGCGATCCGCTGCCCGCGATCCATCGATCTCCACTCGCGATAGCTTTGGACGGCGGCGGCGGGCGCCGCGATTATCTGCGCGCGCGACTCGAATACGGCCGCCTGACCCCGCTGATTGGGCAGGACAGCGGCATGACGCTGCCGCTCGCCACCGCGAACGCGCTGTTGATCCGCGACATCGCCGCGCCGCCGCGCGATGCGGGGGCGATGGCCGACTATATCGTCATCGCTTGACAAGTCCCGCTCTGTTCCACTATCGTTCTCATTATGTCCGGTTCTGGTCCTGACGGAGAATGACAATGTTGACCGCCAAGCAGCATGAACTGCTTCACTTCATTCAGCAAAAACTCGACGCGAGCGGCATTTCGCCGTCGTTCGAAGAGATGAAGGAAGCGCTGGGGCTGAAATCGAAATCAGGCATACACCGCCTGATAAGCGCCTTGGAAGAAAGAGGTTTTCTCCGCCGCCTACCCAACCGCGCCCGCGCCCTCGAAGTGATCAAGGTGCCCGAAGCCGCCAGATCGACGGTGAGCAATGATCGCGACAATATCGTCCCGCTCCGCAAGCCCGCCCCCGCGATGCGACCGATCGCCGCGAACGACATCGTCGAAGTGCCGCTGCACGGCAAGATCGCCGCGGGTGTCCCGATCGAGGCGTTCGAGGATCACAACCATCTTTCCGTTCCCGCTGCGCTGCTCGGTTCGGGCGAACATTATGCGCTCGAAGTGTCGGGCGACTCGATGGTCGAGGCCGGGATCTTCGACGGCGATTATGCGCTGATCCAGAAAGCCAGCACCGCGCGCGAAGGTGACATCGTCGTTGCGCTCGTCGACGGGCAGGACGCAACGCTCAAATATTTCCGCCGCGAAGGACCGATGATCAGGCTCGATCCCGCGAACAGCGCCTATGAGCCGCAGCGCTACCCCGCCGACCGCGTCATCGTACAAGGGCGCCTGTCGGGACTGCTTCGTCGTTACCACTAAGCTGCTGCGGTTGCCGCCACGGATGCGCGTCCCCCGCGCGCAGCGTGGCGACGGCCGTGGGCCGATCCCCCAGATAGAGCGCCAGCCCGCCGGTTTCGAGCAGGCTGTCGCGATCGATCGTCATCCAGCGGCCGACGCACTCGCGCGGTAACCAGCGGTCGCTGATCACAACATCGGCAGCAGCGCAGGCCGCCGTCATCTCGGCGCCCTCGATCCGGTCGCGTCCGCGCGATGCCAGGATGATGCGACGGTCGGAGCCTTCCCCCTGGCTCCAGCGGCAGAAATCGCGGTTGCATTCGACATGGTCGAGCTCGGCAAGCGCCGCCAGCGGCGTATCGACCCCGGCGGCTTCGGACAGCGTATCGCGAATATAGTCGCCCGCCCGATCGCGCAGCAGCGCATAGCCGCCATCGGGCCGCGCTGCAGCAATATGGCGCCCATCGCCAGTCACCAGCACATCGGGGCGCGGCTGCGCGAGTAGCGCGGCCATGCCGACGATCAGCGGCACCGCGCCGAGGCGGCGCCAGCGTGTTTGCCACAAGAGCAGCCACAGCCCGCCGAATATCGCCAGCGCGAAGGCCCAGCGCGGAAACACCGGCAGCGTCGCGACCGCGCCGGGGGCCCCGGCGACCGCATGCGCCAGCCCGATCAGCCCTTTCAGCGCCTGCTCGGCGACCCACCAGAACGGCGCCCCCAACCCGACCGAGTCGAGCAGCAGCGCGAACGCCTCCATCGGCATGATCACAAAAGTGGTCAGCGGAATGGCGACAACATTGGCGAGCGCGCCGTACAACCCGGCCTTGTGAAAGTGGAACAGCGCGATCGGCGCCAGCGCGACCTCGACGACCAGCCCGGTTATGAGGAGCCCCGCGATCGCACGTCCGAACCGAAACAGCCACGCTTCGTCGCGCCGCGCCAGAAATGTTCGCATCGCTCGGCTCTCGTGCAGCGCGACGATCGCGGTGATGGCGGCAAAGCTCAGCTGAAAGCTTGGGCCGGCGAGCGATTCGGGTCGCCACAGCAACACGATCAGCGCTCCCGCCGCGACCAGACGCAGGGTCAACGCCTCGCGGCCCATCAAAAACGCCACCAGCACCAGCAGCGCCGCGATGAACGAACGCAGGGTCGGTACTTCGGCCCCCGCCAGCAACGTATAGGCGCCCCCGGCTAATGCCCCCGCCGCCGCCGCGAGCGGCAGGACATAACCGCGCAGCGCGATCCGGCGGCTCAACGCGAACAAACGCGACGTCAGCAGAAACGCAAAGCCGACCACCGCGGTTACGTGCAGCCCGCTGATCGAGAGCAGATGCGCCAGACCGCTGCGCCGCATCGCCTCTTCGTCGGCCTCGCTGATCGCACCGCGATCGCCGGTCACCAGCGCCGCCGCGATGCCGCCCGCCGATCCGTCGATTTCGCCGTGGATATGCGCACTAAGCCGCGCCCGCAGCGGTGGCGCTGCGACCCCGTCGCCCGGTGCACGCGAGACGTCGCCTGGCACCGTGCCGACCGCGCCGATCCGGTCAAACCACGCACGCTGGGCAAAATCATAACCCCCGGGCAAACTTGCCGTCGGTGGCGGCATCAACCGCGCCCGCACCCCGATCGTCTCACCCTCGGCAAGGTCCGTCGCCTGTTCGTTACGCAGCGTCAGGCGGACCCGCGGCGGCAGATCAGCGCGCTGCTGCGGCCGCGCGATAATCCGCACCTGTGCTTTGGCGGGCAGCGCCTCGACGCGCTCGACAACCGCAGCAAAGCTGGTGGTGACGGGTGCCGCAAGCACCGGCGCGGCCACCCACAACGCCCGCGCCCAGATCAACAGCACCCCCGCCGTCATCACCGCACACCCGATCGCGACCATGCGTCCGGCTCGACTTTGCCAGCCGATCATCAACCCCGCGAGCGCCCCGCCGACCAGCAGCAGCAACAGGCCGATCCAATAGGTCGCGGTCGGAAGCGCAAACCACGCCGCGATCCCGGCGCCGAGCGCAACGGGCAGCCACAGCCCGATCCGCTCGCGCTCCGCCTCCAGCCGCACCTCAATCACGTCGCCCAGCCGCCGCCAGCGACTTGCCCAGCGCGCGGCAATGGGCGTTTGAAGCTGCCTTGTCGCCATGCTAGGGGCTCCCCGATCGCCGCCGCGATGCGGGGCAAATTGAGTGAAAGAGGCCTTGGTGGCAACCGATATTGAAACCAGTTTGACTGCAGCGACCCCCGAAGCAACGGGCGCCGCCGTGGTGACGCGCTTCGCTCCCTCGCCGACGGGTTTCCTGCACATCGGCGGCGCGCGCACCGCGCTGTTCAACTGGCTGTTCGCGCGCCATCATGGCGGCAAATTCCTGCTGCGGATCGAGGATACCGACCGCGCGCGATCGACCGATGCGGCGATCGATGCGATCATCGACGGCATGCAATGGCTGGGTCTCGACTGGGACGGCGAGACCGTGTTCCAGTTCGCCCGCGCCGATCGCCATGCCGCCGTTGCGGCCGAGCTGATGGCCAAGGGCGAGGCCTATCGCTGTTACCTGACCCACGACGAACTCGCCGCGATGCGCGCCGAAGCGCAGGAAAAGCGCCTGCCCTTCCGCGTCCGCAGCCCCTGGCGCGACCGGAATGACGGCGACCCGTCGGTCCCGCACGTCGTCCGCCTGCGCGCGCCGCAGGACGGCGCGGTGACGATCGCCGACAAGGTGCAGGGCGAGGTTACCGTCCAGAACGCCGAACTCGACGATTTCGTGCTGCTGCGCAGCGACGGCACACCGACCTATATGCTCAGCGTCGTCGTCGACGATAATGACATGGGGGTCACGCATGTCATCCGCGGCGACGACCATCTCAATAACGCGTTTCGCCAGCTCGCGCTGATCCGGTCGATGAACTGGCGCGAACCTGTTTATGCCCATGTGCCGCTGATCCATGGCGCCGACGGAGCGAAATTGTCGAAGCGCCATGGCGCGCTCGGCGTCGACGCCTACCGCGACGAGATGGGTTATCTGCCCGAAGCAGTGAACAATTATCTGCTCCGCCTCGGCTGGGGCCATGGCGATGACGAAATCATCAGCCGCGCCCAAGCGACCGAATGGTTCGACCTCGCGCATGTCGGGCGCTCGCCCTCGCGCTTTGATTTCAAGAAGCTCGAGAATCTCAACGGCCATTATCTGCGCGAGGCCGATAATGCGCGGCTGGCAGGTCTCGTCGCGCCGCGCGTCGAAACGCTCGTCGGCCGCGCGCTGGGTGACGCCGAGCGCGCCGTGCTGACGCCCGCGATGGAATCGCTCAAGCCCCGCGCCAAGACCCTCGACGAGATCGCCGACGGCGCGATGTTCCTGTTCCAGGGCGATCCGTTGCCGGTAGACGAAAAGGCTGCCGAAGTGCTAAAGGCCGCTCCCGAAGGCTTGCTGGCTGCCGTGACAGAGCGGCTGCGCGGGCTGGACCAATGGACGACAGAAGAGCTGGACGCTGCCGTGCGGGCCGAAGCCGAAGCCGCCGAACTGGGGCTCGGCAAACTGGCTGGGCCGTTACGCGCTGCCTTAACCGGCCGGACCGTTTCCCCAGGGATTTTCGACGTGCTGTTGTTGCTCGGGCGTGATGTCAGTCTGGCGCGACTTGACGCAGCGCAACATTATCCGGCAGGGGCGTAGCCACACTCTCTCCCGCCGTCAGAACAGGGAAAAAACATGACCGATCAGACCGCAAAAATCACCCTGGGCGGCACGACCGTCGACAGCCCGGTGCTGAAGGGCACCGTGGGTCCCGATGTCATCGACATCCGCAAGCTCTACGCGCAAACCGGCGCCTTTACCTACGATCCCGGCTTCACCTCGACCGCGAGCTGCGAATCCAACCTGACCTATATCGACGGCGACGAAGGCGTGTTACTCCATCGCGGTTATGCGATCGGCGACCTCGCCGAACAGTCCAGCTTCATGGAGGTCTGCTACCTCCTGCTCAACGGCGAGCTGCCGAGCGCCGCCGAACTCACCGAGTTCGACACCACGATCACCCGCCACACCATGCTGCACGAACAGCTCGCGACCTTTTATCGTGGGTTCCGCCGCGACGCGCATCCGATGGCGGTGATGTGCGGCGTCGTCGGGGCGCTCAGCGCCTTCTACCCCGATTCGACCGAGATCCATGATCCGCGTCAGCGGATGATTGCCAGCCACCGGTTGATCGCCAAAATGCCGACGATCGCCGCGATGGCCTACAAATATTCGGTCGGCCAGCCGTTCGTCTATCCCGACAATTCGCTGAGCTATACCGGCAATTTCTTGCGCATGACCTTTGGCGTCCCCGCCGAACCCTATGAAGTGAACCCGGTCGTCGAACGCGCGCTCGACCGCATCTTCATCCTCCACGCCGATCACGAGCAGAATGCGTCGACCTCGACTGTCCGTCTCGCGGGTTCGTCGGGCGCCAATCCGTTTGCTTGCATCGCGGCGGGCATCGCCTGTCTGTGGGGACCCGCACATGGCGGCGCCAACGAAGCCGCGCTCAACATGCTGCGCGAAATCGGCCGTCCCGAACGCATCCCCGAATATATCGCGCGCGCCAAGGACAAGGACGATCCGTTCCGCCTGATGGGCTTCGGCCACCGCGTCTATAAAAACTATGACCCGCGCGCGACGGTGATGCAGAAAACCGTGCGCGAGGTTTTCGAGGCGCTCAAGGTCAATGACCCGGTGTTCGAAGTCGCGCTGCAACTCGAAGAAATGGCGCTCAGCGATCCCTATTTCGTCGAGAAAAAGCTGTTCCCGAACGTCGATTTCTATTCGGGCGTCATCCTGTCGGCGATCGGCTTTCCGACGACGATGTTCACCGCCCTCTTCGCCCTCGCCCGCACCGTCGGCTGGGTCGCGCAGTGGAATGAAATGATTTCGGATCCCGCGCAAAAGATCGGCCGTCCGCGCCAGCTCTACACCGGTCCGGCGGCGCGCGATTATGTGCCGGTGGGTCAGCGCTAGGACGAATTTCGCGCAGAGGCGCAGAAAATGCTGAAAAAGGAAGGGGTCGCGATTGCGGCCCCTTTTCTTTAGCCGGCATTCATCGTCGATGGCGGCTTGGGGTCGGGAACCTGCCCTTTAAACTTCGTCACCCCGGACTCCGGGGTCCATGACCCCTTGCACCGCCCTATGCGGCGAGGGCGGGTGGATCCCGGATCAAGTCCGGGATGACGACAGTACGGGCGCACAATTGGTCGTTGCCTATCGGGCCGCTTTCGATAGCAAATCATGAGAAGCCGACATCCGCGACCACCCGCGAGCCATGTACCGGTTCCATTGGGCGCTCGTTCGAACGGCAACCCTCGTGGTAACTTTACACATCCACTCTGGAGGCGTCTGTTATGAAATCGGGTGTTAAAGCAGCCTTTGCCAGCGAAATGGCCGACGCGCGGTCGGCCGAAGCAGCGGGTGATCTGGCCCTTGCCAAACACCATCTCGAGCGCGCCCATATCCTTGGCCAGCGCTGGTACGCGGCCCATGTAAAAACGCATTTTCACATGTTGCGGCTCGCCCTCAAACAGTCGGATAGCAAAGAGGCGCGGGGACAGCTTGTCCGGATGATCGGCGCCGGCCCCTTCCACATGGCGGGCTGGGTTCCCGTCGGCAACACGGGCGGCGCGGACGTCTCGGCCACGCTGCCGATGCCGATCCCGTCAGACTTGCAATCCCATCTTGAAGGTCATTCGCTGCGCAACGGCTTGATCGTCCGTGGCATTTTGGTCGTCATGCTATTCGCTGCCTATCTGCTGTTTCGGCAATAGACCGGCCAGGGTCGTTGGGGTGTGGGGCACAGCGCCGTGATGAACTGCAAACACGTTGCTCTCTGCCCGCTCTAAATCTCTGAGCGAATCCGATGCGTGCTACGCCACATCCCGCGCCGGCAAGCTCAACGTAAACCTTGCCCCCTGCCCCGGCGCGCTGTCGACGGTCAGATCCCCATCCATCGCCCGCGCCAGCCGCCGCGCGATATACAGCCCCAGCCCCGAACCCCCGCTGTCGGTCCGGCCCAGCCGTTCGAATTTCTCGAACACCACCGCCTGTTGTTCGGCATCGATCCCCTGCCCCTGATCGGCGACCGTCACCATCGCGCGATCGCCTTCGCGGTTGACGCGGATCCAGATCAGCGAATTGTCGGGCGAATAGCGGATCGCATTGCCCAGCAGGTTGAGCAGCACCTGCAACACCCGGCGGAACTCGCCCGTCGCGGGCGCCTTGTCGTCGGTACGCGGGGCGTCGATGCGGATGCCTTTTTCCTCGGCCTTCATGCCGAGCAGACCGACCGCGCGGCGCGCCAGATCACCCAGATCGATTTCGTCGGCGGCCGCCTTGAACCCTGGCCGCTCGATATTCTGCAGATCGGCCAGATCGTCGACCAGCCCCAGCAAATGCCGCCCTGCATGGGCAATATCGCCAGCGTACCGTGCATAATCGGCGCGGATCGGGCCGTCGAACTGGCCCGAGATCGTCTCGGCGGTCGCGATGATGCGGCTGAGCGGGCCGCGTAGCGCGCCATCGATGCGGCGACCGAATTGCGGATCGGACAGCGGCAACGAACCGAAGGCGGGATCGACCAACGCCGCCGTGGGCATCGAAGCGGCCGCCGCTTCGCCCTCGGCGACCGATGCCGATCCGCGAAACCCGGTAAAGCGTCCCACGGCGTCGAACAGCGCTTCGCCTGACAGCGTCATCGCCAGACGTCCGGCGGCGGCGTCGGCCCGCACATGCTGGCCACCGAAACGCGACTGTCGCGCCAGCGCGCGCAAGACCGGGAAACGCCCATCGCCATCGGGTTGCAGCTCGAACAATTCCGACAGCGAGCGCCCTTCCCAGTCGGCGGGGACCGGCGGCGCGTCAGGCGCGGCGCGCAGCGCGACCATCCGCAACTGCTGGTCGCACTCCCACGTCCAGCCGTGCGACACCACGATATTGTCGGCAATCGCCGGAATCTGCGGCTGCGCCACCGGCCGCGTGCGCCAGTCGCTGATCTCCAGGCTCGCGCCATCGGCGTCGGGGATGATCCGCACCAGTGCGTGAATATCGCTATGATCGTCGGCGGCGTGCAGCGGCCGGCTGATATCGCGCTGCAGCCGCTGCGCCAGCGCGACAAGCCGCGCCAGATGCGGAAGCGCCAGCGGTTTGCCCAGCCCCGCACCCGCGCGCTGTTGCAACCGCAACAGCGGCGCATCGGCGCTGATCAGCGCGCCCGACCGATCGATCCGGCCGCAGACGATCCTTTCGCTCATCGCGCGATCCGGCCCGGCGCCAGCATTTCGCCATAGTCGCGCGCGCCGTCATCGGCGACCGCACGCGACGGCAGCATCGCCAGCGACGCCTCGAGCGGCGCCAGCGCGGTGCGATCGAGGTGCAGCGGCGCGAGCAGCGACGGCAGCGCGGCGGTTTCGGCCGTCAGCAAAGCCAGCGCCATGTCGTCATAGCGGCGACTGTGCGCCGCGGCGGCGAGCGCGATCAGCGACGGCCAGTCGTGCCGCGCGATGGCGTTCCCCGCCCCTTCGGACAGCGTCGAACCCAAAATGTCGTGATAAGCCGCCCCGGCCTGCGCGATGCCCGTTTCACCGGCATGTCGCTCGGTCGCCATCCGCACCGCCTCGCCCAGTTCGGCGGCGCGCGCCTGATCCTGGCTGACTTCGGACAAACGCCACGCCGCAATGTCGAGCAGCAACGCGCGAAAGACATCGCCGTCGAGGTCTGCGACCGCCAGCGCGGGATGACCCAGCGCGTCGAAGCGGCGGCGATCAGCGATCTGCAGCGCCAGATAAGCGCGGTCGATGTCGGATAGAGACGCGCTGACCGACGGCGCCTCGGCGCCCGGCTCGTCGCCCTCCGGCAAGATCGGCGGCGGGCTGCTGCGCTGCGCCGACAGGTCGCGCCAGCGATGTTCCTCGGCACGGGCGAAGCAGAGGCTTGCCAGCCGCTCAGCGCCCGGCAATCCACCGCGCAACCATTCGCGCCACAGGCGGTCGGTATCGATTCCACGATCGAGCCGCGCCGCGACATCGGCGACCAGTCGGCGTGCGATCCCCAGCGACAGCGCGCGCTGCTCCTCGGTCAGCCGACCGGCCGCGGGCGCCGCCAGATAGTCCGCGAGTTCGCGCAGGCGCGCGGACAGCGGATCGATGCCGGACGAGGAGACGGAGTCAGTCATGCACGATCGCGGATAGCAGGATGGCGTTAATACGCGCTAAACCTTGAAGCGCTTTGTATTACCGTGCTTCCGGGCGCCGCGCCAAGCGCAGCCAGAGCAGGATCTGGAGCAGCGCCAGCAACGGCAGGATCGCAAACATCAGCGACGCAAAGCCGAACAGCAGCGCGGGCGCCAGCATGATCCACGCCTGATCGGCATCGGGGAGCAGCCAGTGGAAGCGCCGTCGCTCGCCCGAATCCTCATACAGCGACCGCGCCAGCAGGATCGTCGCGGCGAGGCACGGCGCGAGAGCGGCTTCGGAAAACAGCGGCATCTTGTGCCCCGGTCCCGCCAGCGAGACGAGCCATGGGAAAATCGCGAGCAAGACCCACGCAAAAGTCCGGATGACATCGCGCACCCGGTCCTGCGCCGCGCTTTCGGCGCGGAAGGCCGACAGGAAGCGCATCGCGGTCAGCCCCAGCCCGCCGAAGATCGCGACCATCGCACCCGCTGCGGCCAACCCGCTCGCTGCCAGCGCCGCCACCGCTATCCACAGCACCGCGGTGACAAAGGGCAAATAGCGTGCGGTCGTTGGCGATTTGACCAGTAGCGGCCCAGCGAGGCGAATCAGCGGCATCATGATCGCCGACCGGCCGAACCCCATCCCGCCATATTCGACCTGTTGCAGGCTCGATTGCTCGATCAGCGCCGCGGTCGGCCGGTCGGTGACGATCGCGATCTCGCCCTGTTCGAACAACGCCGGTTCGCAATAAAGCCGCCGCGCACCCGACTGCACCGCCAGCCGCAGCAGGGTGAGCATCATGTCCCATTCGCCCGGCATCGCCGCGAGTTCGGCGACCATCGGCTCCGAAATGCTCGCCAGCCCACCCCAGCGCCGCGTCGCGTCGATCCGTTCAAAACTTTGCGTCAGCGGCGTGTCACCGGTAACAAGGATCGCGGGCGCCCCGGGCTTGGCGATCGCGGCATAATGCGTCCCGCCCGCGCGCAGCCCGTCGGCGACCAGGATGATGCGGTCGTCGCCCTGCACCAGCCCCATCAGGTCGGCGGCGGCGCGTACCGGGGTGACTTTCAGCCCGCGGCGGCGGATCCGGTCACAGGCGGCGAGCAGGTCGGCGGGAAACGCCGCGACCGCGACCGCGACATGCGTCACCCCGACGTCGGCGAGCCGCGCCGCCTGCCGCTCGATCAGCGTTTCGCCCGCAACGGTGACGAGCGCGCGCAGCCCGCCGTCGGGCAACACTTCGCTGGCGCCGATCAGCGCAATCAGGGCCATCGGCGGGCGCGATGATGGTAAGAAGCCACGGCTGACCGTCATATGGCGCCGAACCGGTTTGGCAAGCATCGCTTGTCGCGCCTTGACGCCGCATGATACGCCGCCGCGGTGAAAGATCGCGGATCGGCAGTAATCATCGGGGCCTCGGGCGGAATCGGCGCCGCGCTCGCTGACGCTTTGCAGGCGGAGGCATGCCATGACGTCATCCACCGCTTCGCGCGCTCGTTCCCCGCCCCGCACAGCATCGACATCACCGACGAAACCTCGGTCGCTGCCGCCGCTGCACTGGTCCGCGACAGCAGCCCGCCGCCGCGGCTGGTCATTGTCGCCACCGGCCTGCTTCACGCCGTGGGACACCAGCCCGAACGAAAGCTCGCCGACATCGACCCCGACTGGATGGCGCGCAACTTTGCCGTCAACACGATCGGCCCCGCACTGATCGCCAAATATTTCCTGCCCCTGCTGCCGCGCCGCGGGCGCACGGTTTTCGCGATGCTGTCGGCGCGCGTCGGCAGCATCGGCGACAACCGCAGCGGCGGCTGGTACAGCTATCGCGCCTCGAAAGCTGCGCTCAATCAGCTGGTGCGCGGCTTCGCGATTGCAGAGGCGCGGCGCAATCCGGACGCGCTCGTCGCCGCGCTGCATCCCGGCACCGTCGACACCGGCCTGTCGGCGCCGTTCCAGCGCGGCGTTCCCGCCGAAAAGCTGACCGCGGCTCCCACCGCCGCCGCCAATCTCCTGCGCACCATAGATGCGCTGACACCCGCCGAAACCGGGCGGATTTTTGCGTGGGACGGCAGCGAAATCATTCCCTGAAAACCCACCGAATCGCTGGCATTTCCCGCCGCCCTGGGCTAGGTAAAAACCACCTCCCGAAAAGCAGAAAAAAGGCCGGGTCTTGACCGAAGAAAATACGCCGACGCCGCCGTCCGAAGACGGCATTTCGCCGATCAACATCGTCGACGAAATGAAGACAAGTTACCTCGATTACGCGATGAGCGTGATCGTCAGCCGCGCGCTGCCCGACGTGCGCGACGGACTGAAGCCGGTGCACCGGCGCATCCTCTATTCGGCGTTTGAAAGCGGCTATGTCGCGGGCCGCCCCTATCGCAAGTCGGCGCGTATCGTCGGTGACGTCATGGGTAAATATCACCCGCACGGCGACAGCTCGATCTACGACGCGCTCGCCCGCATGACGCAGGACTGGTCGATGAGCGTGCCGCTCGTCGATGGTCAGGGCAATTTCGGCTCGATGGATCCCGATCCGCCGGCGGCGATGCGCTACACCGAATCGCGCCTCGCCAAGGTCGCGAACACGCTGCTCGGCGATCTCGACAAGGATACGGTCGATTTCCAGCCCAACTATGACGGATCGGAATCCGAACCGACCGTCCTGCCCGCGCGCTACCCCAATTTGCTCGTCAACGGCGCCGGCGGCATCGCGGTCGGCATGGCGACCAACATCCCGCCGCATAACCTCGGCGAAGTGATCAACGCGACGCTCGCGACGATCGACAACCCCGAAATCACCCTCGACGAACTGATGGCGATCATCCCCGGCCCCGATTTCCCGACCGGGCCGCTGATCCTTGGCCAAGGCGGTGCGCGCCTGGCTTATGCCACCGGCCGCGGGTCGATCATGATGCGCTCGACGCACATCATAGAGGAAGGTCGGAACGACCGCCAATCGATTGTATTGACGTCGATTCCCTTTCAGGTCGGCAAATCGGGCCTGGTCGAGAAGATCGCCGAAGCGGCGCGCGACAAGCGCATCGAGGGTGTCTCCGACATCCGCGACGAATCGAACCGCGAAGGCGTCCGTGTCGTCATCGAGCTGAAGCGCGATGCGACCGCCGAAGTTGTGCTCAACCAGCTGTGGCGCCACACCCCGGCGCAGTCGAGCTTCCCCGCCAATATGCTCGCGATCCGCGGCGGCCGCCCCGAAATGATGGGGCTCAAGACCATCCTGTCGGCGTTCATCGACTTCCGCGAAGAGGTGATCACCCGCCGCTGCAAGTTCGAGCTGAACAAGGCGCGCGACCGCGCGCACATCTTGCTCGGCCTCGTCGTCGCGGTGAGCAATCTCGACGAAGTCGTTCGCATCATCCGCGGTTCGTCCAGCCCCGCGGCGGCGCGCGAAGCGCTGCTGACGCGCGAATGGCCGATCGGTGACATCGCGCCCTATATCCGCCTCGTCGAAGCGATCGACGGCGAGCTCGACGCCAGTTCGAGCTATCGCCTGTCCGAAGTGCAGGTGAAGGCAATCCTCGACCTCCGCCTCCATCGCCTCACCGCGCTCGGACGCGATGAAATCGGCAAGGAACTCAAAGAGCTGGCGGATGAGATTGAGGAGCTTCTGAGCATTCTCGCCAACCGCGACAAGCTGATTGCCGTCATGCGCGAAGAGCTGATCGCGGTGCGCGACGAATTCGCCAAACCGCGCCGGACCCTGCTCGCACCCGCCGCCGACGGCATTGATGACGAGGATCTGATCGAGCGTGAAGAGATGGTCGTGACTGTCACGATGGACGGTTATATCAAGCGTACCACCCTCGACACCTTCCGCGCCCAGCGACGCGGCGGCAAGGGCCGCGCCGGCATGGCGACGAAGGACGAGGATGTCGTCACCGAGATGTTCGTCACCTCGACGCACACCCCGGTGCTGTTCTTCTCGACCCTCGGCAAAGTGTACCGCATGAAGGTGTGGCGCCTGCCCGAGGGCGGACCCGCGACGCGCGGGCGCCCGATGGTCAACCTGCTGCCGCTGGGCAAGGACGAGACGATCTCTACCGTGCTGCCGCTGCCCGAGGACGAGACCGAGTGGGGCAAGCTCCACGTCATGTTCGCCACGGCGAAGGGCAGCGTGCGCCGCAACAGCATGGACGCCTTCACCAACGTCCCGTCGAACGGCAAGATCGCGATGAAGTTCGAGGGCGAGGACGAGGACGACCGGCTGATCGGCGTCGCCCTGCTCGACGAGAGCGACGATGTGCTGCTCGCGACCCGGCACGGCAAGGCGATCCGCTTTGCCGGCGACGATGTCCGCGAATTCCAGAGCCGCAATTCGACCGGCGTGCGCGGCATGCGCCTCGCCGCGGGCGACGAGGTGATCTCGCTGTCGATCCTCCACCGCGTCGGCACGACCGGCGACGAGCGCGAAGCCTATCTGCGCGCCGCACCGTGGAAGGACAATGAAAACGCACCGACGCTGGACGGCGACCGTATGGAAGAGCTCGCGGCGCGCGAGCAGTTCATCCTGACCGTCTGCGCCAACGGCTATGGCAAGCTGTCGTCGGCCTATGAATATCGCCGCACCGGCCGCGGTGGTCAGGGGATCACCAACATCGACAATATCGCCCGCAACGGGCTGGTTGTCGCCAGCTTCCCCGCCACCAAGGCGCATCAGCTGATGCTCGTCACCGATCAGGCGAAACTGATCCGCATGGGCCTCGATTCGATGCGCGTCATCGGCCGCGGCTCGGCGGGCGTGCGTCTGTTCGACGTGTCCAACAACGAACATGTCGTCTCCGCAGCGCTGATCGAGGAAAGCGACGAGGAAGAGGCCGAAGGCGTCGAAGGCATTGAGGGCGAAGCCATCGCGGGCGACACCCCCGACGCCGAAACCCCGACCGCAGCACCGTCCGAATGACCGCTTCGACGGCCTTCAAGGTGCTGACCCAGCAGCAATGGGCCGATTTCGAGCGCGAGCGCGTGTTCCGCGGCGCCCCGGTCGACATCGCCGACGGCTATATCCACCTGTCGACGGGCGGGCAGCTTGAAAGCACGATCGCAAAACATTTCGCGGGCCAGACCCCGCTGATGATCGCCGAGGTGGACCTGATCCTCCTCGGCGATGCGATCCGCTGGGAAGAAGCGCGCGGCGGCGAGTTGTTCCCGCATCTTTATGCCGAACTACCGATCACGGCGGTGATCGGGCTGCAAAAGCGCGACTAACGTTCGTCGATTCCTGTTCGCCGTCGGTCGGTTCTTGCTTCGCCCGAACTCATGCGCCTACCACTGTCGGCCATTGCACAACGCACTGGGGGAAATCGACAATGCGCCTGATTCTGACTGCCGCTCTGCTGGCTTCCGCCGCGCTTCCAGCCGTTCAGGCGCATGAAACCGCCGCACCGGCCGCACAATCAAAGCCCGTCCCCAAGGAAGAGCTGCTCAAACCGCCCGCCGACGCGGTGCAATATGTGGTGGTGTCCGAAGCCGGGAGGCATGGCACCCAGTGGCGCTGGCAGCTTCCCGACGGGCGCACCGCCTATCGCTGGTCGCAGGAACTGCGCGGCTGGATCACCGAGATGGATCAGGTCACCACCTTCGCGCCCGGCGGCGCGATCGAGGCGCTGACCGTCCGCGGCGTCACCACCTCGGGCGACGCCGCTGAGGACTATCGCGTCGCAAATGGCCGCGCGACCTGGAAAACGGCCAACGATGCCGGCGAAGCCCCCGCTGGCGGCTGGTATATCCCCGCCGGCGGTGTCGGCATCGCCAATGCCCCGCTGATCGACGCGCTCGCCGCGGCAGGCGACACCGGGGTGAATTTCCTGCCGAGCGGCAAGGGCCGCATGACCCTTGGCGCGATGCAGACGATTCAGGGACCGGGCGGGCCGAAAAAGGTTCAGCTCGCCTTCGTCAGCGGCATATTGCCCTCACCCTATCCGGTCTGGCTTGACGAGAACAAACGCTATTTCGCCGACATCAGCTTCATTTCGGTGATCCCGGCGGGCTATGAGGGCGCGCTGAAGCAGCTTCGCGACACGCAGGAGGCCGCGACCGCCGCGGCCGTTGCCGGAATCGCCAAACGCTTTCTGTCGCCCGCCGCAAAAGCCCCCGTGCTGTTCGACAATGTGCAGCTGTTTGACGCCGACAAAGGCGCATTTCTCACGAACCGCGCGGTGCTTGCTCGCGACGGCAAGATTGCCGCCATTGGCGCCGCCGGATCGCTGACCGCGCCGACAGGCGCGCAGGTCATTAACGGCCGCGGCAAGACGCTGGTGCCCGGCATCTGGGACAGCCACCTCCATATCGGTGACGATTGGGATGTGCTGTCGAACATGGCGAACGGGATCACCAGCTTCCGTAGCCCCGGAACGACCTTCGACCGCGCGGTCGACGCCACCAAACGCCGCGCCGACGGCAGTTTGCTGATGGGCGAGCCCTTCATCTCGGCGATCATTGACAAGAAAGATCCGCTCGCGGCGCAAGGCGCCGAAGTGGTCAGCAGCGAAGCAGAAGCCATCGCCGCGGTGCGGCGGATCAAGGCCGCCGGTCTGTGGGGGGTCAAATTCTACACCTCGATGAGTCCGGCGTGGATCGCCCCCGCCGCCGCCGAAGCGCACCGGCTCGGCCTCCATGTCCACGGCCATGTCCCCGCCACCATGAAGCCCAGCGAAGCGGTGGCCGCAGGCTATGACGAACTCACTCACCTCAATTTCGTCGTCATGGAATCGATGCCACGCGACGTCATCGACCGGGCCAACACGCGCCAGCGGGTCGAGGGACCGGCGCGCTATTTCAAGGATATCGATCTTGACGGCCCCGTGATGTCGGGCTTCGTCGCGGAACTGGCGCGCAAGAAAACGCTCGTCGATCCGACGATCGTCATCTTCGAAGGCATGCTCACGCAGGACGGCGGCAAACCGCATCCGGCCTATGCGCCCTATATGGGGATCATTTCCCCCGTCATCGAGCGCTCGACCTTCACCGGCGGCGGCTATCCGCTGATCGAAGGACTGACGCGCGACGATTATCGCAAAAGCTATGCGAAGATGGTCGAACTGGTCGGCCGGCTGCACAAGGCGGGCGTGCCGATCGTCGCGGGTACCGACGGCTGGGGGATCGAACTCGTCCGCGAACTCGAAATCTACCAGCAGGCCGGGTTCACCGCCGCCGAAGCGCTCCAGAGCGCGACGATCATCCCCGCCCGCGTCGTCGGCGCCGACAAACGCACCGGCTCGATCGCGGTCGGCAAGGAGGCCGACATGGTCCTCGTCGACGGCGACCCCGCCACCGATCTCGGCGCGCTGCGCCGCGTCGTGACGGTGGTGAGCGATGGCTATGTCATGGATGCCGATGAGTTGCGGAAGGCGGCAGGGTATAGCGGGCGGCCGAAGTAGCGAGTCCGCCTCCTACACCCTCACTACGTGCTCGACCTTTTTGATGGCAGCTTTGGGGTGGATTTAAGACGTTCCCCTCCCTTTCAGGGAGGGGTTAGGGG
>JAEMRT010000204.1 GCA_016463225.1 Sphingopyxis sp. | reverse complement strand
TCGGAATTGTTCATAAAACGTCCTCCTGAAATTATGCAGCTGCCGTGTCTAGCGGCACGGCGCCGTGCCGTCACGCCCCAAACCGGTGCAAACGAAAGGAGAGGGGGAAGGAAGCGAATGCGCGGTTCGATGTGCGGGCCGCAGCTTTTGCGGAGTTTGTTGCATGACCAAGCCATCCATCCTCGTCCCGGCAACCCATCTTACCAAGTCGCCCGTCAATGTGCGCAAGCGGACCGATCTCCGCGCTGACGCTGAACTCGAAGCCAGCATCGCCGGGCATGGCCTCATCCAGAATCTTGTTGGCGTGCCGGTTTCCCGTAAGAAAGGTCATTATCGCATCACGGCCGGGGGCCGCCGCCTCGATGCGATCCATCGCCTGATCGAGAAGGGAACGCTGCCTGCCGATTATGAGGTGCCCGTCCTTGTTCTTGCCAAAGCGAAGGACGGCCGCGAAATCAGCCTTGCTGAAAATTACGACCGGCTGCAGATGTCGCCTGCCGAAGATTGCCTCGCATTTCGAGATCTGATCGAGGTCGAGGGCCGCAGCACGGCGGAGATCGCCAAGCGCTTCGGCATCGAGGAACGTTTTGTTGTCGGGCGCTTGCGTCTCGCGAACCTCGCCCAGCCGATCTTCGATGCGCTCGAGGCTGACGAAATCACGCTCGATGTGGCCAAGGCCTATGCGACGACCGCGGACACCGCCCGTCAGACGGCGATATGGGAATCGCTGCGAGGCAGCTATTCCCGCGACAATGTCAATGAAATCCGGCGGGCGCTCAATGGCTACAGCTATCGCGCAACCGACCCCAAGTCCCTGCTGGTCGGGCGGGATTCCTATATCGCGGCAGGTGGCCGTGTCGAGGACGCGGACCTGTTCTCCACTGCAGCCGACGAGCGCTGGATCGACACCCATATTCTCGATGATCTGGCGGAGACGAAACTCGCCGCGCAGGCCGAGGCGCTGCGTGAGCGCGAAGGCCTGGGGGAAGTGCGCATCGTCACCGGCGCGCGCATTCCCTATATGGAGACCTATGCGCTGAAACCGCTGACCGGCGTCGCCGAACCGCTCACGCAGGAGCAGGAAGCGCGTAAACGGGAGATTGAGGAGGAGATTGCCGAAATCGAACTGCTCGCTGAAAACGAGGGCTATGAGCCGGAAGAGGATGAAGAACAGCGCTATGCTGCCCTCCAGGCGGAACTCACGGCGATCGTAGAGCGCGAGGTTGTGATCGATCCTGAGCAGAAAGCGACCGCTCTAGGCTATGTGGTGCTCGGCCAAGACGGGACGCCGCAAATCCATCATCAACTCTATATCGCGCCGGTGTCCGATGAAGGAAGCGGCGAGGCCGATGATGACGGCGACGAGGGCGACGATAATGCCAGCGTTGAAACGCAGGAGAACGATACCGCCGATGACGCTCGTCCGGTGATGAGCCAGCGCCTTCGCGAAATGCTGGCGATGATGAAGACTGAGCTGCTTGCGGTCCACGTCGCCAGTGATCCCGCATTCGCGTTAGATCTGGGCACCTTCATCATGATTGATCGTGAATCCCGCCTGGCGTCCTTCGACATGCCGAGCGATCTGCGGGCCTCGGTGCCTTCCCGTCTCTTGCCCGACTTCAAGCCTGAAACAGCGGCGGCGGGTGAATGGACGAAGCTCGACGAGGGGCTCGATCGGAGCTGGCTCCACCACCAGGCCGTTCCGGATCGTTATGATGCCTTCTGTGCGCTGCCCGACGATGCACGTGCGGCCTGGCTCGGATGGGCGATCGCGCGCACGCTTCATGCCGTTCCTGCCGGACGACGCGAGGCAGGTTTTCTCGATCATCTGGGTCGCAAGCTCGGGATCAATGTCGCGGCCTGGTGGCGGCCGACGGCGCTCACCTATTTCGACAAGCTGACCAAGCCTGGCATCCTCGCCTTGTTCGAGGAGATTGGCGGACTGGAACTCCGCATGCGCTATTCCGGGTCGAAGAAGCACGATCTGGCCGCGTCGGCCGAGCGGCTATTTGGTGGCGATGTCATCATCGAGCCCGAAATCCAGGAACGGGCGCTCCTCTGGCTACCCGACGAAATGCGGTTCGCTGCCCCGGAAAGCGGCGAAGAGCCGACCTCGCCCGACAATAGCGAGCACGACCTGGCGGACATGGTGAACAAGGAAGGTGGCAACGAAGGCGACCAAAGCTTCGCGCAAGCCGCCTGAACATGGCCGGGGGCACGGCTTAGTCCCCGCCCCCGGTTTCGGCCTTGGATGGAACTGTGCAACCGTCTAAAATGAGCCGCTGTTCTCAAACGCCAGGGATAATGGCCTATGCATATTTCCATATCTGATGCGGCAGGCCAACTCATCGACCTTGTTCGGCGCGCGGAAGCAGGGGAAGAAATCATCCTGACCCGTGAGGGACACGCTGCTGTCCGTCTTGTTCCGGTCAATATGCCTACTGACAGGGCCAGCCGCCGCGTTTTGCTGGAAGAGATGCGCTTGGCCGCCACAGCCAAGACGACAACTGGCCCCAATGCGACAAATAGCCAGGACTTTCTTTATGGCGATGAGGGCATGCCCGGATGATTGCGGTCGGCACGTGAAAGAGCGAACGTGTCTGCTGCTTTTGTCGGAGACGATTTCAGTCGGGGCGGATGTCGATCGCCTAACTTCATCGAGTTGACGGGTTTGGAAGCGCGCAGAGGAAGACCCAGCTGACGGTCATGCCGCGCCCGCAGTTGTCCGCGATCATTTAGTTCAAACCGCAGCACTTCTTGTATTTGGCGCCCGACCCGCAGGGACATGGTTCGTTACGCCCCGTCTTTTCGCGCTTGATGGCAGCCGGTCGGTGGGGGTCATTTTCAATCCGCCACTGGTGCAGGATCTCGACCCAGATCGGGATCAGGTCAGGTGCTTCCCGATCCCATTTGTCTTCCGCGGTGAGAGACAGCTTTTTCGTCCCATCGGCAAACGAGCGAAGTTCGCGAATACCCTCGATCGCGGCGCGGCAACCGGGATCATCGTCATTGAGGACACGCTGCCAGCCCGAAGGGGCAAGATCCATCGCCTGTCCAAAGCCCTCGATCCACGTCTCCCACAATGTCTCGTCCGACCGTGTGTCGATCTCCAGCACGGGTTCGAAGCTGCCCGGCTGACCCAGGCAGGCCAGGATGACATGATAATGGTGCATAACGAGGTCTGTGAAATGCTGGAAACCGCCCAGGTTGGTGAAATCCAGCATGCCCGTACCGTCTTCGCCGACCCAGATCATCTTCAGCCATTGGCTGGGTGCAAGCAGATCGGGGCTGACGAGGATTCCGGTGAGGAAGCCGTCCAGCTGCGACAGCAGCATGCAATCCTCGCCCTGATCAAGCAGCAGCCGATCGAGTTCGCCGAGATAGTCGAGTGGAACAGCCATGCTCTTCCATAGCCTCGAGCCGATCCCCCGTCACCGGGTCTGATCTATCCTTCCTGCACAGTGAGGGGCCGGAATGAAGGAGAGCGGGAAAGGGAGAGCCGGATTGTCCTATTCTCGCATGAGGTGCCCATGACCTTGCCCCAACTCGCTTTGTCGCAAACCCACGATGCGCCCGCACGCCTGTTCGAGGTTGCCCAGTCCCTCGCCCACCGCCTGCGCAATGGCGGCATGGTCAATCGCCAGTCCCTCAAGCGCATGATGACCCAGGCGTTCGGCGAAGATGATGTCGGCGGTGCATGGTCGATGCGCGATGCATATGATGCGCTGGAAACCGCGCAGGTCCTGCACCTCGCCGATCCGCAATGCGTGCTTCTGGCAGGAACACCTGCCGACATATTCCAAGGACTGCGGCAATTTGAGCGCGGATTGCCCACACAGACCTACCGCTCGGAAAAGCAGGTCGAGCTCCAGCAGTTCAGCACGCCCCTCAGCCTCGCCTGTCTCGCAGCCATGGCGGCACGCTGTCGCTCGGACGATATCCTGCTCGAACCCTCGGCCGGCACCGGCATGCTGGCAGTCCATGGCGCACGCGCAGGCGCGCGGCTGCTGCTCAATGAGCATGATCCCGCCCGCGCCGACCTGCTGTCCCGAAGCTTGGGCGAGATCGTGACACGCCATGATGCCGAACATATTCAGGATATGCTGACCACCGAGCAGATTCCCACGCTGGTGCTGATCAATCCTCCCTTCAGTCGGAGCGTTGGCCGCGGGATCGATCGCCATGCCGGTGCGCGCCATCTGCGCGGCGCGCTTGCATCTCTCGCACAAGGCGGGCGATGCGTCGCCATCATGCCGACGAGCTTCTCGCCAGAAGGTTCGGCCGCGCTTGGCTACAACGTAGTCGCGGAGCTTGTGCCGCCCCGCATCGAAATCGCCATATCGGGTAGCCCCTATGCCAAACATGGAACGGGGATCGATGTGCGTCTGATGATCTTCGACAAGGGATGGATCGGCGTGCCGGAGCGTCACGTCGCCCGCGACATCGAGGCAGCACTGGACCTTGTCCTCGCCATCCCTGATCGGCTCGATCCCCTGCAGCCTCCCCCTCTCCTTCCTCCGCCAGCCGTTAGTCTTTTGCTTTCCCGACCAGCCACCGATCTCGCGCGAGGAAGCCTCTTTGCGCATATGGGCGTCCAAAGGCTCGCGCCGCCGTCGCGGGTCGCAGCGGTGGCAAATGATGCGCGGCCTATTACCTACACGGTTCGGGAGGAGCCGCTTGCTCCCGGCGAGACCGTGGGCATTTATTCAGCCTGGCATCCCGCCCGGATCGCTATTGATGGCGTTTCCAGGCATCCCGATGACCTTGTCGAATCCATCGCCATGGC
>JAEMRT010000203.1 GCA_016463225.1 Sphingopyxis sp. | reverse complement strand
TGGGTGCGAGCGCTAGCGAGCCGAGGCAGAGCGCCGCCTTCGGCGGCTACCCACCCCCAACCCCTCCCTCAGAGGGAGGGGAGAAGAAAGGTCCGAAATCGGTCGACAGCAACCGCGCATCAATCGCGCCGCTGCATGATCCAGCTGAACGCCATCGCGTTGAACATCGTGTAAAGCCCATAGAGCATCAGCGCCGTGAACCAGCCCCGGGTCGCGATTGCCATCGCGCCGACCAGCAGCAGAAACTCGAAAACATAGGTGATGTGCGGCCCCGCCTTGTCGGCGAGCGGTTTTACCATCTGCTGGATCAGCGGGTCGTCGCTTTCCATGAAAGCACGGTGCATCGCGAAATTGCCGATGCCGGCGCAAAAAATGGCGATGAGCGCGATGACCATGGGTTCGCAAATGGGGGAGGCGGGGTGGAAATGCCAGCCTCTTTCGGGTTATAACAAATCATCGCACCGCTTTGGCTCCGCGCCAAAAATCGAACGAACCCGGCCTCGTGCCCCAGCGAAGGACGTCTTCGGTGACCCCTCTTCCCCGACTGGCCGCGCTTTGCCTGCCGCTCATGCTCGCCGTTTCGCCCGCGCACGCGGTGCAGGAACCCGCCAACCCGCCGCAACCGAACCCCGCGCTCGCCGATCCGGTGCTCGCCAATCCGGTTCCGACCTTTGAGGTTCCGCTCGACCCGCCCTTGCCCGATCCGGTGCGCGTGATGATCGACGCGGCGTTTGCGAGCGGTGAGAACGCCGATGTCGAAGCGGTCGCCAAAGTCGCGCGAATGACGCATCCGGGCAATATCGGCGAAATCGACGCGTTGCTGGCCTTTTATCGCAGCGAGCATCCGCCGGTGGTGCCGCCCGACCCGGTGCGCAATATGCTCGCCGCCGCCATCGCGAGCGGCAAGGATGCCGATGTCGAGGCGGTGGCCAAGCTGGCGATGGACACGCATCCCGACGACGCGGCGGAGATCGAGGCGCGGCTGGTCGCCTATCGCGCCGAGCGCCAGCGCCTGAAAGACGAGGCGGCCGCGGCGGCGCGCGCAAAACTGGCCGCGGCCAAATTCTGGCAGAACTGGAAGGGCGAGGGCCAGATCGGTGCGTCGCAGAGCAGCGGCAACACCAAATCGGCGGGGCTGAGCGCGGGGGTGGCGTTGTCGCGCCAGGGGATCGACTGGACGCACAAATTGCGCGCGCAGGCCGATTACCAGCGCACCAACGGCCGCACGTCGGTCGAGCGCTATCTGGTCGAACTCGAGCCGCAATACCGGATCAACGACCGCGCCTTTGGCTTTGGTTTCGGGCGGTGGGAGCATGACCGGATATTGGGTTATGACACGCGCTGGAACATATCGGGCGGGCTTGGTTACAAGGTGATCGACGGCAAGACGATGTCGCTGAGCCTGAAGGGCGGCCCGGCGTGGCGCCAGACCGATTTCATCAGCGGCGCGCGCGACAGCGAACTGACCGCGCTGGGCGGGCTCGACTTCGGCTGGCAATTGTCGCCGACCTTGCGGTTGACGCAGGTTGCCTCGACGATCATCGGCGAGGCGAACAGCTCGACCAATTCGCTGACCGCGCTCAACGCCAAGCTGAGCGGGGCGCTATCGGCGCGCATCGCCTACGCGGCGCAGATCGACACCAGCCCGCCGCCGGGCATCGAACGCGTCGACACCCAGACCCGGTTCACACTGGTGTACGGCTTTTAGTCAAAGGCGTCAGCGCCGCCGATGTCCTGCCCGTCGACGAGCAGGCCAATCCCGGGGACATGGTTGAACTCGATCCGGATGCCGTCGGGATCCTCGAACAACACCGAATAATAGCCAGGCGCCCATGGCTCCTCCTGCGGCGGGTGGACGATATGGACGTCGGTGCGCTCCGCGAGAAAGCCGTGGACGGCATCGACTGCGGCGCGGTCGCGCATCCGGAAGCAGGCGTGGTGCAGCCCCGGCGCCCCTTGGTCAAAACGCTTGCCGGCATTTTCGGGGCTGCCGGTGCGGATGCCGATCGCGGTGCGCCCGCCAACGCCATAAAGCATCGCATCGCTGTCGAGCACGAGCTTGAGACCCAGATAGCCGATCATGTCACGCCAGAAGGCAGTCGAGCGGTGGAAATCGCCTGCGGTCAGGATGACATGGGCGACCCCGTTGAGGCCGCCCGTCATTTGATCGCGGCCAGCGTGTAGAGGAATTCGGCAAAGCCCATCGTCGCGTCGACCAGCCCCGCGACCTTGGGGTTGGTCGAATCGATCAGGAAATATTCGTCGGGAGCGTGGGCGCCCGAGCCGTGGCCGATACCGAAATGCCCCGCCGGGATCGACACCGGCGGCGCGGTGAAGGTCGCGCCGGGCCAGCTGCCCGCAAGCCGTGCATTGAGGTTGGTCGCGACGCCGAGCTTTTTATAGCTGGCGAGCGCGGTGCGGATCAGGCGGCTGTCCTCGGCGACCTCGGTCGGGTCGTAGCCGCCCGAGACATTGACCTCGACATCCTTGAAGCCATGTTTGTCGAGATGCGCGCGCAGTTTCTGCTCCGCTTCGGCGCGGGTCTGGTTGGGGACGAGGCGGAAGTCGAGCTTGGCGACCGCGCGGCCGGGCAGGATCGTCTTGCCGCCGGGGCCGGTGTAGCCCGCGACGAGTCCTTCGATATTGACCGTCGGTTCCTGCGCGAGGCGGATCAGCGCGTCGTCATAAGCGAGATTGTCGATCCAGTGGGTGACGCCGAGCGCCGCCTTTTGCTGCGCCTCGTCGCCCGCCTTCGCGGCTTCGCGGATGAGCGCTTTTTCGCGGTCGGTGAGCGGGCGGACATTCTCGAACCAGCCGTCGATCGCGGGCTTGTTGCCGTCGGGCGTGACCAGCGTCTGGAGCGCCTGCACCAACCGCCACGCGGGCGAATCGACCATCGCCTTCAGGCTGGAGTGCACATCGCCCTTCGGCCCGCGGCCCCATTTCTCGCCGCTCGCGACCAGTTCGAGTTCGATGATCCCCTTTGACCCCAGATTGACCGTGACATTGCCGTTCTGCCCCTGCGAGGCGAAGGGGATGAAGATGCCGTCGCATTTCCTGAGCGCGGCGAGGATGTTGGGCTTGGTCGCGATCTGGCGGAAATGCGGCGAGCCGATCTCCTCCTCGCCCTCGCAGATCAGGACGATGTTGACCGGCAGCCTGGCTTTGGCGGCGCGGATGGCGTGGAGCGCGGCGAGGAAGGTCGCCTCCGGCCCTTTCTGGTTCACCGCGCCGCGGCCCATGATCGCCTGACCGAAACCGGGGCGATTGACCATTCGGCCTTCGAGTGGGGGCGACGACCATTCGGCGGGGTCGAACTGTTTGACGTCGTACATGAAATAGATGCCGAGCGTGCGCGGGGCGCCGACGTCGATCGTGCCGAACACCCCGGGATGGCCGTCGGTGGGCGCGATCTCGACATTGGTGAAACCCGCGTCGCGCGCGAGTTCGGCCATATAGGCCGCGCCCTCGGCCATGCTGCGGTTCTCGGCGGCGATCGAGGGCAGCGCGATCCAGTCGCGGATGCGCTTGATCGACGCGTCCTTGCCCGCTTCGGCGGCCTTGCGGATATCCGTCATCGTCCCCGACTGTGCCCAGAGCGGAACGGGCTGCATGAATGCGGCGCCCGCCCCCAGCATCGCGGTGCCGCGCAACATGTCGCGTCGGTTCAGCTTGTCGACGTTACGGAAATCCATGCTGCGTCCCCTGTGCTGTTTATGCTGCGGGGAGTGTTGGGTAAAAGAGGCATCGTGACAAGGGCGCTATTGATGCCAGCCAAATTCATGGCTGCTGCGTCCGCCGGTGGCGGTTTCCAGAAACCGGACCAGAGGAAGAGCCGATTTACGGTCCCTGCTGGCCAGTGCCAACATGAAAACAAGCGCAAGGAAACACAGAGCCATCAACCCGTGAAACGTCCATGATGTGTCGCCATAGTGGAACGCCATCAATACGATGGCCGGAATCATGGCGCCGACGATTGCTAGATAGAGTGTTCCGTTTAAGTCGGTGCCCGCACGTCCAACGATACGGCATCCTCGCTCGTCATTTCGCAGCCAACCAATCAGCATCGGGCCGCCACTATCGAACAGGCTGCTCCACAAACAAATGAAACGGCCCAGAACGAAACCCCGCGGTCCATTATCGGGATGAAGAAGGGGATGCTTACATTCTCTGACGCGTTGCCTGCTTTCGACAGGGTCGAGCGCGGTATGCACTTCAAAGCTAAATCCGAACGGACGGAAGGTCATTGCCTCACGCCCCCGCCAGCAGTCCCTCGTCCTTGATCCGCTTTTGCCACAGCATCGGCGCGTTGACGTGGACGTTCTGGCCTTCGCTGTCGACCGCGACGGTGACGGGGAAGTCCTGGACCTCGAATTCGTAGATCGCTTCCATGCCGAGGTCGGCGAAGCCGACGACCTCGCTGCCCTTGATCGCGCGCGCCACCAGATACGCCGCGCCGCCGACCGCCATCAGATAGGCGCTCTTGTGCTTCGCGATCGCCTGCGTCGCGGCGGGGCCGCGTTCGGCCTTGCCGACGCAGGCGAGCAGGCCTTGACCCAGCATCATGTCCATGAATTTGTCCATGCGCGTCGCGGTGGTCGGGCCGGCGGGGCCGACGACTTCTTCGCCGGCCGGATCGACGGGGCCGACATAATAGATGACACGATCGCGGAAGCTGACCGGCAACTCCTCGCCCTTGGCGAGCATCTCGGCGATGCGCTTGTGGGCGGCATCGCGGCCGGTGAGCATCTTGCCGTTGAGGAGCAGGCGGTCGCCCTGTTTCCAGC
>JAEMRT010000026.1 GCA_016463225.1 Sphingopyxis sp. | reverse complement strand
GAGCACCCCTACCCCGCCCCGCTCGACGATTGCACGCGCGGATTCGACTGGGCAGTGAAGCACGGCCTAGGCGATCGCTTCGTGTTCGGCGGCGATAGTGCGGGGGCGAATATGGCGCTCGCGCTCGCGATCCGGCTGCGCGATGGGGGGCGGGCGATGCCACGGTGGCTGGCGCTTCTCTATGGCTGCTATGCGCCGGGCCTCGATACGGACAGCGTGCGGACGTTCGGTGGCGGCGGCTATGGCCTGACGCACGAGCGGATGGAATGGTATTGGCGCAATTATCTCGCTGGGGCGGACGCGATCGAGGCGATACCGCTGCGCGCCAAACTATCCGGGCTTCCGCCGGTGTTTCTAGGCATCGCAGAGGCCGACACGGTTGCGGACGAGAGCCGGCTGCTGGCGGCGAAGCTGGAGTCGGTGGAGGTCAAGGTCTGGCGGGGTGCAACGCACGGCTTTCTGCAGATGAGCCGCGATGTTGCGCTAGCGCGATCCGCAATTGCGGATGTCGCCGCCCTGATCCGCGCCTGGCTTTAATCCTCCAGATAGCGCAGCCGTACTGGGTCGCTGCCATATTGAGCGTCGCGAATGCGGATCGCCTCGCGCACCCCATGCTCCTTCACGTCGGCGCGCCATTTCAGGCGACCCGGCCCCTGCGACAGATGCGCGCGCGCGTCGGCTTCCAGTGCGAAACCCTGCGCCATCTTGGCACCGGCGAGGTCCATCTGGATGTTGACGATGCGTTTCTGCGCCGCGCTGATTTCGGGATCGAGGATGGCGATGCGCCGCGCCAGCGCTTCCACCTCTGCATCGAGTTCGGCAGCCGGCACGGCATCGAGCACCATGCCGATCCGCGCGGCATCGCGGCCCATGATGCTGTCGCCGGTGAGGAGCAGACGTTTCGCCCATTGCGGGCCGACATGATAGAACCAGTAGTTGACCGGCGGCGAGCCGATGCCGCGTGCGCCGGGATGACCGATCTGTGCATCGGCGGCGGCGATGACGATGTCGCAGCACAGCGCCAACTCGGCGCCGCCCGCGAGCGCGCGGCCCTGCACCTTCGCGATCACCGGCTTGTGTACCTCGGGGATGATCAGCATCTTTCCCATCTTGCGCTGCATCGTCCATATATCGTCGTCGAAGGTGCCGATGCGGGTGCGGTACCTGCCCTCGGCGTCGGCTTGGTTGGCGGCGTTGGAGCCAAAGCCAAGATCGTAGCCCGCGCAGAAATCCTGACCCGCACCCGCAAGCACGATGACATGGACCGAGGTCAAATCGTCGGCCTCGAGCATTGCGTCATGCACTTCGGTGATCAGTTCGGGTGACAGCGCGTTCCGCTTGTCGGGCCGGTTCATCGTGATGGTGGCGATGCTGTCCTTGACCTCAAAGGTGATGAAGTCGGTAGATTTTAGCCATTTGGCCATGGGTTTTCTCCGTTCATTTCCGGACGATGAGCGCGTCGACCGCTATGGCGCGACCGGGGCCGCAGATGATGGGATTGACGTCAATCTCGGCAATATCCGCCGCATGGTCGGCAGCGAGTTCGGAAACGGCGACGATGATGGCTTCGATGGCGGCGATGTTCACCGGTGCCGAGCCACGAAAGCCGGTTAGCAACGGATAGCCCTTCAACCGCCGCAGCATCGCCGCCGCTTGCTCGCGAGTCACGGGCGCCAGTTCGGCAGCGCTGTCCCTGATGAGTTCCACCATGATGCCTCCAAGGCCGACGATCACCATCGGGCCGAAAGTCGGGTCGTTCTGCGCCCCGACCACCAGTTCGACGCCCGAAGCAATCATCGGCTGGACGAGCACGCCCTTTATCTGGGGCTTGGGATCGAGCCGGTCGGCCGCGTCGATGACGTCATTATAGGCGGTGCGGACCGCATCGACACCGGTCAGGTCTAGGCGCACCACTCCCGCCTCGGTCTTGTGGGCGATGTCGGGGGATTCGACCTTGAGCACGACCGGATAACCTATCGCTTTCGCTGCCGCGACCGCGGCTTCGGCGCTGGCAACAACATGGTCGGTCGCGACCGGCACACCATAGGCGGCGAGTATCGCCTTGCCCTCGCGCTCGGTTAGCTTGGCGCCCGCCGCGTCGAGCAGCGTTCGCGCGCGGCCTTCGCGGCCCCCGCGTGGACGCATCGGTGGCGGATCGGCCGCCCAGTCGTGCCAAGCGCGCAGGGTACCAAAACATTGTTCGGTCGATTTGAAAAGCGCGATGTTTGGATCGGCCTCAGCCTCCAGAGCACCCGGGCCGTCGCGCCACTCGGACATCCATGAAAGACAAACCGGCTTGCCCGCCTTTGCTGCGAGCGGCGAGAACATCGCGACATTGCGCGGCGTCATCGCCTCGCTGATGCTGGGCGCCATCACGACCAACGCCGAATAGGCGGGATCGTTCAGCAGCGCCTCGACGCAGGCGGCATAGGCGGCGCCATCTGCAGCGACGCCTGCGGTGATGTCGCACGGGTTGGTCGGCGCACCATAGTCAGGAATATATGCCTCGAGTATTTTTTTGGTCGCCGCGCCGGGGAGTGGCATCGCGACGCCGGCCGCCTCCGACTTGTCGAGCGTGATGACGCACGCGCCGCCCGACGCGGCTACGGCCGCTACGCCGCCGGCCTTCGGGCAGCCCGCCTTGGCGAAGAAGGCGGCGATCGGGTAGACGTCCTCGATATTATCGGCCTTGACGATCCCTGCGCGGGCATAAGCCGCGTCATAGGCCGCGTTCGATCCCGCCAATGTTCCGGTGTGCGACATCGCCGCCTTGGCCCCCGCGCTGCCGGTCGCGATCTTGTACATGATGATCGGCTTGCACCCCGCCATCGCCGCCTCGCCCGCTTCGAGCAGACGTTCGCCGTCGGCGAGCCCCTCCGCGATGCAGGCGATCACACGGCACGTCTCGTCGCCCGCGAGATAGCTGATATAATCGCAGACATCGACGTCAGCGCTGTTCCCAGCGGCGAGAAAATGGCTGTACGACCCGCCGCGCTCGGTGACCTGCGCCAGCGCTTGCGCGAGTCCGCCCGATTGCGACACGAGGCCGACCGGTCCCGCCATGCCCGGCGAGGCAGCGTAGCGCCCCGAAAAGCTGAGCCCCGCGCGCGACACATTATTGATGAGGCCGAAGCAGTTCGGCCCGACAATCCGCATGTTCGCCGCCCGGCCGATCGCGACGATGCGCTCTTGCAAGGCGATGCGATCCTCGCGCCCCGTCTCAGCGAAACCGGAGGCGAAGATGACGCAGCCACCGACCCCGGCTATCGCGCATTGTTCGACGACATCGGCGACCGCATCGGCGGGAACCGCGAGCACGGCGGAATCGACCGATACGGGAATCGCGCCGATCGACGGAAAGCATTCGACGCCATGGACCGTCCCGCCGCCTGGATTCACCCCATAGGTGCGGCCGGCGAAGCCCGCGAGATTGGCTGCGGCGCGCGCGCCGAATGATTTTTCGTTGCGCGACAGGCCGATGACCGCGACCGTTTCGGGCGCAACCAGCCGCTTCATCTGGGCATGGCTATATACGGGACGCCGGCTCATCCGCGCGCACCGGTTGGGATCTTGTTGAAGGCGAGACCCTTGTCGGCGCGGATATCGGCAGGCAGGCCGAGCACGCGCTCGGCGATGATGTTGCGGAGAATCTCGTCGGTGCCCCCCGCGATCCGCTTCGACGGCGCGTAAAGCAGCGCCTGCTGGAACAGCCCGTGCATCGCCGCGATCTCGGGTTCGGTGATCGCACCGGTCTCGCCGACGAGGTCGATGCCGAAGGTGGCGATGTCCTGCAGCTTGTTCGCGCTCACCAGCTTCAGGATCGAATTTTCCGGCCCAGGCGCGCGCGAGCGAGAGAGCGCGGTCTGCGAGCGCAGCCGAGTGAAGCGTATGCCCGCGGTGCGGACATACCAATGCGCCAGCCGCTCGCGCACCGCGCTGTCCTCGACCGCGCGGCGGCCGTCGATCTTCACCCGCTGCGCCAGCGCGAGGATTTCCTCGAAATCAGGACCTTCGGCGCTGCCGACGGTGAAGCGTTCGTTGGCGAGCATGGTCAGTGCGACCTTCCACCCCTCGCCCACCGCGCCGAGCCGCTGGCTGTCAGGGATGCGGACGTCGGTGAAGAACACTTCCGAGAAATTAGACGTGCCCGAAATCTGCCGAATCGGTCGGATTTCGATCCCCGGCGTCTTCATATCGATGAGGAAGAAGCTCAGGCCCGCATGCTTCGCGACGTTGGGGTCGGTTCGGACGACGAGCATGCCGAAATCGGCAAAATGGGCGTAGCTGGTCCATATTTTCTGGCCGTTGATGATCCAGTCGGCACCGTCCTTCACCGCGCGCGTGCGGAGCCCCGCCAAATCCGAGCCCGCCGCCGGCTCGGAAAAGAGCTGACACCAAACCTCGTCGCCGAACAGCGCGGGGCGCGGATAGCGGACGAGCTGGTCGGGGGTGCCGAAGGTCATTACCGTCGGCATCGCCATCCCGACGCCCTGATTGAACACGGTGGTCGGCACCGCGTAGCGTTCTTCTTCCTGGCCGAAGATGATCTGCTGCATCGGCGTGCCTTCGCGTCCGCCATAGTCCTTTGGCCATAGGATGCCGGCAAATCCATTCTCGGCCTTCTTGCGCTGCCACGCCTTGGACGCGGCGACATCTTCAGGCGTCATCGCGCGGCTGACATGCACGCGCCCTGGATCCTTGAGCGGCATATGCGCGGCCAGGAACGCCTGCGCCTCGGCACGGAAAGTGGCTTCGTCGGGAGTGTCGGAAAAGTCCATCAGGCCGCCTCCGCCCCATTTGAGTGGGCTGCGTCGAGATGGTCGATCAACCGGTCGCGCCAGACACGTGTGGAACCAAGGTTCACCGCCAGTTCGCGTGCGCGGCGGTAATGGAGATGGCAATCGGCCTCCCAGGTGAAGCCCATCCCCCCATGAACCTGGATATTCTCCTTCGCGGCGAGGCTATAGGCTTCGGTCGCGGCGAGGCGCGCGGCGCTGGCGGCCACGGGCAAATCATCCTCATTCTCCAACGCCCAGACGCCGTAGTAAGCATTGGACCTGGCGAGTTCGAGCGCGACATATACGTCGGCGAGCTTGTGCTTGATCGCCTGAAAACTCGCGATGGCGCGGCCAAAGGCATATCGATCCCGCGCATAGCCGACCGCCATGTCGAGCGAGGCGCGCGCGCCGCCGACTTGTTCGAAGGCGGTCAGGATGGCGATACGGTCCGTGAGGAGAGCAAGGTCGGCGTTCTCGAGCCTCTCCGCCACGGCGCCGTCGAGTGTCAGTCGCGCCGAAACGCGCACCATGTCGAGCGCGTCGACCGCCTCGCGGCGCACCTCCGGCTGGTCGAGTTCGACCAGATAGAGGGCATTATGAACCGCGACCAAAGCGATATCCGCGATATCGCCGTCGATCACCGGCAGCTTCACGCCGAAAAGCCGCCCCCCCTTCTCAGCGATCTCGCCTGCCAACGCGAGGCAACCGATCGTCTCGCCGCTTGCTAGCCGCGGCAGCCAGCACTCGCGCTGGGCCTCGCTGCCGAAGCGTAGCAACGCCTCGGCGGCCATCAGGATGGACGAGGAGAAAGGCACCGGCGCAAGCGCCGCGCCCATTTCCTCGGCGATCATACAGAGCACCTCCTCGCCCAGCGCGGCGCCGCCGAAGCATTCGGGAATCGCGACGCCCAGCCAGCCCATCCCGGCCGCCAGTGACCAGAAGCCGCGGTCGAACCGCTGCCCGGCATCGGCCGCCTGACGCACCGCGCCGACAGGAAAACGCTCGGCAAGGACGCGACGCACCTCGTCGCGCATTGCCAGCGTGTCGTCGGAATAATCGAAATTCATGACATCCTCTCGTTCGATTTTCCGCATCAGGCAAAGGCCGGCCCGCCTCAACCGATATATAATGATCTTGGACCGAAAATCTGTCATTTGGAATATATCCCGAATAATAATAATCGGACGACGGGCAGCGGAGAGGCAGATGGAATATCCCGAGCTGAAGTTTCTGATCGGCGGCGAGTGGCGCAGCGCCGCGCCGGGCGAGGAGGTGATGAACCCATCGGACGGTTCGGTAATCGCCGAACTGCCGCATGCGGGCCGCGCCGAACTCGACGCCGCGATTGCTTCAGCGGAGCGCGGGCTCGATGTCTGGCGCAAGGTGCCGCCCGCCGAGCGCGAGGCGATCATGCTGCGCGCGGCGGACCTGCTGGGCGAGCGGCGCGACACCATCGCCCATGCTATCGCGATGGACCAGGGCAAGACGATTCCCGAGGCACTGAACGAAGTCGACACTGCGCGGGCGCGCATCATCTGGGACGCGGCGGAGGGGCGCCGCCTTTATGGCCGGATCATTCCGTCGCAGCCGGGATTCCGCAAGCTGTCGCTGCGCCTGCCTATCGGCGTCGTCGCGGCGTTCACGCCGTGGAACTATCCCCTAGCTTCGCCGACGCGCAAGGTCGCCGGCGCCCTCGCGGCGGGCTGCTCGATCATCCTGAAGGGGGCCGAGGAAACCCCGTCGGGACCGATGGCACTGATCCGCGCCTTTCACGATGCGGGCGTACCACCGGGCGCCGTCAACCTCGTCTTTGGCAAGCCCGCCGAGATTTCCGAATATCTGATCCCGCACCCGGCGATCCGCCTCGTCACCTTCACCGGGTCGGTGCCCGTCGGCAAGCATCTCGCCGCGCTATGCGGCCGGCATATGAAGCCCGCGATCATGGAGTTGGGCGGCAATTCGCCGGTGATCGTGTGGGACGATGCCGACATCGACACGCTGGGGCTGCTGTCGGTGGCCGGCAAGTCGCGAAACGCCGGGCAGGTCTGCGTCTCCCCAACCCGCTTCTTCGTCCATGACCGCGTTTATGACCGCTTCGCCGAGAGTTTCGCCCTCGCCGCCCGCGACTGTCGAACCGGCCCGGCGCTTGATCCGGGCAGCCGGATGGGGCCGCTGATCAACCAGCGCCGGCTCGATGCCGTCGAGGGATATGTCGCCGATGCAACATTGCGCGGCGCGCGCGTTGCGGCGGGCGGGCAGCGGATCGGCGATACCGGCTTCCTCTACCCGCTCACCATCCTCGCCGATATGCCCGCCGATGCGCGGGCGATGACCGAGGAACCCTTCGGCCCGCTCGCATTGCTGCACCGAGTGTCGACCCTCGACGAAGCGATCGCCAAGGCCAACGCCGTCCCGTTCGGTCTTGCTGCTTACGCCTTTACCGACAGCGCCCGCATCGCCGACCGGCTGACACAGGAAATCGAGTGCGGCAGCCTGTCGATCGGCCACTATACCTCCTCTTATCCCGAGGTCCCGTTCGGCGGGATCAAGGAGTCGGGCTATGGCCGCGAAGGTGGCGCAGAGGGGCTCGACGGCTATACCTATGTGAAGGGCGTGACCCAGTTGATGGGCTAGAATCGCGGTTCGCGTTTTTCGCGGAACGCGGCATAGCCCTCGGCGAACTCAGCCGAGACCAGGCAGGCCGCCTGTTCGCGTGCCTCGCGCTCCAGTTCCAGCGCCGCGTCGGCGCCGCCGCGCTGGCGCGCTTTGGCGAGCGCGAAAGCGGTGGGGGCCACATTCGCGAGATTAGAGGCACGGGTGACGGCGGTATCGGCCACTGCGTCATCCGCCACCACCCGATCCGCGAGCCGGAGATCGAGCGCCTCGGGCGCCTTCACCGACGCAGCGGCCGCGTAGAGACGCAGCGCCGTTTCCGGCCCGACGCGCCGCCGCAGGGTTCCCGACAATCCCCAGTCGAGCAGCAGGCCCAAGCGGGCAAAGGGAAAGCCCAGCATTGCCCCCTCACCCATCACGAGTTCGTCAGCCAGCAGCGCCAGGCCCGCCCCCGCGCCGACGGCGAATTTCTCGACCGCCGCGACGACGGGCTTGGGATATTCCCAGACCAGCGCGGCGATCCGGTGTCCGTCGCGCAGCCGCGCATAGGCGGCCGCCTCGTCGAGCCCGACCATGCTCGGAAGATCGCCGCCGGCGCTGAACATACGGTTCATGCCGCCGATCACGACGGCGCGCACCGCCGGATCTGCCTTTGCTTCGGCAAGCGCTTCGAACAGTCCGGCGCGGACCGCGTCGTTGATCGCATTGCGCGCATCGGGCCGGTCGATGCGGATGCGCGCGACACCGGGCGCGGGGTGATCGACCGCGACGCTCATGACGCCGTCAAAGGCATGCCGAGCAGCGCGCGGCGGCGCAGCCACTGGCTGGGGCGATAGCGCGGGTCGCCGCTGATCCGCTGCAGGCTTTCCAGGATCGCCAGGATACGCGTGGCTCCGATCCGGTCGCCCAGGGTCAGCGGTCCCGCGGGATAGCCCAGCCCGATCCGCACCGCGTCGTCGATATCGGCGGGCGCGGCGATGCCGCGCTGCGCGATTTCGCAGCCGGTGTTGACGATCATCGCCAGGATGCGTTGCGCGGCGAAACCGGCGCTGTCGGCGATAACGCTGACCTTGCGGCCATCGCGCGCTAGCAGCGCATGCCCGACCGCCACGACCTCTGGCCGCGTGGCCGGCGAATACATCAGCGTGCGGCGGCGGGCAAAATCGGTGAGCGGATCAATGGCGACGCAGCGCGCGGGATCGAGACCTAGGCGGACGGCCGCGCCGCTCACATCCTCGCCCCACAGCGCCAGCAGCAGTGCTGGCTGCGACGGATCCTCGGGACCGTCCACGACCGCGTCGCCAAGCAGGGCGCGGACCTCTTGTCCCACACCGTCGCCAAGCCAGATCGTGCCCGCCGCATCGGGCGCGGGCGCCTCGGCGGGTTCGACCCTCTCGCCGTCAGAATAGGCATAAAAGCCCCGCCCGGTCTTGCGGCCAAGGAGGCCAGCGCCGAGCCGGGGCGGCACAAGCGGCGATGGGCGATAGCGTGGGTCGTGCTGAAATTGTTCGTAGATCGACTGCATCACCGCCCCCGACACGTCGAGGCCCGTCAGGTCGAGCAGTTCGAACGGACCCATGCGAAAGCCCATGGCTTCGCGCACGATCCGATCGACGCCGACGAAATCGGTCACGCCTTCCTCGACCAGCCGCAGCCCCTCCGTATAGAGCGCGCGGCCGGCGTGGTTGATGAGAAAGCCGGGCTGGTCGGCGGCGGTCACGGCGCGGTGGCCGGCGCGCTCGACGAGATCGACCAACCGCGCCGTCACCGCGGGATCGGTCAGCACGCCAGGTATCACCTCGGCAATCTTCATCAACGGCACCGGGTTGAAGAAATGAAGGCCCGCGACACGTTCGGGCATTTCGCAGGCGGAAGCGATTGCGCTGATCAGCAGCGACGACGTGTTGCTGGCGAGGATGCAGTCCGCGCCGACCCGTGGTTCGAGTTCGCGAAAAAGCGCCTGCTTGGCGTCGATTCGCTCGACGATCGCCTCGATGACCACCGCGCATCCCGCAAGATCTTCGAGCGCCGAACAGGGCCTCACGCGCGCGGTGACGGCGGCGCCATCGGCGGCGGAAAGCGTCCCTTTCGCCATCTGTCGCTCGATCATGCTCCCAACGAACCCCACCGCCGCGACCACGGCATCGGCATCGGCGTCGAACAGCCGCACCTCATGCCCCGCCTGCGCAAAAAGCTGGACGATGCCGCGGCCCATTATCCCCGCGCCGACAACGCCGACAACGGCGCTCAATTGCCGCGTCCCAGCAGACCGCGCGCGATCACCTGCGCCTGGATTTCCGCCGCGCCTTCGAAGATCGACAGGATGCGCGCGTCGCACAGCACACGGCTGATCGGATATTCAAGCGCGAAGCCGTTGCCACCGTGGATCTGCAACGCATTGTCGGCGTTGCTCCACGCCACCCGCGCGGCGAGCAGCTTGGCCATGCCCGCCTCGATGTCGCAGCGGCGCCCCTCGTCCTTGGCGCGCGCGGCAGCGTAGGAGAGCTGGCGCGCGATCATCGTTTCGGTCGCCATCCAGCCGAGCTTGTTGGCGACGCGCGGAAAGGCGATCAGCGGCTCGGCAAACTGGATGCGCTGCTGCGCATAGCCAAGCCCAAGCTCGAGCGCATTTTGCGCCACGCCGACCGCCCGCGCCGCGGTCTGGATACGCGCGCTTTCAAAGGTTTCCATCAACTGCTTGAATCCGCGTCCCTCGACCCCGCCAAGCAGCGCGCCCTCCGGCAGGGCAAAGTCCGAAAAAGCGATGTCATATTCCTTCATGCCGCGATAGCCGAGCACCTCGATCTCGCCGCCAGACATGCCCGGCGCCGGGAAAGGATCGGCATCGTCTCCGCGCGGCTTGTCAGCGAGCAGCATCGACAGGCCACGATAGCCGGGCGCCGCATTGGTGCGCACGAGCGACGTCATCAGGTCGCTGCGCGCGGCATGAGTGATCCACGTCTTGTTGCCGTTGACGATCCATTGGCCGTCCCGAAGCTCGGCCCGGGTGCGGAGCGAGGCGAGATCGGAACCGCTGTCGGGTTCGGTGAACACGGCGGTCGGCAGTATCTCACCGCTGGCGATTTTCGGTAGATAATGGGCCTGCTGTGCTTCGGTGCCGCCCAGCCGGATCAGTTCGGCGGCGATCTCCGATCGTGTGCCGAGCGAGCCGACGCCGATATAGCCGCGCGAGAGCTCCTCCGACACTAGGCACATGGCGAGCTTGCCAAGGCCCGAGCCGCCATATTCCTCGGGCACCGTCAGGCCAAAGACCCCGAGCTCCGCCATGTCCCGCACCACATCGATCGGGATATATTCGTTGGCGAGGTGCCAGCCATGGGCGTGCGGCGCAACGCGATCGTCGACGAAACGTCGGAACTGGTCCGCCATCATCACGAGCATGTCGTCGCCCGGCGCGCGGTCGGCCTCCGCGCCCCCGGCCAGCAGCGCAGCGATGCGTCCTGGGTCGGCGCGCAGACCGCGCGCCGCAGCCAGCAGCTCTGCCGCTTCCACCTCCAGCCCTATGTCGGCAGGGCGGACAATCTCGGCCTGGCTCATCGGCAGGCCGCCCGCCAACTGCCCGATATATTCGGCGAACCCGTTTTCCAGGATCAGCTGTTCAATCTCGGCAAGTTCACGCTCGGCGGCAAGCGCTTCTGCCCAGCCGAGCATCGCGCGAAGCGCCGCAGCATAGGTAGCGATCCACGCAAAGCCATGCGCGCCATGCTGATGACAATTGAGCAGGGCGGCATCAAGGTCGCCATCGTTCGACACAAGCCCCTCGACACGGGCGCGGGCCCGCGCGGCATAGGCATCGACCGCCGCCAGGATGGTGCGAAATGTAGCGGAGTTGCTTGCCCGAAGCGCGTCAGGAGCCGTCGCCACCACGCGCCTCATGCCGCAACCGCTGGCGTTCGCGCCAGGCCGACATCAACCGCTTGGGCTCGTCGGTCGTGTGGGCGCGGCCGACGGCCCGCACCCCTGCCTGCACCGCATCGCTGATCGACATCTGTTCCCAGTCCCGGCACAATTCTTTCTGGATGCGAATGGCGCGGGGCCCAGCTTCGCAGATCGCCGTCACCCAGCGTTCGGTTTGCGCGTCCAGCTCTTCCGGCGAAACCAGCTTTTCGACATAGTTGAAATGATAGGCCTCTTCGGCCGAGATCATCTCGCCGGTGAAGACCAGTTCCATGGCCTTGCCCCATCCGGTTAGACGCGGGATCAGGCAGGCTTCCATACCGGAGGGCACGCCATATTTCACTTCGGGCATGCCGAATCGCGCACCGGTGGAAGCGATGCGCATGTCGCAGGAAGTGGCGATCTCCATCCCCGCCCCCAGGCAATAGCCCTCGATCCGCGCGATCACCGGCACCGGCACGCGGCGGATCGAATCGCAGGCGTGATGAGTCGTCTTGCTGCCCAGCTCGGCAATCACATGATCGGGGAAATCGGCCATCTGCCCGATATTCGCCCCGCCGATGAAATTATCCTTGACCCCGGTTAGCACGACGCAGCGCAGATCGGGTTCGTTCGCCAGCTCGGTCATCGTTTTGGCGAGCAGCGCGCGCCCTTCGACCGGAAGCGCATTTTTCTTCGTCTCATTGTTCACATAGACCCAGGCGACGAATCCACCCTCCGCTCGGGCCGCGCGCCGAACGAGAATCAGATCTTCGCGCTCATATTCGTCTTTCGCCGCTGACGCCATTTTCTTCCCCGTCTTCCATCCTCTACGGGCCGCGCACCGACGACTGGCGGCGGCCCTGTTCACGACCTCAATCCGCCGACAGGCCGATGAACAACAAGCCAATTTTACTGGCGGCCGGATGAGCGCTTCTCATGTTGCGTCCCGAAGGAACATGGCCGTATGCTTTCCGGCATATAGAACGGAAGGGAGGGATTGGCCGTGCAGCGGAGCCTAGCGGACCTCGATCGCTGGCACGCGGCTCGGATCGAACCGGTGATCGATCCCGCGCGACTGATCGTCGATCCGCACCATCATCTATGGCTTCGCCCGCCCGAGGCATTCCAGCTGCCCGAATTGTTGGCGGAACTGGAATCGGGGCATGATGTCCGCGCTACAATCTGTGTCCAGAACAATGCCATGTACCGCCTCGATGGCCCGGAACTGCTGCGGCCGCTGGGCGAAACCGACTATGTCAACGGCATCGCGGCGGTCAGCGCGAGCGGCCTGTTCGGGCCGCGCCGCGCTTGCGCCGGAATCATCGGCTGGGCGGACTTGCGCGATGCCGACGTGGGTGCGCTGCTGGCGGGTCATCGGACGGTGGCGGGCCAGCGGTTCAAAGGCGTTCGTCAA
This sequence comes from Sphingopyxis sp., assembly GCA_016463225.1. Taxonomy (GTDB): domain Bacteria; phylum Pseudomonadota; class Alphaproteobacteria; order Sphingomonadales; family Sphingomonadaceae; genus Sphingopyxis. The sequence continues at coordinate 43,062 of JAEMRT010000026.1, read as the reverse complement.
CAGGCGCAATGGGACCCGGCGCTGGGGTCGATGGCCCGGCTGACGCCTCCCGAGCGATTGCTGCACGACCCGGACTTCCGACGGGGTTTCGGAGTGCTGGGTGCGATGGGCATGCGCTTCGACGCCTGGGTCTATTTCACCCAGCTTGCCGACCTCGCCGAGCTGGCGGCGACGGCGGAGACGCCGGTGATCCTGAACCATATCGGCGCGCCCCTGGGGATCGGTCCCTATGCAGCGCGGCGAGGTGACGTGTTCGCGATATGGTCTGCCGGGATTCGCGCGCTCGCGGCGCGGCCGAATGTGTCGGTCAAGATCGGAGGCATGGGGATGCCGAGCTATGGCTTCGGTTTCGAGTCGCGCGACAGCCCCGCGTCGTCGGCGGAGCTGGCGCGGGCGTGGCGTCCCTATGTCGAACTTTGCATCGAGGCGTTCGGCACCGACCGCTGCATGTTCGAAAGCAATTTCCCCGTCGACAAGGCTAGCTGCAGCTACCGGACCTTATGGAACAGCTTCAAGCGGCTCGCCGAGGACGCATCGACCGATCAGAAGGCGGCGCTGTTCGAGGGGACGGCGCGCCGCGTCTATGACCTCGGTTCTGCGGGGGTAGAGAATTAGTCGTGCGGATGCCCGGCCGGGGCCGGGCTAATCTGCCGCACGACAGACTGGAAGGGAACCCATGGCCACCACGCTCGACCGATCAACCGCCGACGCCTTCATCGCGGGCAGGGCGAAGAAGCTGCTGATCGGCGGCGATTGGGTCGATGCCCGGTCGGGCGAAACCTTCGAGACGATCAATCCCGCCGATGGCGAAGTTCTGGGCCATGCCGCGGCGGGCGACGCGGCGGATGTCGATGCGGCGGTCGATGCGGCGCGCAAGGCTTTTGAGGACCCGGCTTGGTCGGGCATGGCGCCGCACGCGCGATCGCGCCTGCTGCTGCGGATCGCCGACAAGATAGAGGCGCATGCCGAGGAGCTGGCGCAGATCGAATCGCGCGACAATGGCGCACCCCTGACGATCGCGCGCGCGATGATCGCGGGGGTCGCCGAGACCTTCGTCTATTATGCCGGTTGGGCGACCAAAATCTATGGCGAGACCAACCCCTCGCCGGGCGGCATCTTCAACTATACGCTGCGTGAGCCGGTCGGTGTGTGCGGTCATATCGTCCCGTGGAACGGCCCGCTGACCAGCGCCGCCTGGAAGATCGCGCCCGCCCTAGCCTGCGGCAATACGGTGATCCTGAAGCCCGCCGAGCAGACCCCGCTGAGTTCGGTCCGGTTCGGCGAGTTGCTGATGGAAGCGGGCCTGCCGCCGGGCGTGGTCAATATCGTCACCGGCTTCGGAGAGACCGCGGGCGCGGCGATCGCCGCGCACGGCGATATCGACAAGGTCGGCTTCACCGGATCGACCGAGGTGGGCAAGAAGATCCTCGCCGCCTCAACCGGCAATCTGAAACGGGTGACGCTCGAGCTCGGCGGCAAGTCGCCGAACATCGTCTTTCCTGACGCCGATCTCGACGTTGCTGCTGCGACGACGGCCCAAGGCTTCTGGTTCCTCTCGGGCCAGGTCTGCGTCGCCGCGTCGCGTATTTTGGTCCATCGCAGCATCCACGACGCCTTCGCCGCCAAGCTCGCCGAACATGCGCGGGCGATCCCGGTGGGCCACCCCGACGATGCCGCGACGCTGATGGGCCCGGTCGTGTCGCGCGAGCAGTTCGACCGGGTGACCGGCTATTTCGGGGTCGCGCACGCCGACGGCGCCGAACTAGTGACAGGCGGCAAGGCGATCGACCGGCCGGGCTTCTATATCGAGCCGACGATCTTCGCCGGCGCGAACAACAATATGCGGATCGCGCGCGAAGAGATTTTCGGACCGGTGACGGTGCTGATTCCCTTCGACGACGAGGCAGAGGCGCTGCGGATCGCAAACGACACCGCCTTCGGTCTCGCGGCAGCGGTGTGGACGAAGGACCTCGGCCGCGCACATCGGATGGCACGGGCACTGAAGGCGGGGACGGTGTGGATCAACACCTATCTCTACACCGACCTCATCTCGCCCTTCGGCGGCTACAAGCAATCGGGCATCGGCCGCGAACTGGGGCGACAGTCGATCGATGCCTATACCGAGGTGAAATCGGTCTACGCGAAGCTGGACTGAGCTCGCGTGGAGGACAATGCCCGCATCGCGGGAGGCGGGGGCCGGCTCGCCCGGCTGACCCTTGCACTGGCGGTGACCGTCTCGGTGCTCGACGGCGTGATGCTGAACACCACGCTGCCGACGATCGCCGCGCGGCTGGGAACGACGCCGGCCGAAGCGATCTGGGCGGTCAACGCCTACCAGCTCGCCGCCGTGCTCGTCCTGCTGCCGTTGGGCAAGGCGGCGGACATCTATGGCCACAAGCGCATCTATCTCGGTTGCATCACATTGTTCGGCGTCGCCTCGCTTGGATCGGCACTGTCCGACAGCCTGGCCAGTCTCGCAGCGTGGCGGTTCGTCCAGGGGTGCGGCGGGGCGGGGATCGTCGGGATCACCAACGCGATGATCCGCCATGTCTATCCGGAAGAGAGGTTCGGGCGCGGCGTCGCGCTCAATAGCCTGCTCGTTGCACTGGCGCTCGCCGGGGGACCGACGCTCGCGTCGCTGATCGTGACCTTCGCGGGCTGGCGCTGGCTGTTCCTCGTCAACCTGCCGGCCGTCCTGATCCTGCTCGCCATCGGCGTTCGGGCGTTGCCCGACGGCACGGCGAATCCACACCGCTTCGATATTGGCGGCGCGCTGCTCAGCATGGCGGCGTTCGGGCTGGTCCTGCTCGCGCTCACGCTCAGCGCGCATGACGCGGGCGCGTCGCTCGCTGGGATGCTGGGAATCGGCGGCCTCGCGGCGGGCGCTTGGCTGCTGCGGCACCAGCGCGGCATGGAATCGCCGCTCTTTCCGGTCGATATGCTGCGCACACGCCGGTTCGGCCTGTCGGTCGCGACGATGTTCGCGGCCTCGGCGGCGCAACTGATCGCCTATGTTGCACTGCCCTTCCTCTTCCAGCAGGACATGGGGCGCAGCCAGATCGAGACCGGGCTGTTGTTCCTCCCCTGGCCAATCGCGCTGGCAGTCGCGGCGCCACTGGCGGCGCGGATCGGCGAGCGTATCGACGCAGGTCTGCAATGCGCGGCGGGGCTCTCCATCTTCACTGCCGGCCTGTTGCTGCTCACGACGATCGGCGCGGGCGCAAGCTTTGCTGATATCGCATGGCGCATGGCACTGGCAGGTTTCGGCTATGGCCTGTTCCAGCCGCCGAACAGCAAGGCGCTGATCAGCTCCGCACCCTACATCCGGGTCGGAAGCGCCAGCGTGATGGGCGCCAGCGCGCGGGTGATGGGCCAGGCCGTGGGAGCGGCAGTCGCGGCGCTGCTGTTCCGCTTGCTTCCCGGGGACGGCCGTAGCGCGGCGCTGCTCGTCGCCGCGGGGTTCGCCGCCGCCGGGATCGCGCTCAGCCTTGCGCGCGGGCCTCAGCCGTTGGCTATGCGCAGCACCGGATAGGCGGTATTGGTCTCGCCAAGCTGATCGGCGAGCTGATCGAGCAGCCAGTCGCGGAAGACCGTCACCTGTTCGGCATTACGGCGCTCGCGCGGCACGGTGAGATAATAGCCGCGATCACGGCGCAGCACCGTGTCGAACGGCGCGATCAACTGGCCGTTGTCGATCTCGTTCTGGAAATAGGCCTTTTGCGCCATCGCCAGTCCCACGCCCGCGATCGCCGCCTGATTGGCGACGCTCAGTTCATCGAAGACGAGATTGTCGCGCGGCGCCAATTCGGGATACCCGGCGGCGGCGAGCCAGTCGCTCCAGTCATGGCGGCGACCGTCGTAGTGGAGCAGGATATGCTTCGAAATCTCCTCGATATCCATGCCCTCATGGCCTTCTTTGAGCAGCCGCGGGCTGCAGACGGGCCGCAGCTCCTCGCGAAACAACAGCGTCGATTCGAACCCCTGCCAATGGCCGTGACCGTAGCGCAGGCGAACATCGACTTGCTCGCGGTTGAACTCGGTGGAATCTGTCGCGGAGATCAGTCGCACCTTGATGTTCGGATGCTTGAGCTGGAAATCGGGCAGCCGCGGGATCAGGAAACCGATCATGAAGCTGGTATAGGTCCACACGGTCAGCACATGCGATGCTTTGCTGCCTTGAAATTCCTCGGTCGCATCGGCAAGCTGGGTAAAGATATCGGTGAGCTTGTAGGCGAGCACCCGGCTCTTGGGGGTCATTTCCAACCCGTTGCCCAGCCGTTTGAACAACGGCACGCCAAAATAGTCTTCCAGTGTCTTGACCGCCCGGCTGATAGCACCCTGGGTCACACAAAGTTCGTCAGCGGCGACGGTGAAGCTCATGTGTCGCCCAGCGACTTCGAACGCGCGTAGCGGGTTCAGCGGACCGGTCCTGCGAACCCCGCGCCGGTTGATCGACATATGCTCATCCTCTCATGGCTATATCTATTTTGACGCTTGCTTATCACGATTCTATATGATTATCCAGCATACATTCCAACATTTGGAACAAGCGGGATCAGGACAGGACTCTTCCATGAAGAAGAGTCATGCGAGGGAGAGGCGAATGCGTCGTCTGGAAGGCCGCGTGGCGATGGTGACCGGGGGTGCCAACGGGATCGGCCGCGGCTGCGCGATCCGGCTGATGAGCGAGGGCGCCGCGCTGGCGATCATCGACCGCGAGGAAGACACGCTCGCCGATCTCACCGCCGAGGTCGAGGCGGCGGGCGGCAGCATCTTCAGCCGCGCGGCGGACTGCACCGACTCCGATGCCGCGCGCGCCTTTGTCGCAGAGGCGGAGAGCCGGTTCGGCAAAGTCGACGTTCTAATCAACAATGTCGGTCAGGGCGCGCGCGAGCGGAAATCGAAATTCCTAGATTCGGACGAGGATGTGTGGCGCTTCGTCATCGAGCTCAACCTCTTCACCACGATGCGCTTCTCGCGCCTAGTCGGCCCCGGCATGGTCGCGCGCGGCCACGGCCGCATCCTCAACATGGCGTCGGAGGCATTCCTGACCGGCCCGGTCGGCAGTCACGACTATGCCGCGGCGAAGGGCGGGGTCATCGGCTTCACCCGCTCGGTCGCGCGCGAACTGGCGCCGCACGGAGTGACGGTCAACGCACTGTTGCCGGGCCCCATTATGACGCGCGCGCTGGCGACGAGCACCGATCCGGTGGTCCATGAGACGATGGCAAGCGTGCCAGTTGGCTTCGTCGGCGAACCCGAGGATATTGCCGCTATGGCCGCGCTGCTCGCGAGCGACGAGGGGCGTTTCATCACCGGTCAGAGCGTCGTCGTCAACGGCGGACGCTGGTGGCTCTGACATGATGCTGATCGAACATGACGCGAAGATATTGCTCGCCGAGCGCGGCCTGCCTGTTCCGGGGGGCAGCTTGCACCGTGCAGGCGAAGCCTTGCCCGACATGGCCGACGCCGTGGTCAAGGCGCAGGTGCCGGTGGGCGGGCGCGGCAAGGCCGGCGGCGTCCGCCTCGCGCGCGATCAGATCGCGCTGGACCGGGCCGTCACCGATATCCTTGGCATGACGATCAAGGGCCATGACGTCCGCGCCGTTCGTATCGAGGCGCTGGTCGATTTCGTCCACGAAGCCTATCTCAGCTTCACCCTCGACGCCGGGGCCGGCGCGGTCATTGTGATGATGTCGCCGCATGGCGGGGTGGAGGTCGAGGATGAAGGCACCCGCGCCGATCTGGCCAGCGAGACGGTGGCGCTCGATCCTGATGCGATGCGGAGCGCGGTCGGGCGGCTGGTGGCGCGCATGCCCGAAAATCTGCGCGCGCCGCTAGCCGAAGCGGGCGCGGCGCTGATCCCCGCCTTTTTCGAGCATGAGGCGCTGCTCCTCGAAATCAATCCGCTCTTCATCCGCGCGGACGGGAGTTGGGCGATCGGCGACACCAAGCTCGCGATCGACGAAAACGCTCTAGTCCGCCGCCCGCGGCTCGTGACGTTGATCGAGGCGCAGGCCGACCTTTATCGCGAAGCGGCGCTGAAGCTGGCGCAGGGTTTCGATTATGTCGAACTCGACCCTAAGGGCGATATCGGCCTGATCACCACCGGTGCGGGCCTGTCGATGCAGCTGATCGACGAACTGGTGGCGCGGGGGCGGTCGCCGTTCAATTTCTGCGACATCCGCACAGGCCAGTTCCGTGGCGATCCCGCCCGGCTGATCCAGGTGATGCAGTGGATCGCGGCGGGGCCGAATATCCGGTCGGTGCTCATCAATTTCTTTGCCGGCCACGCCCATTTGGGCGAGATCGCACGGCTGCTGCTGCTCGCGCTCGACGCCGTGCCCGAGCTGAAAGCGCCGATCACCGCGCGTTTCATCGGCAATGGCCTGGACGAAGCCCGCACGATCATCGCCGAGGCGGGCGATCCGATTGCGATCGAGACCGACCTCGAACACGCGATCGACCTCGCCATCGCGCGCGCGGAGACCGAACATGCCTGACGCCTTCATCGCGCCCGATGCGCATGTCATCGTCCAGGGGATGACCGGCCGCGCCGGCCGCACCCACACGCTGGCGATGCGCGACTATGGCACCCGCATCGTCGGCGGCGTCAGCCCGCGCGCCGAGGATGTCGGCGGCCTGCCTGTCTTTCGCGACTGCGTCGAAGCGGTCGCAGCGACTGGCGCGGTTGCCAGCGTCGCGATCGTCCCGCCGCTCGCGGTGCTGCCGGCGATTCTGGAAGCAATCGACGCCGGCATCCGCACCATCGTCACGATCACCGAAGGCATGCCGATCCACGACGCGGTGCGGGCGCGCGAGGCTGTGCGCGCCGCCGACGCGCGCTGGATCGGCGCGTCGACCCCCGGCATCGCCATCCCCGGCAAGATGAAGCTGGGCTTCCTGCCCGATGTCTCGTTGTCGCCCGGGCGGCTGGGGGTGATGGCGAAGTCGGGGACGCTGTCCTATGAGGTCAACCACCGGCTGGTCGAGCGCGGCCTGGGACAAAGTCTGTGGGTCGGCGTCGGCGGCGACCCGGTGAAGGGGACGCGCTTTGCCGACATGCTGCCCTTTTATGCGGCCGATCCCGATACCGACGCGCTGGTCATTATCGGCGAAATCGGCGGCGACGAGGAAGAGGAACTGGCAGCTGCGTTGACCGCGCAGCATTTCGGCAAGCCGGTCTTCGCGCTGGTGGCCGGGCAAGCGGCGCGCGAGGGCGTGACGATGGGCCATGCTGGTGCGCTAATCCATGGCAGCACCGGCACCGTCGCCAGCAAGACCGAAGCGTTGCGAGAGGCGGGCGCGCGGGTTTTTACGCGCATTCAGGATCTTGTGGACGCCGTCGCCGCCTAGGGCGTCATTCTTCGGGGATCAGCAGGATTTTCGACGACTGGCCCGACCGCGCCAAGGCAAAGGCTTCCTGCGCTTCGGCAAGCGGCATGCGGTGGGTGATCAGCGGTGCAAAGGCGTCCGGATCGGCCGCGAGCAGGTCGATCACCTGGGGCCAGATGCGCGGCGGAATGCGCGAGGCGCCGCGCACCTCCAGTCGGTTGCGCACGATCAGGCCAATATTCACCGCCGCATTCGGCTCGCCCAGCCCGGCGAGTGCCAGCACGCCCCGCGGCCGCAGCACCGCCAGCGCTTGGTCGACGACGGCGCCCACCCCGGCGGCTTCGACCGCGACGTCGAAGCCGCGCCCCGACAGCGCCTTGAGCCAGTCCACCGCTCCGTCCTCGCTCGCGTCGATCAGCGTTTCAATGCCGAGCGCCCGCAAGGTGGCGAACCGCGCGGCATCGCGAAAGCCAACCACCGCGACCTCGGCCGCGCCCATTTGTTTCGCGAGCACGGCGGCGCCCTGTCCGATGGGGCCGGGGCCGAAGACGACGACGCGATCACCCGGCTGGAATCCCGCAACATCAAGCGCATAGAGGCCAACGCTCAGCGGTTCGACCAGCGCTCCCAGTTCAAGCGGGATCGTGCCCGGCAGCCGATAGGCATAGCGCGCATCGACATTGACCTGCGACGCGAACGCGCCGTCAAGCACCATGCCGAAGGGCCGCCGGTCGAGACAGCCGACCGCATCGCCCTCGCGGCAGGGGGCGCAATGGCCGCACGAAATCGCGGGATTGACCACGACGACATCGCCAGGCGCGATTTCCGTTACGCCGGCGCCAACTGCGCTTACCCGGCCGACTGTCTCGTGCCCCAACGTCACCGGCAGCGCCGTGCTCATCATCGCGGCATATCCCGCGCCCCATTTTTCGATGCCGAGGTCGGTGCCACAAATTCCCGTCGCGGCGATCCGGATCGCGATCTCGCCCGGTCCGGGCGCGAGCGGCGGCGCGACGTCGCGCAGTTCCAGCCCTTCGCCGTCATGCACTTTCTGCAGCGCCAGCATATCTGTCTCCTCGCCGCAGAGGCTAACACCGATGCGGTGGATCCGTACCGAATTTATCTCATTCCGCCATGATGGCCAGACTGGCGTCGATCAGGTCCGCGACCATCGGCCGCCCATCATCCTCACGCCGCAGTGCCGCCATCTGCGACCGGATCGGCGATTTGATGCGACGATAGACGATGCCGGGAAGCCGCAGATTTTCCACGCTTTCGGGCAGGATCGTGACCCCCATGCCCGACCCGACGAGCGCGATGGCGGTCTGCCACCCCGGCACCTCCTGCACCTTGCGCGGAATGAAGCCGACCTCCGCACACAGCCCGAAGACGCGCGCGACGCTCTGCGATTCTGCTCCTGCCGGAAACAGGATAAACGGGTCGTTGGCCAGGTCGTCGAGCGCGAACGACTCGCCCGTCGCGCTCCGGTGGTCGGCGGGCAGGACGGCGACATAGTCCTCCGCGAACAATATCGTCGCGATCAGGCCGGGCAGCGGGCTGGGGTCGCGCATGATCGCCGTGTCGAGCTGTCCGATCCGCAGCGCTTCGATCAGCGGCGCGGGCAGCATTTCGAGCAGGTCGATGACGATCCGCGGATGCGCGTCACGAAAGGGCGGGACGATCCGCGGCAGCAGACGCAGCGCCGTCGTCGGCGTGAAGCCGACGATCAGCCGGCCCGCCTGCCCTTCGCCGATATCACGTGCGCGTTCGATTCCCACGGCAAGCCGCCGCAGCACCGCGTGCGCGGTCTCGACAAAGGCTTCGCCGGCCGGGGTCAGCGATACGTTGCGCGTGTCGCGGTCGAACAATCGGTGGCCGATCACCTCCTCGACCCGCTTGACCTGCTGGCTGAGCGGCGGCTGCGCGATGCGGAGCCGCGTCGCCGCGCGCCCGAAATGCAGCTCTTCCGCCACGACCAGAAAGGCGTGAAGATGCCGGATCTCGATATGCGGGGGCCGCGGGACGGTCATTCAGAGCAACGCGACCGGACGGATCGGCGACCCCGTACCGCCCTTGATCCGCAGCGGCAGCGCGCAGAACATGAACTCGCTTGTCCCGCTCGCCGCCAGCGCGTCGAGCCGCAGATTTTCCATGATGTTGATCCCGCGCCGGACCATCAGCTCGACATGCGCGGGCATCGCCGAGGGCCGCCGGTCATAGGCGAAGGTGTCAGCGCCGGTCACGCGAATGCCATGATCGCCCAGCCACGCCGCGGCGGCGCCGTCGGGACCGGGCGAGCCATGCTGCACCCCGACATACCGGCGGTGGTCCTGCCAATATTGCTCCCAGCCCGAACGGATCAGCACCGCATCCCCGGAACGGATGTCCACCCGCTGACGTTCGCACGCCGCGCGCAGATGATCGATCGTGATGTCGAAGGCGGGTTCGAGCGCGTCGATCCCGAACAGCGACGGCATGTCGAGCAGCACACCGCGCAACAACAAGGGCTCAACCGTCTCGATCCCATGTTCACTATACCCATCACGCCGCGTCGCGACTTCGTCCGAATCGCGCTCGGGATAGACCATGCCGCAACAGGCGATGTGGTTGAGCGCGTCGATATGGGTGCCGTTGTGGCTACCCATGGTGAACATGTCGCTCGATGCCGACACGTCGCTGCCGCCGATCCGCGCGTCATTGTGCAGCTTAGTCAGGCGGAACATGAAGGGGGGATGATTGGGACTGTTGGGAATATCCTCGTGCAGGATATGGCCAAGCTCGATGATCTCGCCGCGCGTCACGACGCGCCGGAAATCGTCGAGCCAGGATATCGTCGTCGCCATGGATGAAACGTCCCACGGCCTCCGCGCATGACAAAAGCAAATTTAGTCATGACGAGCGGCCCCGCGCGCGCCTTCCAGCGCGGGCGCGGTCATCGGGCCATGAGATAAGGTGGCTTTGGCGGCACGCGCGGCAATGGCATCCATGCCCGATGGAGAGCGAAGAGCAAGCGGGCAGCGCCCAAGGCTGGTATGTCGTCGCGATCTTGTTTGGCGTCTATGTGATGAACATGGCCGACCGCCAGATCGTCGGCATATTGGCGCAGGACATCAAGCGTGACCTGGCGCTGAGCGACGGGCAGATCGGTTTCCTCGCCGGCCCCGCGATCGGATTCTTCTATGCAGTGCTCGGCATTCCCATGGCCTATGCCGCCGACCGCACCCACCGGGTGCGCTTCATCGCGCTGTGCATCGCGATCTGGAGCTTTTTCACCATCCTTGGCGGCCGGGCCGCGAATTTCGTCCAGCTCGCGCTGACCCGCGTCGGAGTGTCGGTCGCGGAGGCGGGCGCCTCGCCCTCGTCGGTGTCTCTGATCGCCGACCTTTTCCCCGCGCACAAGCGCGGCGGGGCGATGGCGGTCTGGACCTCGGGCTCGGCGGTCGCGATCTTCGTCGGCTTCGCGATCGGCGGCGTGATCAACGAGAGTTTCGGATGGCGCAACACTTTCATCCTTGCGGGCATTCCGGGGCTGGTGCTGGGGTCTATCCTGTTGCTGACGGTGCGCGAGCCGGTGCGCGGTGCTGCCGATGCCGCGCCGGCGCCCAAGGCTGATGCCGGCCTGATCGAAACCTGCGTCCGCCTGTTTCGCATCAAGCCGTTCCGCCAGAGCGTGTTCGCGGTCGCGCTCTGCAATTTCTGTGTCTTCGCCGTGCTCAACTGGGCGCCGGCGCATGCGATGCGCAGCTTCGACCTCGGCAGCGCGCAGGTCGGCGGCGTGATGGGCACGGGCATCGCACTCGCCGGCGGCGGCATGATGATCGTTTCGGGCTTCACCGCCGACTATTTCGCGAAAGGCGGGTTGCACCGGCCGATCTTCGCCGTCGCCGCCGCGCTGCTGGTGTCCGCCACATCGCTGACGCTCGCTTTCCTCGCCAAGGATTTCGCGAGCTTTTCGATCTTCTTCCTGATCGGCTATGCGGCGCTGATGACCAACTCGCCGGTCAACTGGATGACGCTGCAGGCCTATAGCCCGCCCGAGATGCGGGCGATGTCGGTGGCGGTGCAACTGCTCGTCATTTCCTTCGCCGCGATGATCCCGGCACCGTGGATCGTCGGCACGCTCAGCGACCGGCTCGCACCCTCGCTGGGCGATGCCGGCCTCGGCTACGCGCTGCTGCTCGCGCCGCTCGCGGTGCTGCTCGCCGCGATCCAGTTCTGGCGCAATGGGCGCACTGTGCAGCGCGAAACCATGTCGGAAATGCGTCTCAATCCGCAGCAAATCGGTATTTGACCCGCAATAATATCCGGGAGACATTGCGGCCAATAGAACAATGAGGAGAGTTGCCATGGCCACCGCCGCCATCTTCGAAATCAGCCCCGACGCCGCGGGGAACACGGTTACCGCAGAGGAGGTCGCCGCCTTCGAGCGTGACGGGTTCGTCCTTCCTAAGCGTGGGCTCGACGCGGGCAGCACCCGTTTCCTGATCGATACGGTCGAACGGGTCTTCACCGACAACCCGGGCTGGCCCAGCATCATCCGCATGCCGCATGTGCCGATCCGCGACGGGCAGACCGAAGGCGTGATCGGCGGCGAGGATATATTCAGGATCGCGATCCACCCAACGCTTGTCGCCGCGGCGCGCAAGCTGATCGGTCCGAACCTGATCATGTGGGGCGGCGAGATTTTCGCGAAGCCCGCCGGCACCGGCAAGGCGACGCCCTGGCACCAGGATTGCTACAACCCCGCAGTCAAGGCCGGACCCGGTCGCCCACACCCGCGCAGCGTGATGATATGGATCGCGGTCGACGATGTTGCCGCCGACAACGGCTGCCTGCGTTTCGTGCCGGGATCGGGCACGAACGGCCGTATCGAGCATATCATCGACAACAGCCGAACTGACGGCATATTGAACTTCGAGGTCGACAAGCAAGGCGTCGATTTCGACAAAGCGGTCAATGCCGAACTCGAACCAGGTCATTTTTCCTGTCACGACGTATTTGTCGTCCATGGCGCCAACGCGAACACGTCGGGCCGACGCCGCGCGGGCCTGACCTTTCATTATATGGATGCCGCCGACCTATATGATCGCAGCTTCGGCGCCGCGAAAGCCGCGGGCGAAGGGCGCAAGCCCGCACCGCTCGCAGCGCGCCCGATATGGCTGGTGCTCGGCGAAAACCAGAACGCGGAGAATGATTTCGTCACCGGCCACCAGAATCTGGCGGATCTCGACGCGCTCGCCGAAGCGAATCGCCTCCGGCTAAATCCGCTACTCAGCTAGGGTCAGGACCTAACCGGGGGCGCTATCCGGTCGAGATCGATCATAATCTCATCCGGCGAAATATGCGCGAAGGGCGAATCGAAGGCTGCGGGGTCGAGCGCGATCTCGGCCTCTAATGCGTCGCGGACTTCGAACCAGATAGCTTCATGCTCCACCGCGGACCCAATGTCCGAAGCGCTGATCGCGATCGATGCCAGCACGGTGCCATCGGGCTGCCGCACCGGCAACGCCACACCGCTGCCGTCGGAACTATAAGCGATCCCTGCCGAACGCGCATCGCGCGTTGCCGTTTCGAGCACCGGCGCATCGACTTCGACCCCGATCCGCGCAGCAAAGGCACGGTAGGCGGCGATCGAGGCATCGTCGAGAAAGGCCAGCATGCCCATGCCAGCCACCCCGGCATGGAGCGGCGCCACTTCGCCGAGCCGCTCGCGATGATAGATATCGTGGCTGCCATAGACGCCCGCGAGCCGCAGCCCGTACCAGCCCAGCCGCACCATCAACGACGCCGTTTCCTCCGTCATCTCGGCCAGGCGATACAGATAGGGCCGGCTGGCCGCATGCAGGCGGAAACGGTGGACGAGCGCACGGTTGAGCAGCTGCGGCATCTGCCCCAGCTCGTACCGCGGCATATTTTGGTGCCGCGCCAGATAGCCGGTTTCCTCCAGCGTGATCAGAGCGCGATAGACGGTCGATGCTGGCAACCCGACACGTCGGCTGATTTCGGACACGCCGAGCGGCTCGTCGGTCCGCGCGACCAGGCGCAGCACTTCGAAGACATGGATGGCCGACGAATTGACCGCGGTGCGCGCCATCAGTGCAACTCCGACCGCGCGTCATCGGCCGGAAATAGCCGCGCCCGGCGATTCAGCGCGGCGACGACCGCCTCGATTTCGGCAAACTGGTTTTCCAACTGCGTTTCGAACCGCTCGCCCGGGCCGCCGACGGAAATGCTGCCGTGCAGCCGCCCGTCGATGTCCAACACGGGAAAGGCGACCGACACCATCTGTGGCGGGGTCGACCGCGCGACCTTCGCAAAGCCCTGGTCGCGGATATGCTGGATTTCCTCTCGCACCGCGGCGGGATCGAGATCGTGGCGCCCGATATAGTCGTCGATCGCCGCATCATCGTCGGCGGCCAGCATCACCCGGCCTGTCGCAGGACCCCACAGATTGAACAGCGACCCGATGCGGATACGATAGACGCCGTGCTTGCGCGTTTCTATCCCGTCGATCAGCACGCAATGGTCGCCGGCGCGAACCACGACGCCCACCGATTCACCCGTGATTATATGAAGCTGCTGGACGTATGGCTCGGCCAGCCCCCGAAAATCGGGATCGATCACCAGCGGGCTCTGCAATTCGAGGACCCGGTAGCCGAGCTGGTAGCGCGAGCCGTCCCGCTCGCGCACCAAATAGCCCTGCTCGACGAGCGTACTCAGCGCACGATAGGTCATGTTCTTCGTCATGTTGAGCGCCTGCGCCAGCTCGGTCACGCCAAAGCCCGGCGCGTCGGATGCGAAGCTCGACAGCACTTGCAGGACGCGGACGGTCGCCTTGTTAAGCTCCCGCTCCCCCGACGATGCTTCCTTCGTTGCGGCCATGAACCGCTCCCTAGGCGATCCGCCGCGGCAGCGCAATTTCGGCGAGGAAATGATCAATGCTGTGCGGGAAATGAGATTTTCTAGCTTCATCCGCCCCTGCTCCCGCCCCAGAAGGGCATCAAGGGAGAGCATATGTGACCGAGATGATGCGGGCCTATCAATTGCTGGGACCGGGGCGGGCCGCGCTGGTCGAGATTCCGGTTCCCGAACCCGGGCCGGGGCAGATACGCCTCAGAACCGCCGGTGCGGGCCTGTGCCACAGCGACATGGTCGTGATCCACGCCGATCCGCCCTTCTTTCCCATCCCTTCCACTCTCGGCCATGAAGCGACAGGCTGGGTCGAGAAGCTGGGTGAAGGGGTGACCGGGATCGCGGTCGGCGACGCATATGGTGTCTATTTCCCCTGGGGCTGCGGCGCTTGTCCGCCGTGCGGCCGTGGCGCCGAAAACATCTGTAATAAGGCACCCACCGTCGCAGGCTTCGGATGTGGCGCCGAGGGCGGCATGGCCGAATATCTGATCGTCGACGATTTGCGTCATCTCGTCCCGCTTGGCGAACTCGACCCGATCGATGCAGCGCCGTTGATGTGTGCGGGGATTACGACCTATCACGCCATCGACCGCGCCCGCCGCCAACTCAGTCCAGGGACTACGGCGGTGGTCATCGGGGTCGGCGGGCTTGGCCACCTCGCTATCCAGCTTTTGAAGTCGCTTACGCCAACTCGCATAATCGGCATCGACCAAAACGAAGAAAAGCTTGCCCAGGCGCGGCGGCACGGCGCGCATGAAGCGCTGATCGCCGATGCCGACACCGCCGGACGGGTGAGATCCCTGTCGGGTGGCCTTGGCGCGACTCTGGTCATCGATCTGGTAGGTAATGATGGCTCGCTGGCCCTCGCCCAATCGGTGCTCGCCATGGGCGGACAGCTCCAGATCGTCGGCGTCGGCGGCGGCACCTTGCCGCTGCGCTTCCACGAGATGCCCCGCGACGCCAGCGTGTCGGTGCCCTATGCCGGCACGACGCGCGATCTTCGCAATATCATCTGGCTGGCGCAGGAGGGCGCGGTCAACGCCGACGTCATCCGCGTTGGCTTCGAGGAGATAGAGGAATGTTATCGCGCGATGGAGGAGGGCCGGCTGCGCGGACGGGCGGTTCTTGTCCCGGGGAAGGCGCCATGAGCCGCCCCTTCATTCTCGGCATCGGCGGGACGACACGCGCCGGCTCTTCGTCGGAACTGGTTCTGCGCGCGGCGCTGCGCGAACTCGAGACAATGGGCGCGAACACGGAATGCCTTGCCGGCCCCGATCTCGTCCTGCCGCTTTACGCCCCCGAGAATCCGGATCGCGACCCCAAGGCGCAGCGCCTGATCGATCTCGTCCGCCGCGCCGACGGCGTCGTCATCGCTTCGCCGGGCTATCATGGCTCGATCTCGGGCATGATCAAAAACGCCCTCGATTATATCGAGGACACGGCGAAGGACGACCGCGTCTATCTCGATGGCCGGGCCGTTGGCTGCATCGCCTGCGCCTATGGCTGGCAAGCGACCGGTTCGACCCTGAACGCGCTGCGCACGATCGTCCACGCCCTGCGCGGCTGGCCGACCCCGCTAGGCGTCGCCGCCAATTCCGCGATGCCCCTATTCGAGAAGGACGGCTGCTGTATCGATACCGGCCTGTCCGGCAATCTGCAAATTCTCGCGGCGCAGGTGATGCATTTCGCAAGCCATTCGCAACCCCGAGAGGAAACTCCATGACAATATTGCGCCATTACGTCATGACCGCCGCCGAAGGACGCGGCTCAGAGCTCCGCGAAGCGCTCGTCGACCTTGCAACGAGAGTAGCACCACTCGCGGGATCGGAGCGCATCGAACTGTTTGCCGACCCGCGCGACCCCGACAGTTTTATCTTCATCGAACATTGGTCTTCGATCGACTGTCACAAGGCGGCCGGAACCCAGCTTGGGAAAGATGCTTTCGCCGCTGTTATGGCGATCCTAGCTCGCGCGCCGGACGGGCGCTATCTGCAAGCGATGCCCCTGACTACCTGAATGCGGTAGACTTTGGCTCTCAATTCATTTCAAGTTTCAGAACGGCAATGTGAATTGCCGAAGAAAGATATCGACGAGGTTCCAGAGGAGATTGTCTAGCTTGATGCGCGAAGCGGACGAAGGCTATCTCACTCCTTTCGATCATCCGATAGTCCGCAATCAAGGCCTACCAATAATGCGCCGTGGGCATCCCCGCTCTCGCCCGTTTGCCGCATGCAGACATTTTGAGATCAAAATTACGCGAGCGACGAAGCCGCGCGCCAAATCGGAATTTCAGGACGAAGTCGCCCATTCTTGGCCGTTCGTTGTCCGACGTCCAGCTCGTGGTACACCTATTGTCGCTCGGTCACCAAAGCGCGCGCGATTCCATCCATTCAAGAACCTCCGACATTTTGAATCGCGGCCGTGGCACGCTTCCCCGGCTCAGATCATATTCTTTCGGGAAGCCGCTCGGGCGATCGCGCCGGTAGCGGTCGATCGTTCGCCGCGAGAGCCCCGCGACCTGCGCGAAGTCCTCGACGGTAATAAACCGCTCGGCCGACGCCATTGTTGCCTGGCTGAGCTGCTTACCCATGCTATTTCCTGGTCGTCCGTGCGAACCCGCGATCGCTCTCGAGAAAAGCCGAAAGCATGAAGGGGATCAGGTCGCAAACGGGCTCTGCCTTTCCATAAGCCTCCTCATAAGCCACGGCATATTGTTGCAGGGCCTCCGCCAGTTCAGGGAAAATCTGGATCGACAGCTTGACCGGCGTGCGATCTGGAAGCTTTGGGAGTTTAAGCTGGGTCATGCTCCGTGCCTCCACGGCCGCAGAACGATATCCTTGTGGACGACGACCCGCAGCGGCCAACCGGGCCGCACCTTGAGCGTCGGCTGGACATCGAGGTAGCGCGCAACGAGCTGATCGCCTGCTCGAGCGCCGCCCTGCTGAACGGAATCACGAAGAGCGCGTACGAGATCGCTCTCGGAGCTGCCCCAGCCAAGCTCCGTTCCGACTCCAAGCAGCGTAGAGAGTCCTACGCCCTTCAAGAGCTGCCAAGTGTGGCGATCAATGCGGTCAGCGAGCCCTGCATAACCCTCGGTGTCGCTCGCCGGGACATTATCGATGCGGACCGACGACCCGTCGGGGAGGATAATCCGCTGCCACACGACGAGCGCCCGGCTCTGCCCGAACGCCACGACGCTGTCGTAGCTCCCGATGAGCCGGGAGCCCTGCGGAATGAGCAACGTTCGCCCGGTCACACTGTCATACGCATTTTCGGTCACTTGCGCGGTCACGATTCCCGGCAGGTCCGAGTTGAGCCCAGTAATCAGGCTCGCCGCAATGATGCTGCCGGCATGAAGCGTCCACGGAGAAACTGGAGATGTCAGCGCATGCGGATTTACATCGGCGTCGTCATTGGCGCGGCCGAGCAGCGAATTCTTGCGTTGCTGGCCATTCGGATCTCGTCCAGCCTCCACCGGAGATGCTGACGCCGTTTCTGGCGGCGCTGCAGCGGGAGTAGCCGCGCTGGCAGCCGCCGAGCTCGCGGCAAGCTGCAGCATGAGGCCGGATTCGCGGGCCGCCCTTTGCTCGGATGCCAGCCGCTGCCGCTCGGCTTCGGCCTCCTGCGCCGCCTTCGCGGCGGCTTCTGCTGCGGCATCGGGTGGCGCGATGCCCATATCGCGCTGATGATCGAGGATGGGGCGGCCGAGGTCGCCGGGGAGCGGGGCCCCGAGTTGGGGCACGTCACCGTAGCTGCTCGGCGCTCCAGCTAGCGCGTCCGCGGGGGATTTCGCGGCGACGGAACCCCGTTCCTCGTCGGGCGCAACGATGCCAAGGCTAACCGGCTTGAGCGCTATCCAGCCGACGCCGGCAAGCGCGGTCGCTCCAACGCCCGCAATCAGGACGATCGCACCGCGCCGAAAGCGCGTCACACGTGGCGGATTCGCTCGAAGCACCAGCGATTCCGGATCGGCCTTGGGCGCCGCCGCCTCAGGCGAGGGTTGCGGTTCGCTCACGATCCCCTCCCCGCCCGGCGCTTCGGCTTTGCCTCGACGCGCGTTATGCGCACGACCTTCTGCTTCTGGCCGCCAAGTCGAAGTTCGGCGGCGCCGAACAAGCGATCGACGATATAATAGCGCCCCGAGACACGGTAGTTGACGAGTTCGGCTTGGCCCTTGTCACCGAGCACGAACAAAGGCGGGGCTTCGCCGACCTCTATGCTCCCGGGGAATTCGATCCAGGTTTGACGGCCGTCGTCGAACGCGCGCAGCGGCAACCACGCGGGGCGATCACCACTGATCCGATAGTTAAAGCTGAGGTGCTCGATCTCGATGCCCGCCGAAACCGGCTGCGCGGCTTCGGCCCCCTGCGCCTGCCGCTGGAGCGCGAGCAGCTCATCCTGCGGATAGGTCCAGGCGATCGCCGTCATTGCGGTTGCCGCAGTGCTGGTCAGTTGCACGCGATAGACACGCCGATCGGTGGTGATGACGAGATTCGTGCTCAGCCCAGCTGAGAAGGGCTTCACGAGGAGATGCGTGCGTTTTTCCGCACCGCTCCCGCTCGTCGTGTCCCCGACCGTCCAGCGCACTGTGTCTCCGGCAGCGACCGAGACGAGGGCCTCGCCGGGCTGGAGCGCGATATCGCTGACACGCTCGGGGGCGGCATAAAGGCGATAGACGACCCCGTCGTTATAGGGATAAATTTGGACGGCGTGGAGATAGCCATCACGCGACGGCTCGCGCAGCGCCGCCTTGTTCGCTGCCTCGACCCGCGCGATGGGCTGCGCGAAACCAGGGCATGGCAGCGAGACGATGCTCGCGGACAGAATGAGGATCCTGATCATGGAACTTTCCTTTCGGTGGTCGGGGAAGGCACCGGCCCGTCGGCGACGCCGGGATCGAGCGGAGAGCCGAACGGAATGGTAGGCCGTGCCTCGGCCTGGGCCTGCGGCCGTGCTGCCTGCGGACGCTCGGCGGGCGTTTCGAGCTCGCGGCTCCAGTCGATCGCATCGATATAGAGACCGAGCGGATTCTTACGTAGCACGTCCGCCGAGCGCGGCGGCCGCAACTTCACCGTCACCATTGCGGTCCAGCGCGATGTGCTGGCCAAACTGCCACGCTCATATTCGCGCTCGGTCCACCCCACCCGAAAGGATGTGTCCGACGCCCGAACGACGCTGTTGATCTGCACCGAAACGGTCCGTCTACCGACCTCGGCGAAAGGATTGGCTGCGCGCGCATATTCGCCGAGAAACAGTGCGCCGCGCTCGGTCGCAAAATCATAAGCCGACAGCCAGTTCTCGCGCATCAGCACAGCGTCGAGCGATCGCGACCGAATGTCGGAAATGAAGCGGCCGAGGTGCCAGGAGATCTGCGGATCGGTTGGCCGGTAGGCCTCTTCGGCGGGCGCGATAGCCTGCGCGGCCCCAAGCCGGTCGACCTCGACCACATAGGGAACGACCCGGCTCTGCATCGACTGCCAGATGAGCGCGGCCGAGAGCCCAGTGGTGAGGAACAAGCCGCCGAACGCCATCAGCCGCCAGCTCTGCGCCTGCACGCGCGCGTCGCCGATGCGCTCGTCCCACAATTGTCCGGCACGCTGATATGGCGTTTCGGGTTCGGGCGTCTGCCCATAGCGCTGCACCGCTCGTTTCCATCGCATCTTTCAGTCCCTTTCCTTGATATCGGGCGTTGCGGAGGCACCGCCGCGGTCGCCTGACTGGATGGCGTGCACCGCCGTTTGCCGGCGCTGGCGCGCATTCTGGCTGGCATGAAGCTGGCGCGCCCAAGCCGGGGCACCATCGGCGCCGGCAGGGCCGCTGCCCTGCCCCGCCGCCGTGGGCGGAGATCCGGCGGCCCAAGCCGCCTGACGGCCCTTTTCGGCGGCGGAGCCAAGGCCGGAGGCGGATTTGAGGCGATTGGCGGCGGCACCCTTAGCCGCGGTCGCCACGCCGCCGAGCCCGGCAGCGATAGAAGAAGAGCCGGAGGTTTCTTGGCCCAGTTTGTAGGCGGTCGATGCGGCGGTGCCCATCGACGTGCCCGCACGGATCGCGCTCATGCCCGCGCCCGCGAGACCGCGCGTGGCGGCGGCGGCGGCAGCACCGCCAGCGGCAAGCCCGGCGCCCGCGATCACCGTGGTCGCAATGGCCGAACCCGCGCCGAGCTGCGGAGCACCTGCGACGAGGCCCGAGGCGATACCGGGGCCGAAAATTGCGAGACCGAAGATCGCGAGGCTCGCCAGCATCAACGACACGGCCTGCTCGATCGATACTTCTTCGCCCGTGATGGCGCTTGTGAAGTCGGCGAAATAGTTGGAACCGATGCCGACGATCACGGCGAGCACCATGACCTTGATACCGGAACTCACGACATTGCCGAGCACGCGCTCGGCGAGGAAGCTCGTGCGATTCCAGAGCGCGAACGGCACCAGAATGAAACCAGCGAGACTGGTGAGCTTGAATTCGAGGATCGTGATGAAGAGCTGGATCGCGAGGATGAAGAAGGCGGCGATAACGACGATCCAGGCGATCATCAGCACCGCGATCTGAACGAAATTCTCGAAGAAAGCGATCGGGCCGACCAGTTCAGCCGCTTGATCGAGCAAAGGCGCAGCGGCTTCGAAGCCCGTGCCGGCGAGCCGTCCTGGCATGAGCAAATCCTGCGCTGTGATCGTGCTGCCGCCCGCGGTGAGGCCGAGCCCGGCGAACGATCGGAAGATGATCTCCGACAAGGTCGAGAAGCTGTTCAGGACCAGCGCGAAGAACCCGACGTAAAGGATCTTCTTGAGGAACTTGGCGATGATGTCGTCTTCGCCGCCCAACGCCCAGAAGAGCCCGGCGAGCGTGATGTCGATGCCGATCAGGATCGTGGTCAGAAAGCCGACGTCACCGCCCAGCAGCCCGAAGCCGCTGTCGATATAGGCGACGAATGCCTCCATGAATTGATCGATGACGTTGAGATCGTCCACTTGGCTCGGCTTTCTGTTGAGGCAGGAAGGGTGTCGCGGGGCCCGGCGGCCATGAGAGGGGAAAGCCCATCGGACCCCGCGACGAGGGACACCGGCCAGGGAGCTGGGGCCGGTGCCGCCTCAGCTCATTGGCGCGGCGTGTAAGCCTTGCCGTCGCCGAGGAATCGCAGCGTCGAGGCGCGCGCCTCGCGCTCGATCTGGCCGCGGCGTGCCGCCTCGAGAGATTGGCTACGGAACTGCGCCGCCATCAGCTGCTGGATCTGAAATTGCTGCTTGGTGGCGAGCGCGAGCAGCTGGTTGGTGGCCTGCTGCGCCTGCAGCCCGCCTTCGGCGCCCTGGCTCTTGTCGATGATCGACTGAAGCGCCTCGGCGTCGTCGCGGACATTTTCGACGATCTCGCTCTGGACGCCCATCGTCTGGCGGAAGGTCGCCATTTCCATGTCGAGCCGCTGTTTGGCGGTCGCGAGCCGCTGATCGCGGCGGAGCAACTGGTCGAAGCTGGTCGGGAACGCTTTGCGGAATTGCTCATCGAGCTGGTCGACCCGGAAGTCGACGCCCTGCGCCTGCCCCATTAGCCGGTCGATCTGCTCCAGGCGCTGTTGCAGCCGATCGAGTTCTGGAAAATCAATCTTCGACAGATTCTTGCGCTGATTTGCCAGCATCTGCGCCTCGTTCTGGAGCGACTGGATCTGCTGATTGATCTGCTGGAGGGTCCGCGCCGCCGTCAGCAAATTCTGCGAATAGTTGGCGCTGTCGAACACCGGCATCGCGTGCGCGGGCGTCGCGAACGCAATCGTGACCGGCGCGAGCGATGCGGCCAGAACGGCAAAAACTAACTTCTTCATGCGTCTTCTCCTTCTTCGGGGGGCAAGCGGTCGGGGTAATCGGCGAGCAATCGCGCGGCCCACGCGAGATCGGCCCGGTCGAGAAAGCGGGCGGCGAAATCGCGCGCGCCATGCTCCGCGAGGAGCGCGTCGATGCGTTTCTGGCTGTCGGGGTCGGAGGCGCCGCACAGCGCGAGCGCGATGGGCCCGAGCCCAAGCTCGAAGAGTCGGTTGCCGCGCGCGGATTGGAGATAATAATGCCGCTTGGGCGTCGCGCGGCTCACGAGCTCGATCTGCCGGTCGTTGAGGCCGAAACGCTCGTAGGCGCTGCGCGATTGCGGTTCGATTGCGCGATCGTTCGGTAGCAGAATGCGCTGCGGGCAGCTCTCGATGATCGCCGGTGCGATCGCGCTATCAGCGATGTCGGCGAGCGACTGGGTCGCAAACACGACCGCGACGTTGCGCTTGCGCAGCACCTTCAGCCATTCGCGGATGCGGGCGGCGAACAGCGGATGATCGAGGAAGACCCAGGCTTCGTCGAGAATGAGCAAGGTCGGCCTGCCGGTGAAGCGTTCTTCCAATCTGTGGAACAAATAGGTCAGGACCGGCGCGACGACGCCCGCCTGCCCCATCAACGCCTCGGTCTCGAAGCATTGCAGGTCGGCGAAAGCCAGATCGTCTTCGGCGGCGTCGAGTAGCCGTCCGAACGGGCCTTCGAGCGTGTACGGCGCGAGTGCCGAGCGCAGCGCCGCCGATTGCAGCAGCAGCGACAAGCCTGTCAGCGTGCGCTGCTCGATCGGCGCGGTCGAGAGATTGGTGAGCGCCGACCAGAGCGCCTCCTTGATCTCGGGCGTGACGAGCAGCTTTTCGTGCGCGAGCAAGGCGGCGATCCATGTCGAGGCCCATGCGCGTTCGTCGGCGCGGTCGATGTGGCGGAGCGGCTGAAACGCGATCGCGCGGCCGCCTTCGTCGCCGCCAGCTTGACCGCTATCGCCCCCGAGGCCCAGCGCATGATGCGCGCCGCCCATCGCCAGCACCGCGGCGCGCGCCGAGAAACCCTTGTCGAAGATATAGACCTGAGCATCCGGATAGCGCCGGAACTGGAGCGCGAGCAGCGCCAACAGCACCGACTTTCCGGCGCCCGTCGGCCCGACGATCAGCATGTGACCGACATCGCCGACATGGGTCGATAGTCGGAACGGCGTCGAGCCGCTGGTTTCGGCATAGATCAATGGTGGGCCACTCAGATGGCCGTTTCGCGCTGGGCCTGCCCAGACGGACGATAAGGGCATGAGATGGGCTAGGTTCAGCGTATGGACCAGCGGCTGGCGGACATTGGCGTAGACCTGCCCCGGCAGCGATCCGAGCCATGCTTCGACCGCGTTCATGCCCTCGCGGATGCAGGTGAAGCCGAGGCCATTGACGATCCGCTCGACGCTGCGGACCTTTTCTTCGACCCGGGCTCGGTCAGTGTCCGCGACGGTGAGCGTCGTCGTCAGGTGACCAAAGGCGACATGATCGCCGCCGAGCGCCTGGAGCGCCAGATCGGCATCGAGCATCTTGTTGTCGGCGTCGCTGTCGAGCAACTGCGCCGGCTGGTTGTACATCACCTCGCGCAACAGCGTGGTGATTGATTTGCGCTTATTGAACCATTGTCGGCGGAGTTTGGTCAGCGCCTTGGTCGCGTCGGTCTTGTCGAGCGCGACGAAGCGCGTCACCCAACGATAGCCGAAATCCTGATGATTGAGCGCGTCGAGGATGCCGGGCCGGCTGAGGTTCGGGAAACCCAATATCGTGAGCGTGCGGATTTGCACCTGCCCAAGCATCGGCTCGAGGCCGCCGGTGAGCGGCGTGTCGGCGAGCAGACCATCGAGATAGAGCGGCGTCTCGGGCACGGCCACATCGTGTCGGCGCGTCGAGATCGTCCCGTGGAGAAAGGTCAGCGTCTCGCCATCGTCGAGCGCCCGGACCTCAGGCATAAACCCCGCGAATAGGTCGAGCACCCGCGCCGTCTCGGCGATGAAAGCGGCAAGCGCCTGCCGCCAGTCGCGCCCTCTCGCGTCGTCGCTGCGCTCGACCAGCGCTCGCCCGGCGGTATCGGCCTGGTCGGGTGGCGGGAGAAAGGTGAGTGTCAGATAGTAATGACTCTCGAAATGCGCCCCGGCGCTTTCGAAGCCGGCGCGGCGTTCTTCGTCGACCAGCCAGGAGGCGGGATCGGGAAAGGCGCTCGCGGGATAACCTAGCGCTTCGCGTCGTTCGGCTTCGATATGCAGCGCCCAGCCCGAACCGAAGCGCTTCAATACATTGTTCGCCCGCGCGCAGACCGAGACGAGCTCGGCTTCGGTCGCGGACTCCAGATCGGGTCCGCGAAACCGAAGGACGCGCATGAAGCTGCCGTCCTTGTTCAGGATGACGCCGGGCGCGACCAACGCCGCCCAAGGCAGATGGTCGGCGAGCCGGTCGGCGCGGTGGCGATATTCGTGCAGCATCAGCATGCGAGATGCCCGCGCTGCCTGAGATGTCGGACGAGCACGGGCGCGAAATCGGGATCGCGCTTCGCCGCCATCACCGCCACCGTATGGCCGACCGCCCACATCGCGATCCCGGCGATCCATTGTTGCAGACCGAGGCCCAGAGCGGCGGCGACCGTCCCGTTGACGATGGCGATCGCGCGCGGCGCACCGCCGAGCAGGATCGGCTCGGCGAGCGACCGGTGCAGCGGAGCTTCGAACCCCTCGATATGGCTGCCGGTGCCGATCATCCGATCAGCGCCCCGCCGCCGAAGCTGAAGAAGCTGAGGAAGAAGCTCGACGCCGCAAAGGCGATCGACAGGCCGAAGACTATCTGGATGAGGCGGCGAAAGCCCCCTGCCGTCTCCCCGAACGCAAGCGTCAAGCCGGTAGTGATAATGATGATCACCGCGACGATCTTGGCGACCGGACCTTGCACCGATTCCAGCACCTGCTGGAGCGGTTCTTCCCAGGGCATGCCTGAGCCCGCCGCCTGCGCGGTTGCCGCAATGGCGATGCCGAGCCCGGCGGCGGCGAGGGCAAAGAGGGGCTTGCGATAATCAGGAACGCGAATGGCACGCATAGTTCAGTCTCCTTGGGACGTGCGGTTGGGATCGGGGGTAAGGTCGAGGACGGCGTAGCGTCCGTCGGGATCGACGCCGGCAACGCGCGCGATGGTATCGACGCGGCGGGCGAGCCCGCGTCCGGCAATGAAGACGATGATGTCGATCGCCTCGGCGATCAGCCGCCGCGGCACGGTGACCACGGCCTCCTGGATCAGTTGCTCGAGCCGGTAGAGCGCCGAGACCGCGCTGTTCGCGTGGACCGTCGCGATCCCGCCGGGATGACCGGTGTTCCACGCCTTGAGCATGTCGAGGGCTTCGCGCCCCCGCACCTCGCCGACGATGATGCGGTCGGGGCGGAGGCGCAGCGTCGAACGGACTAGGTCGGCCATGGTGACGCTGCCGACCATATTCGCGCTGCCGGAACGCGTGCGCAGCGCCACCACATCGGGTGCCGCGCATTGCAGCTCGCGCGTGTCCTCGATCAGGATCACCCGCTCGTCGAAGTGCGCCATCTCGGCCAGCAGCGCATTGGCGAGCGTCGTCTTGCCCGAGCTGGTCCCGCCCGCGACGAGGATATTCTTGCGTTCGACGACGGCCAGACTGAGGAGCCGCGCGGTCTCGGCCGGCATGATGCCGTCCTTCACATAGTCGAGCAGCGTATAGATCTTCGCCGCCGGCTTGCGGATCGAGAAGCAGGGCGCGAGGCTGACCGGCGGCAGCACGCCTTCGAAGCGCTCGCCTGCTCCCTCCCCGTGCGGCGGCAGCTCGGCCGAGACGATCGGCGCGGCGGCGTGGACCTCGGTGCGTGCATGGCTAGCGACGAGACGGATGATCCGCTCGACCTGAGCGGGATCGTATCTCGCGCCGGTGTCGCTGCGGCCTTCGCCAAGCCGGTCGAGCCTAAGTACGCCGTCGGGGTTGACCATGATCTCGATGACCGCCGGATCGGCGAGCGCGGCGGCGATGGTTGGCCCCATCGCGGTTCGCAGCATCGCGCGGCTGCGGTCGGAAGAGATGGCGCCGGTCATGTCCGTTTGCTCCGGCCCTCGGACGGTTCGGCGAACGTCCGCTGTCCGCTCGCAAGCGCCTCGCCCACCCGCCCGACAAAGGCATTAAACCGGTCGCGCCCGATCGCACGCGCCGCCTCGTCGCTTTCGGCGAGCGGCGCCTGCACCATCAGCTCGTAGCGGATGAACAGCGCGAGGCTTTCGAGCAGGATATGGCCGTCGCGCTCGATCCGGCCGAGCGCCATCGACACGCGGTCGAGCCTTTGGCTGAAGCGGTTTTCGAGTTCACTCGCCGCCTGCCGGCCGAGCCATGCGGTCAGCGCGTCAACGAGAATCGCCGATTTGGTCGCACCGGGCTTCGCCGCCAACGTTTCCAGCCGGTGGCTGAGTTCCTCAGGGAGGAAGAGCTGATAGCGCACGAGATCGGCTTTTTTGCGCATCGTCAGAAGCTCGGCAGCGCGTCGCTGTCGCGACTCTGGTTGATGGCATGGGCGCGGACGACCGGGTCGACCGGGCGGGCACGATCCATCGCGCGCTTGTCGGCGGCGGGATCGGTGTCGTCCTGTTCGAGGCCGAGCAGGTCGAGCTGCTTGGGCGGCAACGGCTTGGCCGGCGCCTCTTCGGCCATGTCCGGCGTGCGCTGCTGCTGGAGCCCGCCATCGTCATCGGGCTTGGCGCTATCGTCGCCAGTCAGGAGACGGTTGTCAGGGAGCCGGGCGAAGCTGCCCCAGTCGTTCGAGCGCGCTTTCGGGCGGTCGGCGTAACTGCCGTCGGCGAGCGTCGGCGGCGGCGCGACCCGGTCCTTGAAGTTGCGGTCTTGATAATAGCGCAGCTTCTTCGCGCGGATCGGCGCCATGCCCGAAACGAGCACGATCTCGTCCTCCGGTAGCAGCTGCATGACCTCGCCCTGCGTCAGCAACGGGCGGGCGGTCTCCTGCCGGCTGACCATGACGTGCGCGAGCCAGGGCGCGAGCCGGTGCCCGGCATAGTTGCGCATCGCGCGCTGTTCGGTCGCGACGCCGAGCGCATCGGAGATGCGGCGCGCGGTGCGCTCGTCATTGGTCGCGAACGCGACGCGCACGTGGCAATTGTCGAGAATGGAGTTGTGCTCGCCGTAAGCCTTCTCGATCTGGTTGAGCGACTGGGCGATCAGGAACGCGCGCACGCCGTAGCCGGCCATGAAGGCAAGACTGGTCTCGAAGAAGTCGAGCCGTCCCAATGCCGGAAACTCGTCGAGCATCATGAGCAGCTGATGCTTGCGGCCATGGGTGCGCTCGGCATCGAGCTTTTCGGTCAGCCGGCGGCCGATCTGGTTGAGGATGAGACGCACCAAGGGCTTGGTGCGGCTGATGTCGGAAGGCGGAATGACAAGATAGAGCGAGATCGGATGCGCGGCTTCGACGAGATCGGCGATCCGCCAGTCGCAGCGCGAGGTGACATGCGCGACGGTCGGATCGCGATAGAGGCCGAGGAAAGACATGGCGGTCGACAGCACGCCCGAGCGCTCATTCTCGCTCTTGTTGAGCACCTCGCGCGCGGCAGATGCGACGACGGGATGAACTTGGGGGCTATCCGTGGTGCCGAGATGATTGGTCGACATCATCCGTTTCAAGGTCGCGACGAACGGACGCTGCGGGTCCGACAGGAAGGTCGCGACGCGCGCGAGCGTCTTTTCTTCTTCGGCATAGAGAATGTGGAGGATCGCGCCGACGAGTAGCGAGTGACTCGTCTTTTCCCAATGATTGCGGCGTTCGAGCGCGCCTTCGGGATCGACGAGGATGTCGGCGATATTCTGGACGTCACGAACCTCATGCTCGCCGCGGCGGACCTCGATCAGCGGATTATATTTGGCGGACGCCGGATCGGTCGGATTGAACAGCAGCGCGTGCGAGAATCGCGAGCGCCAGCCGGCGGTCAGCTGCCAGTTCTCGCCCTTGATATCGTGGACGACGGTGCTGCCGGTCCAGCTTAGGAGGGTCGGCACGACCAATCCGACGCCCTTGCCCGAACGCGTCGGCGCAAATGCCATGACATGCTCCGGACCGTCATGCCGCAGATAGGTGCCGCCCAGCCGTCCAAGGAAGATACCAACATCGCTGCGCATGCCTGCGCGATCGATTTCACGCAGCGTTGCCCAACGCGCCGAACCATATGTCGTGACATGACGCGACTGGCGCGCACGCCACAGCGATCCCGCTATGGCTGCGGCGCAACCGAGAAAGCCGCTCGCGCCCGCGACCATGCCCGCCTTGTCGAAGATCTCCGGCGCATAGGCCTCGAAGTGATACCACCAAGGGAAGATCGCCCAAGGCTTGTAGACCGGCTCGCCGAACAGGTTGAACCAGGCGGGGCCGAGCTGCGATTGATGCCCGAGCATCGCCGCGCACCACTGCGTCGATGCCCAGACGCCGAGGATGACGATCGCAAAGACAATGAGGATCTGGCCGACCAGCAGCCTGGTTGGGGACATGGATATTGCTCCGGGGAGGACGGATTGTCCTGACCCGGAAAGAATCGCACCGATGGGAGGTCAGTTGGTAGCGTCGTTCTGCCGTATCTCGCCGCAGGCCTCCGCAACTCGAATCTTTTCCACGACCATTGACCTGATGTTTCCTTTTTGTTCTCCTGTTCTGATGATACGAGTCGCTGAGGATATTCTGGCAATCCATCTGGAAGTTGCACTTGCAGCGGCCACTCCAACCATGCTTGACGGCTTGGCCGATTGCGATCAGCGGCGGCGTTATGCCGCAGTCGCGGAGATCGCCCGGCATCTGGTTGAGCGGCTGCGCTGCTTTGAGATATGTAGCGAGGAGGCAGCACTGGCAAAGATCCGTATCCCGCCCTGTTGGGTGCCTATTGGCTAATCCCACGGAATTTGCTGGTTTGTTTGGATCATGAGAGGCGGCAGACTGACATAAGCATTGAAGTCATAATTCACTTCAGTTATCGCGGACGCAGGAGAATCCATGCCTATCCCGCGCAAAGTTTTGAACGCCTTTCCAGCTCGCGACGTGAGTAAAATCACCGGCCTTAGCCTGCCGATGATCGATTACCTCCTGCGAGAAGATTTGCTGCGCCCGAGCTATGGAGAGGAGATCGGTCGACGCGGTAAGGTCCGCTATTATTCTTATCGCGATCTGGTAGTCGCGCGGCTCATTCAGCGCCTGCGAGAGGCAGGGCTACAACTGGGCAAACTCAAGGTAGCAGTGAAGACGCTCTGCCGCGACGCACCTTGGGTGGATAGAGGAGATCCTTCCGAGCGTCTGAATTGGCTGATAGCCGATGGGAACGAGGTTTTCCTGCGCAACGACGATGGCTTCCTCGACACCATGACTGGAACCGGGCAGCGGGCCTTTGCCTTCGTCATTAACCTTAACCAGCTTGAGGTCGAGGTCAGAGACTTGATTCCGGCGGCACAGCGAGCGCATTTCGACATCGCGAACCGTTCTCTCATGTTTGCGGACGCCAGTCGTTCCGCCGCGTCGTTCGGGTAGGTCCTGGCGTGGAAACCGTCGATCGTTGGATTCAAGAACTGGGGTATGATGCGGTGCCCGGCGTCACCGTTCGACGTTCTGATGGCTGTGATGCCGATCAACCCTTCGCCACCGAAGTTCGAGCCATGTTTGATCAGGATCGTGGCGTTGCAGCGGCCGCATTTGCCTGTATTGACCGCATTCCCACAATTGCACTGATAGACCGGCTCGAATTGCCGGAAGACGGCGAAGCATACCATGCAGCGTTGCGTGGGTTTTGTGAGCGACTGTGGAACCAGAACCTCGCCCGAATTGTGCTGGTAACCCGGATCGATTCTTTCGAAGCATGGTCGGTAGATAATCCGCAGGCAATGCCTGAGCCTGTCGATATCGCTAATCCGGGCGCGCTCGAAACATGGTCCCTGAGCGGTATCCTCGGCGGCCGCGTTCTCAAAGGTCGTGAGGCATGGTTCGATCCCGAACGCCGCGTCGACAAGACACTGCTTGAGAGCATCCAGCACCTGGTCGGATCGATGCGCTCCGGCCGGCTGATCTCGTCTGGACTCGCGCGCGAGCTCATCGCGCGTGTGATCTTCGTAAGCTATCTCGAAGACCGTCGGATTGTCAGTGACGAGTATCGCGCCAAGCGCCGCGTCGGCTGGCTTTATGACCTTCTCGGCGGGCAGGACGTCACCGGCCTGGACCGGCTCTTCGCGCAGCTTCAGAAGGACTTCAACGGAGACTTCCTGAAGCCCATGGCAGCCGGCGACTCGCTTTGGTCGGACCTGCCTTCCGATATCTTCGAATTGTTGCACCGATTCTTGGGGCGCACGGTCATGCGTTCGGGCCAGCAGGACTTTTGGCGCTATGATTTTAGCGAAATTCCGATCGAACTGATCGCCGGTATCTACGAGACCTTCTTGGCATCGAAGGATGATGATGCCCTCGACACCGCGATTGAGGACGCGGACCTTGTGCGGGTGCTTGATCCACGTCACACCCCGAGCGCACGATCCAAGCGCAAACAGGGAGCCTATTACACACCAAGGCTGCTGGCCGATGCGGTCGTGGATATGGCGTTCGAGGGCCGAGATCCTGTCGGACAGCGCATCTTCGACGGTGCCTGTGGTTCCGGAATGTTGCTGACGGCCGCCTTCAGGCACCTGATCCGAACCCGCCAGGCGGATGCCGAACGGACCGGTCTCGGAGAAGGAGCCCATGGTTTCCGGGCACGCTGCGACATGCTGCGCGACCAGATCTTCGGTGCCGACATCGACGAAGATGCGTGCAGGCTCACTTCATTCAGCCTCTACCTGGCATTGCTCTCCGATCTCGCGCCGCGTGATCTCGCCGTTCTCAGGGCTGGTGGGCATAAACTTCCAAGCCTTGCTAAGAACATTCGTCGCGGAGCCGTTGAGGGCGATTTTTTTTCGCCTGAAAGCGAGCGCGCCAATCATGCGCGCTTCACGATTTTCCTTAGCAATCCACCATGGCGCAAGCTGCGCGAAGGCGATCCTGCTATCGGCTCCGTAGCAAGCTGGGTAGAGCGTCAAGGCAAGCAAAAGCCTCATGTTCCCAGCCGCGAGATCGCAGCGGCGTTTACGCTTGCTGCCTCTGGCTGCCTGACCGAGGGCGGTCGAGCGGCACTGATCCTGCCGATCAACCTTTTCCTGTCCACCGAACGTACCCGCCGCGAGTTCAGAGGAGACCTGTTGCGGCGTTTCCGGGTCGAGCGCATCGTCAACTTCGCGGACATGCGCTACCTGCTTTTTGCAGATGCCAGGCACCCGTTCGTCGTCCTATTGTGTGAGGCGCGCGCACCAGCCGAACCTGTGTCGGCGTTGATCGGCGAGCAATTCGCCTATCAAACGCCAAAAGCAGATATCGCGCTGGCCTTCGGTCGGCTGAGCCTCCACGATGCCGACACCTCCACTCTGCCAGCAACTGCACTACTCGACACTGTGCCGCAGCTAGCGCTGCGTTATTGGGGTGACGCCCAAGATTACCAACTACTGCAAAAGCTTTGGGCGCACGGAAAGATTGGCGATCTCCTTCGCGATCATGGCTGGATCGCGGGCAAAGGATTTCATTTGGTCGATGAAGACCGCCGACGTCCGCCCGAGACGTGGTCGGTCCCTGCACCCGCCAACTTCCGTGACAAATTATTCCTCGACGCAAAGCAGCTTGCGCGCGACCTTCCCGTCATAGACGGTCGGGTGCTCCGGCCATTTCCCTTCGACGCTATCGCACGCGTACCGGAGGAAGAGCGCCTGTTCTCGGGCCCACGCGTCCTCTGGCCTGATGGGACCAATCCGGCCAAGGGCATCAATGCGGTCTATGCTGATGCCGCGTTCACATTCCAGCATTCGCTGGGCGTGCTAGCCGCACCGGACGATGAGGTTGGTCGCCTGACTGGGCGATTTATCACGTGTTACATGCGATCCACATTGGGAAGCTGGCTGTCCATTCTGCTAAGCGCATCGGTATCCGCCGAGCGCGCTAAGCTGCACAAGAGTGAACTTGCTGACTGGCCCTTCTGGCCGATTGACCGCCATCCGGAACCCGATAGGGGTTGGCGAGTACTTCGTGAAATTGACGCGCTTCTGCTATCGATTGAGACTGCGGAACCCTTCCTATCTGCAAATCGCTACGAAGCGCTTCGACCGGCGCTTGACGAGCTCGTGTTCGATTATTTCGGTATTTCGGACGAGGCGCGGGCAGTTGTACGCGAATTGGCCGGCATCATTGGTCCTTCGATCCAGCCAGCAGGCTTGGGCTACAAGTCGATGGTCAAACCGCTTCGTGCGCAGCCCGGGCCGCAAGCGCTGGAACGTTACGCCAATCGGCTTGCGCACGAGATGCGCCGCTGGCGCGATTCAACCGGTGGCATGGGTCAAATCAGGGCGACGACATGGACCGCGAAACGCGCGCCACTAGGCGCAGCCGTGCTGGAAATCGTTGAATCAGAGGCCGACGCCCCGGTTGCCCGAATCGCAGATGACATGGTTTTGCAGGAAATCAGCGATGCCTTGGTCCGCGTCTCCGGACGCACCGATGGGAGCCTTTTCCGAATTCCAAATCTTACCGTTCTCGACGGTACACGCATCTTGATCATCAAGCCTTTGATCATGCGATACTGGCTCGAGCGCTCGGCGAGCGCTGACGCTGCCAAGATCGCGGTGGAGTTGCAGCTAATCGAGGCTATCGACTATTCCGCAACGGCAGATTCGGACGGACGGGCCGATAGACTTCGTCAGCCGTCCGCGTGATCGTATCGGCCGATGCAGGTGTGGGATCTCCTTGGACCGCTGTGGTCCGTCGTGTACCCGCAGCTATCATCTTGGATTATGTACATTCACAATGGCAGGCCTTCGCCGCGCATTGTGCAGCCAATGGAATATCCCTGCAGGATTGGAAGGAAACGGAGCTAACCAAAGCACTCCAAGCGCGACTAAGCAGCGCAGCGCTCGCTGGACAACAGCCGTTTGACGGCGATTTCATTGCTGAGCATGAGCGCTTTGAACTCGACGCTGCGACCTTCAAGCCGATATGTGTTTCACGTACCGACCTTGAATGGCTGCTGTCCGGCTTCCCCCGGTTCACGATCGAGTTCAAATTGCTGGACGGGACTTCGCAGCTGCGCACGCGTTATTGGCGCGACGGACTGCGCAAGTTCATCGCCGCCATCTATGCGCCCCAGTCAGGCGAGGCCGCGATGTGGGCCTTTCTGCGTCGCCCTGGGCATACCGATGGTGAGAAGGTAATGAAGCTGGTCGCAAAAAGGGCAACGCAGCTATCGTGCGCCACTCCTTCGAATCCATACATTCAGCCTTCGAGCCTCGCTGGGGGAATTGCCCTGTTTGACACCGCGCATAACCGAGGCGCAGGACCATCGCCACTCGCACTGGCTCATGTCTTCACCGCGCTTCCCTGAGGCCCGACAATATTGTTCTCCATGACCTCGCGGCCAATCGGAAAAGCGACCCTTTACGAACTTTACGGGATTGACGTACTTACAATCAATCGCCATGTTGGGTCGATAGGAGTCTCTGACATGGGGAACATCAAGCCCATACCCTCTCGCGCGAAGGCGCAACGTGCGCCAGGCACCGGACTGCTTGTCCTGGGCAAGCAGGCGGCGCGGTCGAAGGCTGGGAATCTTGCCGTCGCGATCACCCCCGAAATGCTCAAGACCCTTTCCCCGATGGAAGCGGCCGTCAAAGCCATTGTGGAAACGCTCGGCAAGGGGATCGCCAGCTCTAGGAAAAGCGGCCGCTCCGGCGGCTTCGCCGTGGTGATCGATCGCGAGGGCAACCCCGAGATCACGCCTCTACCGCAAATGGATGTGGCGACTAATCCCCTTTCCGACGAAGAGGAACGCGAGCAGGCCTTTGCCCGCGCCCGTGAACGCGGCCGCATTCGCGCGGCCGACATCCTCAGCGGTGACGACATGTTGTCCGCGGACGCGATGGCCGAGCGTCTCGGCGTCTCGCGTGTAACGGTGAACGCGCGCCGGCAGCGCCATGAATTGCTCGGCCTCGATGCCGCCAAGCGCGGGTTTCGTTTCCCTGACTGGCAGGTCGACGACGACGGCAATGCCATCGAAGTTCTGCCGCGGCTGTTCGAACTGCTCGGCCCGAGCCCATGGGGCGTCTACCGCTTCCTCACACAGCGGCATGACGTGCTGAATGGCGCAACGGCGAAGGATGCCCTGCTGCGCGGTCAGGCCGAAAAGGTACTCGACGCCGCCGAGAGTCTGGCGCGAGGCGATTTCGCTTAGTGGCGGGTGTGCCGCCGACTCCGGACTTTGCCAACGTCGATCTGGTCATCGCGCCGATCGACGTGGGAAAGACGTTCGGTCGCATCCATCGCAAGACATTTCCCGAACCGCTCGGCTATGGGAAGAACGCCACGCGCTTCAGCGATCCGCGCCGCCGCAAACCCGAAAACCGCTTTGGTGTCCTCTATCTGGGCGCGTCGCTAAAGGTATGTTTCGTTGAGACGATTCTTCGCGACAGACGCGACGGCCTCGTGGGCGAAATAGAAATTGAGGAGAGCGAGCTGAGCGATCGCTACTACTCGCAAATCTCGGCTCGGGAGCCCTTGCGCCTCATCAACCTTAATGACGACGGCCTCGTGCAGATGGGGATTCCGACCGACGTCGCGCGAGGTCGAAGCCAGACCCTCGCACGCAAATGGTCGTTGGCAATCTACGAACATCCGGCTGCCATCGACGGGATCCTATATCCCTCCCGGCTCAACAACGAAACCAACATGGCGATATACGATCGCGCCACCTCCAAGCTTTCAGAGGTCCGCACTTGCGACCTTGATAAGGCGCCCGGGATCGGACCTGTTCTGGATCGGTTTCAAGTCGCTTTCATGGATAGCACGTCGTAACAATCATCCCGTCACTCTCGTATTTCTTGGTCATTGAATAGCGAGAGAGCGAGCAAGAACACATAGCGAAGTCCTTACAGTTCCGGCAGTAGTGCTTGCAGGGCTTCGCTAGAAAAATGCTGCGAGTCGCGGGGAGGAAACGGGCGAGATGATTCTCACTGACAATGAGACCAAGGTCGATCTTCTCAACAACGAGGCGATCGCTAAGACCATCATCGAGCTGTTGCGCGAAAAACCCGAGCGAGCCGTGACTATAGGCGTTCATGGTGATTGGGGCGCCGGCAAATCCAGCATCCTCGAAATGATCGAGAACGGTCTTAGTTCTGATGAGGACGTGCTCAGCATCAAATTCAACGGATGGCGTTTTCAAGGATTCGAAGACGCGAAGATCGCCCTAATCGAGGGTATCGTCACCGGCCTTATCGAAAAACGTCCGTTGCTCAATCAAGCCGGCGTAGCCGTGAAAGACATCTTCCGGCGGATCGATTGGCTCAAGATCGCGCGGCATGGGGGAGGTCTCGCGCTCACCGCGTTCACGGGCATCCCTACGCCAGATCAGATCGGCGCGGTGGTCGGCACCTTGAAGGACATCTTCGCCGATCCCGCGAAACTCGCCACGCAGGAGAATTACGACAAGGCGATCGACGGCGTCCAAGGGCTACTCAAACCCGGAGAGTCTAAGAATGTGCCGGAAGAGATCGAAGCGTTCCGGAAAGCCTTTGACGATCTGCTCAAGCAGGCTGGCATCAAGCAACTGATCGTCCTCATCGACGATCTCGACCGCTGCCTTCCCGACACGGCGATTGAAACGCTCGAAGCCGTCCGCCTGTTCGTCTTCACCGCCCGGACCGCCTTTATCGTCGCAGCCGACGAGGCGATGATCGAATATTCGGTCCGCAAGCATTTCCCCGAACTGCCGGACACTACGGGGCCCCGCGACTACGCTCGCAACTATCTCGAAAAGCTGATCCAGATCCCGTTCCGCATACCGGCATTGGGCGAGACAGAAACCCGCATATACGTCACCTTGTTGCTCATCGGCGCCGAGTTGGGCGAGGACGATCCGGCTTATTCAGCGCTCATCACCGTCGCGCGTGAGTTGCTCAAACGCCCTTGGCAAACGGCGGGGCTCGATGCGCAGACAGTCAAGACCGCCTTGGGCGATAAAGCCGGCCAGGTTCAGAACGCGCTCACGTTGAGCGATCAGATCGGCCCGATCCTTGCCAGCGGGACCCAGGGCAATCCACGCCAGATCAAGCGCTTCCTGAACACCCTGCTGTTGCGCCATCAGACCGCGCTCGCCCGCGGTTTCGGCGATGAGGTGAAACTGCCCGTCCTGGCCAAGCTCATGCTGGCCGAACGTTTCCTCTCCAGATTGTTCGATCAGATCGCCAGCGCCGCCGCCCGCGATCCGGACGGCCGCTGCGAAGATCTGGCGGCGCTTGAAGCGGCCGCTTCCGAAGAGAAGCCGTCCCCCAAACCGAAGCGTACCGGCCCAAAGATCAGCTCCACCGATGGCGCCAAGCCGACCGCCGTGCCGGACTCCAAGGACAGCGCCATCCTGACGGAATGGAAGGCGGCCGACGCGATACGGGCATGGGCGTGGCTGTCACCAGCCTTGGCCGAAGTCGATCTGCGCCCCTATCTATTCGTGACTAAGGACCGAAAGGACTATTTCGGCGCGGCCTCCGTACTCGGGCGCCTAGCCGCTGTGGTCGAGAAGCTGCTTGGCCCGAAACTCGCCGTCCAGGCTTTCGAAGGTGAACTCAAGCAGCTCGTTCCAGCGGAAGCCTCCCAGGTCTTCGAGGAGCTGCGCGGGCGCGTCATGGGTGGAGACGCCTTCGACACCGCGCCCCCCGGCATTGACGGGCTCGCCGTGTTGGTTCGCGCGCATCCGACATTGCAGGCCAATCTGCTTGACTTGCTCGAAGCCTTGCCAGCCGATCGGTGCGGGCCGTGGCCGGCGTCGGGTTGGGAGGGCGTTATCAAGGATTCCGACGCCGTGGCGCGCTTCGAGAAGCTACTCCAGGGATGGTCCACGTCCCAATCTTCCTTCTTGAAGACGACGGCCAGCGCCGCGCTTCGCACGCGGAAAGGCGGGCGCTGATGGGAACGTCGAACGCTTATGGGGGTGCGGGTGGCGGCACGCCGCTCATTCCGAGTTGGTTGCAGGGCGACGGCGGGGCCGGTACGGGCGCGGGTGATGGCGACGGCGCGCAACCCCCGTCACCTGATGGATCGCCTCCAGCAGTCCCTCCCGCGCCGGCGCCGCGGCCGACCGTGCCGGCAGGTGCATCGGATCGGTTCACATCGGCCCGAAACAATTTCACTCGCTTCGCAAGTTCGGGCGGAAGCGACCGCAGGAGCCTCGGTCGCGCGGTCTCGCAATATGTGTCAAAATCGGCGGGCGGCTCCCGCCAGGCCGCGCAACGCATGGGTTCATCGCGGGGCGCGGGCGCTGGACTGGTCAGGTTCCTCAACGACGCCAGCGCAAATGGCGTTCGCGAAGCGCTGCGAACGCTCAACCTCGAAAGTCTCGCTGGGAGGCCGATCGAGGAAGTGTTCGCGGGACTGGCCGATTATATCTGCCCCGAAGGCGGCTCGATCGACGAGGGGATCGCGCGAGACGCCTTCGTCGAGACCATCGCCGATCTCGCCGGTGCGGGCATTACCGACATCGACGCACTGACGCCGGGCCAAATCCAGACCGTCTTCGAACTATACGCGACACACGCGATCGAGGCTCGCATCTGTAACGACATCGGCACCAAGGTCGTGACCTTACCTGCCGACCCGCGCGCGGCTGAGAGGGTTCAGGCGCAACTGCGT
The DNA here is from genome assembly GCA_016463225.1 of Sphingopyxis sp. Taxonomy (GTDB): domain Bacteria; phylum Pseudomonadota; class Alphaproteobacteria; order Sphingomonadales; family Sphingomonadaceae; genus Sphingopyxis. Next base: position 5,241 of record JAEMRT010000026.1, on the reverse strand, counting down.
GATTTCATCCAGCGTGGTGTCAGCGACGCGATCAACGCCGCGGGCGTCAACATTCAGTCGCTAACCCCCGACGCGGTGGTGGGCTTCGTGACTAGCGTCTATCAATCCGCCTTCGACGTATTGCAGACGATGGGCGATGGGGAGGCAGCGAAATGAGGCGCCATGTCATCATCGGCCGTTTTGGCGAGGACGATAAGACCCGCATCCCCAAGGCGCGCGACGAAGTCTCATCGACCTTGCAGTTGGTGGCGGGCAAGCGTCTCGATCATGGGATCGGCCGAGCCTTGGCCGATCTCAAGACATTGCACCTGACACCGAGCGAGATCGGCGCGGACATGCTCGTGGTCGCGGCCCATGTTCATGCTGCGGACACGCGCATTTCCCGTTCGACCGAATCTCAGGATGCTTGGACGCGGGAGCTTCGGCTCGTCATCCCCGTGAGCGACCCCGTTCGATGGGCAGCAGCCGCGCCCATCCTGGTCCGCGCGCTAAATTTCCTGACCGGCGACAAATGGGATGTGGGATTCCGCAAGCGGACGAAGGGCTACGCGAAACTGGTTTCTGCTGCCACGCCCACCCTCATCCCCGCACCATTCGATGGCGTGAGTCTGTTCTCCGGCGGTCTCGACAGCTTGATCGGCGCGATCGACAGCCTGAACGCCGGCGAGACGCCGCTTCTGGTCAGCCATGCCGGCGAAGGGCTGGTGAGCAAGTCGCAGGAGCAGTGCTTCGACGGTTTGAAAACAGCCTATAAAGCGTCCGCTTTCGATCGGCTGCGGGTGTGGATGACCTTTGATAGCGGGCTGGTCGAGGATGTCGGATCGGAGGACACCACGCGTGGCCGCTCCTTCCTGTTCTTCTCGCTGGGTGTCGCCGCCGGCACCGCGCTCGGACGCGACTTTGTACTCAAAGTTCCTGAGAACGGTCTGATCGCGCTCAACGTGCCGCTAGACCGGCTCCGGCTCGGTGCGCTCAGCACCCGCACGACGCATCCCTTCTACATGGCCCGGTGGAACGAATTGCTCAGCGCACTCGGTGTCGGAGGCAGGGTCGAGAATCCCTATTGGCACAAGACCAAGGGGGAAATGGTCGCCGAGTGCGCCAATCCGGCCTTGTTGAAACAGCTCGCCCCCCTGTCACTATCATGTTCATCGCCGACGAAGGGGCGCTGGACCAAGAAGCCGCAGGGACACTGCGGATACTGCCTGCCATGTCTCATTCGGCAGGCCTCTCTGCGAGGCAAGGACACGACGGTTTACGGCGTGCCCGACCTGAAGGCCGCTACATTGGACACGAGGCAGGCCGAAGGTCAGCAGATCCGATCCTTCCAGATCGCCATCGCACGGCTGTCGAAGCGCCCGGAACTCGCCAAGGCGCTCATTCACAAGCCAGGGCCGCTTTATGATGATCCTTCCCGGCACGATGACCTGGCCGAAGTCTATCGCCGCGGGTTGGAGGAGGTTGGACGCTTACTGACTGGCGTTCGCGCCGCACCATCGTAAGAGGCATCATGCGATCGGGTCTCGTCGATTTTCATTGCCACCTCGATCTCTACCCCGACCACGCGGCCGCGGTGGAGCGTTGTGAGCGCGATGGCGTGTTCACCCTCACCGTGACCACTACACCGAAGGCTTGGCCGCGGAACCACGAACTAGCGTCTGCAACTCGTCACGTCCGCGCCGCTCTCGGCCTGCATCCTCAGTTGGTCGCCGACCGAGCTCACGAGATCGGGCTATGGGAGGAATTGCTGCCGCGAACGCGCTATGTGGGCGAGGTCGGGCTCGACGCCGGCCCGCGGTTTTACAAGTCGTTTGAGACGCAAAAGGAGATTTTCGCTCGCGTGCTGACGCTCTGCGCGGCGGCAGGAAACAAGATCGTCACGACGCACAGCGTCCGCGCGACCAAGGTCGTGCTAGATATGATCGAGCAATACATGCCGCCGCCCCGCGGTCGCGTGGTGCTTCATTGGTTCACCGGCACCGCAGCGGAGGCCAAGAGGGCGGTCGATCTCGGCTGCTATTTCTCGGTGAACGCGGAGATGCTCGCCAATGAAAAGCGGGCGGCGATAACCAAGGCGCTGCCCTTGGATCGCGTTTTGACGGAAACCGATGGGCCGTTCACTCAGACCGACGCCCGACCGACCACGCCGAGCGATGTCTGGATCGCCGTGGAAAGCTTGGCGCGTCTGCACGCGATGCCGCCGGCTGATATATCCGCCACGATCATGCGGAATCTGAAAAGCCTGCTTGTTGAACAAGGATAGACGCCGCCCTGCGAGAGTGAGGCTGCATCTCCGCTACCTCTGCGACGGAGTTCGTCTCAAGTCTGGCCATCCTGCTCGCGCCGTAATTCTCTAATGCGTTCGATAACAGGCGAACTGATCCGGGGACGATTGATGTCGCGGAATAGCCGATTGACTTTGATTACCCCCGAATCCTCAAGAATCATCCGGCGAGTTTCCCGCCAATCCCGTTGAAACTGCGCAAGACGCGCCTCCTGCTCGTTCTTGGGCAAGTCATGCAAATCTTCCACCCCCATGAACAGCGCGGTGCAATGCGCACCCAGCTCGTCGTCTATATAGAGGACGCTGCGAGTTGTATGTTCCGCAATCGGCATGATGGCGGCGGAGATCAGTTCGTGCCGTTCGGCCGCCGAGAAATCGGGATTGCTGATTACCTCATTCGCGATCCTATGGCTCTCGTAGAGGATATTCATCAACGTATCGTAGGCTTCCAGGCGCTTGGCGAAGATGGTCGCGGCGAATTGCTCGGCTCTTTGCCGCCTCCTCAACAGCTCGCCGAAGAGTATTCCGAGAGGAACGCCAACGAGCCCGATCAACGCGCCGGTCAATTGCGACCAGTCCATAACCCTCTCCCTCCCTGTCTTTCTAGCCCCGCCAGGAGCACCCCCCCTATTCTGAACGAACGGCAGCTATCGGATATGCTGAACAACATTCGAACGACTGAATTTGGAGATAGGAGGCAAGCAAGTGTTTGTCAGGCAGAGAATCTCCGCTTTCCGATGATGAAGGTATAAGACCGACTTCAGCTGGCCGACAGCAATCCTCATGAAATCGTCGGCCCGCTTCGCTGGCGACCGAGCGACCAGTTGATCCCGCCGTCGCGCATGATCCCGGAGACATTTTTGCCGACATGGCGCTCGAGCACCGGCCGCCAAGGCACGAGCGTAAAATCCCGCGACCGTTCGATGAGCGCATGACGGCCGCTGGCCATCTCGACGGTCCGCGCAAACTGTCCCTCGATCCGATCGCCACTTTTCGCCTCGGCGAAGGGCTTGCCAAGCTCGTTCGAGAACTGACCCGCCACGCGCAGCAGTTCGCGGCGCTGGAGCGCAGCCAGCATGCCGCGGCGATAGACGGTTCGGCCATCCTGTTCCTGCGCCAGGCCTTCGGCGAGTAGCCATTGTCGGCGGAGCGCCTGGGCGGCGCGGACTTCGCGCCCAAAACCAGCGTCGCGCACCGCCACCGGCGCATCCGCCACGAGCTCGCGATCGAGCCAGGTCGCGGCCTCCGCTCCACTCAGCCGATCCAGCGGCACTGCCGACAGGATTTCGACGTTGACGGGCCGGTCGCGCAGTTGCCGCGCCTCGAGCACCTCCGCCTTCGCCAGATGATCGGGTGCGATAATCCAACTCCCGTCGGCTTCGCGCTCGATGCTGCGCATCGTGCGCCGCATCGCCTCGAGCCGCCGGACATGGGTTTCGGCAAACGCTTCGGTCGCGGTTGGATCATGCCGCAGATGCGCGTCGACCGTGTAACGCCCGCCGCTGGCAGCCGCGACTTCGACGACGGTGCGATCGGCCGCGCGGACACCGCCCGCGCGCGGCGCGATGCGGACGATAGCGTTGGTTGCGATCGGATCGACCGCCTCGCCCTTTCCAATCTCGGCATAATGGGTGCGACCATCGATGCCGTCGACGATGAGATAATGGCGATCCTGCAGCTCGTCGGCGAGCCCGCGCAGCACGACACGACCGACGATCGGCGCGGCCCCTTGTGCGGCAGGATCGAAGATGATCTGATCGGCGACGGCGCGATCGAGCTTTAGCGCGGTCAGCTCACGCTGCATCGTGCGGATGATGTCGCCGCGTTCGCCGATACGGCGGAGCGTTTCCGCCAGACCATCGGACAGCCGCCAGCTCGATCCACCGATATGATCGGCGAGACCCATGCGCCCGAGCTTCTGCAACCGCGCGGTTCGCAGCGCCTGCTGGAAGGGATCGTTGTCGTTCGCGCTGACCAGGCCGACAGCGTCCATGTCGCGAATGAGCTTGCGGTCGATCACGGTCAGCCGTTCGGCGCCGGTGTCGCTGCGCAGCCGTTCCTCGATTTCGATATCCGATCGCGGCCCGAGATCGAGCGTCACCAGACGCATCGCGCGCTCGCGAAGCCCGTGGGATATGTATTCGCGCGAGATGATGAGATTTTCGCCGCGATCATCGACGCCGCGCAGCATGATATGAGTATGCGGATGGCCGGTGTTGAAATGATCGACCGCGACCCAGTCGAGTCGGGTGTCTAGATCCTCTTCCATCTGGCTCATCAACCGGCGGGTGAAAGGCTTCAGATCCTCATACTGATCGGCGTCCTCGGCGGACACGATGAAACGGAACTGATGGCGATCCCCGTCGCACCGATCGAGGAAGGCCTTGCCGTCGGCAATATCCCGCTCTTCCGAATAGAGCTCGCCGGGGGCTCCTTCGCGGGTCACACCGTCGCGCTGGATATAGCGTAGATGCGCCCGTGCCACGCTGGCGCCCTTCCCGGATAGCATGGAGAGTTTAGTCTTCACGATCACCCTCCGCGACCGGAAGGCGGCATGGGCATCACCCGACCGCAACACGCGTGCGATGCTCGCACCGCGCCCGATCCGGCTGCCATCGAAGCGTCGCGAACGAATGCCGGTGCGCCTGCCCGCGCGCCGCGCCGCCCTCACGACCAGGCTCAGGTAGCGGACCTCCTTGCCGCGACCGCGCATGCGGCCAAGGCGGGGAGTGAAATCGTCATCGTCGGACATGCGAGCGTCCCTTCCAGGCTCCCGGAATGACGCTCCCCGCTCCAACAATGGCGCTTCCTGCGTTTTGATCAAGGAGTCTCGCGATCGACGCCGGAGAGGCCCGCAATTCTGCCACTTCTGACGGGCGAGTCTCGCGGCAAAACCGCGAGTCTCGCAAAACCTGTCAAAAAACGATGTGCAGACAATGACTTGGCATATCGCGAGA
>JAEMRT010000085.1:750-18261 GCA_016463225.1 Sphingopyxis sp. | reverse complement strand
ACCTGCGCCTCCTGCCGCCACGCTCGACATAAACTGCGACTGCAAAGAATATGTCATCGACTATCTCGAACGCGCCTTTCCGACCCGGCAAATGCGCGTCTCCACCGACGACACCGGCGCCGAGCGCTCGGTGCCGATGGACGACGAGAACGGCAATCCGGTTGATAATCCGCAGGCGCTCGCGGCGCGCGCCAGTCTCATCGAGCAGCTTTGCGCGCTGCCGCCGATCACCTCCGCGCTCGACGGGCTGCTCAATCATTTCGGCCATGACAATGTCGCCGAAATTACGGGACGCACCAAGCGGCTGATCCAGGCGAGCGACGGGCGCCAGAAGCTTGAGACCCGCTCGACCCGAACCAGCCAGGCCGAGGCCGCCGCCTTCATGGGCGGCCTCAAGCGCATCCTCATCTTCAGCGACGCGGGCGGGACTGGCCGCTCCTATCATGCGAGCCTCGATGCGGTGAACCAGGAGCAGCGGGCCCATCTCCTGCTCGAACCCGGCTGGCGGGCCGACCGGGCGATCCAGGGTCTGGGGCGCACCCATCGCACGCATCAGGCCTGCACGCCCCTGTTCCGGCCGGTAACCACCGACTGCAAGGGCGAGCTGCGCTTCACCAGCACCATCGCCCGGCGCCTCGATACGCTGGGCGCGCTGACCCGGGGGCAACGCCAGACCGGAGGACAGAATCTCTTCGACCCCGCCGACAATCTGGAAAGCAGCTACGCCTGCGCGGCGCTGACGAGCTGGTTCCACCTCCTGCACTTGGGCAAGCTCAAGAGCACCACGCTGGCCGAGTTCGAGGAGCGCACCGGCCTGGAGCTCACCGACAAGGACGGCGTGCTGAAGGACGAGCTGCCGCCGATCCAGCGCTGGCTCAACCGATTGCTTGCGCTCCCGATTGGGCTGCAGAACCGGATCTTCGAGGAGTTCCTCGCCCTCGTCGAAACCCGGGTACAGGCCGCGCGCGAAGCGGGGCGGCTAGACGTCGGCGTGGAGACCATGCTCGTCGATACCGCGACGATCATCGACGACACGATCCTGCGCACCGATCCGGTCAGCGGCGCGACGTCCCACCTCCTCACCATCGAGGTGGCGCGCCGCAAGACGCCTGTCTCGCTCGAGCGCATCCTGCGCATCGCTGAAAGTCATCCCCGCCACGCCTTCCTGCGCAATGCCAAGTCCGGCCTGGTCGCACTGCAGGTGAAGGCCCGCGCCCATATGGAAGAGAAGGACGGGACGCCCATCCCTCGCATCGAACTCATGCGCCCGACCCGCAACGACTATATGCGCCTTGCCGATCTCGCCGAAACCGCCTGGTCACCGATCGACGAGGAGGCTTTCCGCGCACTCTGGGCCGCCGAGGCCGAAGCGGCGGCGGCGCAGGTCGATACCGAGACGATCCGGCTCGCGACCGGGCTCCTGCTGCCGATCTGGTCAGCGCTGCCGAGCGACCATCTCGTCGTCAACCGCATCGCCGACCAGAGCGGCCAGTCCTGGCTCGGCCGCATCGTCTTCGACGATCATGTCGTGCAGCTCTACACCAAACTCGGCCTCGATCGCGCCGAGAACCTGCCGCCCGGCGATATCGTCAAGTCCGCGCTCGGCGGACGCAGCGTCGAACTGACGCAGCCGTTCCCGATGGCGATCAAGCGCGCGGTGGTGAACGGTCTGCCCCGCATAGAACTGGTGGGCGCGCCGCCCGCGCAGCTTGCCTATCTCAAATCGCTTGGCTGCTTCACCGAGATCATCAGCTACCGCACGCGCGTGTTCGTGCCGGTGGAGGGTGCTGCCGATATCCTCGGCCGGCTGCTCAGGCCCGAGGCTCGAGCGGCATAGCCACGATCAGGCTCGCGGCATCCGGCTCGATTTCCAATCCCGCCAGGGGCTGGGTCAGCAGCATGGCCGCGAGCGCCGCCTGGGTCGTTGCCGCGCCAGCCTTGTCGCCCGCCTGTTCGAGCAATTGAACTGCCTTGCGGATCAGGCCGACCGCAAGCGCCCTCTTGTCATGTATCGCGTCCATTGCATCCACTCGTGCTGGTGCCATGGGCCTAGGATAGCATAAGCCCCGCCGTCCGCTACCGGATGATGTGCGCGCCTCCCGGTCTTCCGGCCGCCCGCTCGGGGGCGGCCTAGTCGCTGCTGAGCGGAATAGCCGCGATGAGCGCGGCACTTTGCGGATCGACCTCTTCGCCGGGCTGGAGGGGCCGCGCCGCGAGCGCCACATCGAGCGCATGTTGCAGGCGCGCCGCCGTCTCCCAGTCCTCGGCCTTTTCCAGAAACACCATCGCATGCCGCATGAGGCCTATCGCGATGCCCCGGCTGTTCGTGTCTGCCATGCCCATATCCTCGAGCTCCCGGTTGAACCGCGGGAGAGGGGCGATTGGCCTGTCGTCCGAACTCCCGCGCACTGGACGCGGGAGCCGCCGGACCTCGCAACATGTGAACACACATGCGCCGTCACCTTTAACCCGAAGGTCTGGACATGCGCGACGGCAGCCCGGAAACCGATGGTTTTCGAGTTGCTTGTGTTCACGGACTTGCGAGGTCCGGCGCTACCCTTTGCGCAGCGCAGCCCCGCCCTAACAGAGGGGCCGGGAGCGGCCAACCGGTTCCTTTTTTTGACCGGGTTCCCGGCGTCGTTGGCAGGTGTCGGCGTCCCGTTCCGCGTGCCCAGGCGATCGCTGTCGCACCATAGGCCGCTGCCCCCGGTCGGACAGCCGAGGCGCCCGAAACGGCCAGCGGCGGGGCCGCTGCAAAGAGAAGGGGGGTCGGAAGGGGTGTCCCGGGATGGTCCGGGCATCAAGGAGACTTCCAGTGATCGACAGCGTCAAACTCAACAAGCTTCGCCTCTCGCCGATCAATGTGCGCAAGGTTTCGGAAGACCGGCTGCGTCTCGACGAACTCACCCCCGACGTCGAGGCCCGCGGCATCCTGCAGAACATGCTGGTTACCCCGGCCAAGCCCAAGGGCACGTTCGAAGTGCTCGACGGGGGACGGCGCTGGCGCGCGCTGATGCGCCTGGTCGAGGCGGGCACGATCGTCGCGGCCGATTATGATGTGCCGGTGCGCGTCATCACGGGCGACATCGCGCATCTGAGCGAAACGTCCTTCGCCGCCACCTATCACCAGCTGCCGCTCACCCCCGCCGAAGAATGCCGCGCCTATGAGCATTTCATCGGCAAGGGCGCCGACATCGACGGGGTCGCCAAACGCTTCGGCAAGACCCGCCGCTTCGTCGAAGGCCGCCTGCGCCTGGCCTCGCTGGCCGAGCCGATCTTCGACGCGCTGGCCTCGGGCGCGATTACGCTCGACATCGCCAAGGCCTATGCCTCGACGGAAAGCCACGACAAGCAGCTCGATGTCTGGAGCACCTACGGCAAGAATAGCTACGTCAATGCCGATTCCATCCGCCGCGTCATCGCCAACGACGCCCTTAAATCCAACGAACCGATCGCGCTTCTGATCGGCGAGGACCGCTATGCGGCCGCCGGCGGCCGGGTCGATCGCGACCTCTTCAGCGAGGGCGGCGACCGCTGGATCGATCCCGAGATCGCCAAGGGCGTCGCTGCCGAGATGATGGAAGCCGAGGCCAAGCGCATCGGCGAGGAATCCGGGCTCGCCTGGATCCGGCCGATCGCAAGCAGCTATGCCTATAACCACGCGCAGGATCTCTACCGCGTCATGCTCGATCCGCCCGAACTGACCGACGAGCAGGCCGCGCGCCTGGAAGCGATCGAGGCGCGGCGCAGCGAGCTCGAAGAGCTGATGCACGACGAGGCGCTCGACGAGGATCAGTTCAAGGCGCTCGACAGCGAGGACGACGCGCTGATGGCCGAGGCCGAAGCCATCGAGAACCGGCTGCCGGTGCTGCCCGACGAGCTCAAGCCGCATGTCGGCGCGTTCCTCCTGCTGACCCCGCAGGGCGAAATGCGCCTCGACACGCAGTTCTTCAGCGAACAGCCCATCCAGCGCATCGATGACGAGGCGCAGCGCGAGGGCGAGGAGGACGACGGCGAGGGCGGCGACGAGGGCGAGCGCCTGGCAGGCGGTTTCCGCATCGGCGGGGCCGACAAGGAGGCGCCCAGCCTGCCCGAGGAAGCCGTGGGTCCGGGCGGCAAGCCGCTCAGCGCCCGGCTCTACGACGAACTCGCCATGCAGCGCCGTGACATTCTGGCGGCCTCGCTCCTCGCCGAACCCGCGCTCGCGCTCGACTATGCTCTTTTCACGATGATCGACGCGCGCAGCCAGTCCACGCATCATACCGGCTACCACAGTGCCCACTATGGCTCGACGCTGCGGGCCGGAGCACCGCAAGACCCGATCTCGGGTGATATGCCGGTGACCCGGGCGCGGCAGTATCTCGCCGAGGCTCATGACGGGCTCGACGCGGCCTGGACGGAACCAGCCGATATCGTGGAGCGGTTCGAGGCCTTCCGCGAGCTCGGAGACGACGCCAAGGCAGCCTGGCTCGCCTACATCGTCGCCGTCTCGCTCGAGGCTAAGGGCGGTTTCAAGGCGGAACAGATCCCGCTGCAGAACCGCCTCGCCTCGATCCTCGAGATCGATGTCGCCGCCTGGTGGCGACCCACCGCGGAGAATTTCTTCGACCGGGTCAACAAGGGCACGATCCTCACCCTGCTCAACGATGTCGGTAGAGGCTCGCTGACCGCGCGCCATGCCACGCTCAAGAAGGGCGAGATCGCCGCGAGCTGCGAAAAGCTCTTTGCCGGGGAGTCGATCGTCGAGCCCGACGTCAAGGAGGCGGCGCTCGCGTGGGTCCCCAATGCCATGCGCTTCCTGGACCGCGTGCCGGAACAGGCAGAGGGACTCCTCGATGCGCCTGGCGACCTGGACGTGGCCGAAAGCGACGGGGCTGATGACAGCGAGACCGACGACGGGGACGCGGTGACGGCCGCGCCGACGGCCTCCAAGCCGGCCGAGGCCGACGAAGACGAACTCGCCGCCGCCGAGGCCTGAGCCTCAAATCCTGTCCGCAAGCGACCACCGGCGTGTTCTCGCGCCGGTGGTCGTCTCGTCTGTGAGGAGTTTTCCATCATGTCCAAGCCTGCACGAACCGGCCGGGATGCCGCGGCCGAAATCAGCGCCATCATCATCGATCGCCTTGAAAAGGGCGTACCACCCTGGACCCGGCCCTGGCGCACGAGTGGCAGCGGCGGCCGGCCGCTCCGGCACTGCGGCACGCCCTATACGGGGATCAACAATCTCCTGCTTTGGGCGCTCGGCGACATGCACGGCTACCGGTCGCGCTACTGGATGACCTATCGGCAGGCGAGCGAGCTCGGCGCGCAGGTCCGCCGCGGCGAGCAGGGTGCCCTGTCCGTCTATTATTCCTCGTTCAAGAAGACCGAGACAGACGCCGTGAGCGGTGAGGCCGTGGAACGCAGCATCCGCTTCCTGCGCCATTACATCGTCTTCAACGCCGACCAGATCGATGGCCTGCCCGGCTATTATTACCCGCCCGAGGTGCCGGCCACGCCGCTGTCCCCCTCTCTGCGGCAAGCGGCGATCGACAGCTTCTTCGCGGCGATCCCCGCCGATGTCCGTCATGGCGGCAACGGCGCCTTCTACTCGCCCACCTTCGACTATATCCAGATGCCCAAGCGCTCGAGCTTCATCTCGATGGACCATTATGCGAGCGTTAGGGTCCATGAAACGGGGCATTGGACCGGCCATGGCGACCGGCTCGCGCGCACCTTCGGCAAACGCTTTGGCGACAAGGCCTACGCATTCGAAGAACTTGTCGCCGAGATCACCGCCGGGCTGGTCTGTGCCGAGCTTGGCCTCCCCAACGAGTTGCACGACAGCCACGCGAGCTATGTCGGCCACTGGCTCGGCATCCTCAAGGCCGACAAGACCGCCATCATCCACGCTGCGTCCAAGGCCGAACAGGCCTTCGCCTATCTGACGGCGTTCGGCGAGGCCGGGCAAGCGGGCAGCGCCCCGCCGCCCGAACTTGCCGCGGCTGCATGAGGCGGCCGCCATGACCCTTGAAACCAAGATCCTGGCCTGCCTGTCGACGGCCCATCTCTCAGCCGAGGTCGCGGCGGAACTGGACGCCATCCTCGCCTATCCGCCGCCGCTTGCGGCCCGCCTCAACCCCGAGCTGTGGCAGGCGCATATCCTCATGGACCGATGGCTGGATTGTGGCTGGTTCATCTGGGTCGCGTCGCCAGCCCGCGCGCATATGCCCGGCTCGCTCAAGGCCTGCCTCGACCTCGCCGAAGCGACCGGCGCGGCCTGGCTGCAGTTCGACCGCGACTGCGCACCGATCGCCGAACTGCCGGTCTACGACTGGTAATCCCCTCTCATCCAAGGAGAACCCTCATGGGTTGGCTCACCATGTCCCGCCATTCGATGGGCGAGCACGCAACCGCGAAAGGCTATCTCGACGACCAGTTCACCTATGAGCGCGACCATCCCGAGGGCGGCACGCGCGGCCTCAAGGTGCTCGCCTCGTCCTGCCCTGCAAACCGCGTCTATTATGCGGCCGCTCAGGTGACACGCGACGGCATCGGCGGCGAGGTCTTCGCCATCGTCTGCCTCGTCCTGTGGAACCCGCGCAGCGCGAGCGGCGAAAATTTTGGCTACAAGGATATGACGGAAAATATGGGCCCCTGCGAGGCTGCCTGTCCCGCCGCGATCCTCGATCTTCTGACACCGACCACAAACGAGCATGCGCTCGACTGGCGACGTCGCTGCCGCGAGGCGCTCGCCCGCCGTTCCCGAAAGATCGAGACCGGCGCGCGCATCAAGCTGCCCGCGCCGGTCCGGTTCTCCGACGGGCATGTGGGCGAAGAATTCATCGTTGACCGGATCGGCCGCCGGGTCATCCTGCGCGATCCCGAGACGCGCATGCCCTACCGGATTGGCCGCTTCATGGACCAGGCCTGGACGATCGTCCCGGAGACCAAGGTCCACAAGACCCTCTTCGCCTGAGCGCTCTTGCCTCCCGTCCCTCCTGCGAAGACAAGGATCTGATCATGTTCCCTTTTCCCTTTCCCCGGTCCGCCAAACGCGACCTCCTGTGCAGCCGACAGAATGCCGAGCGCGTCGCTGCACGTCTGTTCGCCGCCGACGGCGGGCCGATCAGCGTCGTGCGCACCGGCGATCTTCTCCAGCCCTACCGCGTGGCCCTGGTCCCGGCCCGCTATGAGCAGGTCGAGACGGTCATGGTATCATGATGGGTCGCAAGGTCATGCTCTCAAGCGTCTTTGCAGCCCTGCTTATGGGCTCCAGCCTGTCGGACGCCCAGAGCTTCCATGCGCGCGGCCGCGCGCTCGACGGCGATACGCTCGCCGTCGATATCCGCCTGCTCGGGATCGATGCCTTCGAGACAAGGCAGATGTGCGAGCGCCGGAACGGCTGCTGGTCGTGCGGCAAGGCCGCGCAGGATCTCGCAGCACGGGCTCTGCGCGACGCCGAGGCGGTCATCACGTTGACGCCCTCATCAACCTATGGCCGTCCGGTCGCCACCGTGACCGTTCGCGGCGCTGACCTCGGCGAGACGCTGCTCCGCGCCGGGCTTGCAATCCCGCAATCGCAGTATCTTCGCCGCGATCCCGCGCGCCGCGCGCGCTATGAGGCGGCCTTCGCCGAGGCCCAAGGCCGCAAGGCAGGGGCCTTTGCCGGCACCTGGCTGCCCCCCGCACGATGGCGCAAGGGCGAACGCCTCGCCTGCGAGCGCCGACAATAATCACCTCGGCGCTTGAAGCGCGCGGCACACCCCGCAGGCACCTGGGCGCGCCGAGGCTGGCGGCGGGCTTTGCCGATGAGGCTGGTCTCCAAGGACATGTCGTATGATTACGTCCTCGTCCCAATCGCGCGCGATCACGCTGATGGTCGGGCTGCCGCATCTTCGCTCCGGCCCGCTGCTCGCCCGCGCGCGCAGGCTTGCGCTGCCGGTCCTCGTCTCCGCCAACGCTTTCTCCCGCTGGGTGGACGCAGCGCAGGGACGTGAATGGGCCGGCTGGAAACTCCAGGGCCTGAAGAATGCGGCCGGTCTCCACAGTCTTTGCCTGGACAGTGCCGGGTTCAGCGCCATGGCTCGCTATGGCGGCTTTCCCTGGACCATCGACGACTATGTCGCGCTCGCATCCGCCTATCCCTTTCGCTGGTGGGCGAGCCTCGACTATTGCGTGGAGCAAGAGGTTGCCCGAGACCGGGAGGAGGTTCTGGACCGGATCGCGCGCACCGTCCGGGCCAATATCGAATGCCATGCGCGCGCTGTCGATCGGAATATCGCCAGCACGTTCCTGCCGGTCATCCAGGGCCGCCTGCCGCAAGATTACGAACGCTGCGCCACCGCGCTCGCAGGCCTTGTCGAGCGCCATACCCTCATCGGTGTCGGATCGATGTGCCGACGACCCATCCATGGCGACGCCGGTCTCATCGCGGTGGTGGATCATCTCGACCGCGTCCTGCCGCCGGCGGTGCGGTTGCATCTCTTCGGCGTCAAGGGCGCGGCTATTCCCTTCCTCAAACCCTTCGCGCGCCGCGTCGCCTCGATCGACAGCCAGGCCTATGGCATCGCAGCGCGTAGTAAGGCGCGGGCGCATGGGTGTCGAAAGTCGGATGACCTCGTCGCCGACGAGATGGAGCGGTGGGTCGAGCAGCAGCTGGCGCGGTTACGCCATCCTGCCCGCTCCCTGCCGATCGCGGCGCCAGCGATAGCGTCGCCGCTGCAGTTCGATCTCTGGCAGGAGGCGATCGCCCAAGCGCGGGAGGATCTGCGCGCGCTCATCGAAAGCGGCGACCTCGATCATGATGCGCTTGTGACCGGATGGGTCGAGCAATGGGCCGCAGACCTGATGCACCCTGAGGCTTGATGGCGATCACCAAGCACGGCGCCGGACGCGGCACAGCCCTGCAGCTCAGGATTTGACGACCGCCTCCGCCCACCAGGACGCACCTTGGACGAAATCGGCACGACTCTCCACCAGGGGACCATCGGGCTCCGCCGCGACATAGGGGTTGGTCAGCGGGAGGATCGTTCGCTTTTCACGGTGGATCTGGCCCGCGATCCGGCCGCGCCGCTCGAGCAGATCCTCCAACCAGGCGAGGTCGTCGAGCATCTCGACCACGCCGCGACCAGCCAAGCAGAAATAGATCGTCCGCTGAAAGTCGTCGGCCTGCGGATTGGACAGGAGGCTTGCGAGCTTCCGTTTGCCTTGCGCCAGCCCCTCGTGGATCCACTGGGCCGCCTCGCGGATCTCGCGCACGGCATAATAAGCATCGAGCGCATCCATGCCGATGGCCGCATTGGCGATCATCCGGCGCGTCGGCCGATTGTCGGGATCGAGCGCGGCATCCCGTAGCGTGATATCGAGATCGAACCGGTCGAGAAAATTGGACATGCTCATGGCGGAAACTCCCTTCGCGTGGGAACGTACAGTGAACATCTGGCATGGTCAACTGGTCGGCATCGACCTGGATCAGGCCTTGTCGGCCGCACTGGCGAGTTCGCGATGAACGGCCCTGGCGAGATTGAGGTCGTAGCTGAGCGCGCTGCTGACCGGGAGGCTACGCACGCCCAGGGCCTGGAGCGTATAGTTGAGGTCGGGCGTCACCGCCGCGCCCGCAGCGTCGATCGGCAGGTCCCAAGGCCGAAGCGGCGAGACCGGCCACCGTACGCCCTCGGCCTCGCGCATCAGCGTATCGCCATGCAGGCAGAAGGCGGAGGGATCGCAGCGATAGTCCATGTCGATCCGGGCCGCGATCGTGTTGTCGCCCGCGTCGCGCGCGACGAAGGCCTGGTGACGCCCCTCGATGACCTGATAGAGAGCGGGAAGTCCAGCCACCGTCAGGCGTTGCACCTTCACGTGCAGGCTGTTCCGCGCGTCCCGGCGGTCGCGTACGGCTCCGACCAGCCGGTCGAACCGGACCGGCTGGGCTAGCACGTAGCGCAGTTCGATTGCGGCCGCCTCGGGCGGCGCGACACTGCCACGGGAAACGGCGGTGGCGCAGACGGCCCGCGCGAAAAGATCGACCTGAAACGGTCCTATGACGCTGAAGATACCGGTCGCATCCGGTCCCGCCATCTCGTTCGCGCGCTCACCAAGCTCAGGATGTCCAGGGATGCGCAGGTCCGACACGCCGCCACGCAGGCATTCCATCATGTCGATGCCCATCGCCTGAGTCCTCTCCTTTTTGGAGGAATTTTATACCTTGCCGAGGCGTCTGACTATCCGGCGGTTCTTTCCCGTGGCCGCACCGGAAAGGTCCGCAGTCTGCAAGGACCGCCCAGCGCCAGGCGCCGGAAAAAGGGGAGGGGGGCCGAGAGGACGAGCGACGTGGATCGCTTGGCCCCTCGGAGACTTTCCCCATGAGCTACGATGTTGCGTTTCGCCACCAGCAGGCCCTCGACCCGAGCGCGCTCTCGAGTGTCACCACCACATTGCACGCGATCGGCGCCGCGATCACCGACTGCCGCAACGCTGGCAAGGACGCCGAGATCGACCCTGCGGTCATCCTCCTTATCCGTCACCTGTCGCAAGTGTGCGAAGCCCGGCCGCCCAGCACTCTCCTGCGCCGCGAATGCCTGGACGCGATCGCTGAGATCCGGCGGCATCCTGTGCTCAAGACGCTCGCCTATCGCGGCGTTGCCTATGACGAGCCCGCCAAGCGCCTCTTCCATAGCGAGGGACGGATCGCGGTGCGGCGGCTCGCCGAGGCCCTGGGTTTGGCCGAGGGCAGCTTCGATGTCCGGTCCAACAAGGGCGGCGTTGCCGTCTCCGGCGAAATCACGCTCCACGGCGAGGACATCTGGGTCCAGCTTAGCCTTGGCCTCATGGGACCGGACCGCGAGATCCTCTACCGGCGCGTCCACGGCCGAAGCGACCATATCGGCGAGCGCAACCATTATGCCTCGATCCGCGACCTCATGGCGCCCGATCGCTTCGCCCGGAAGATCCGCCGGGATCTCAATCTGGCACCCGCCACCCCATCGGATGGCCGATTGTTCGCCTGACTCTCAGGCCGGCGGCGGGTCGACATGGCCCAGCCACCGGGCGAGCCAATGCGCCATGGTGGCGGGATAGTCAGCGGGACTGTCGGGTTCGGCCGTCGCTTTCCATCCGCATTGGCACTGCACGGTGCGCACCGCGTCATGGGGCGGCGCTGCGTAGACGATCATATGCGCCCTGAGCGGCATCTTTCGTTTCCCCCCGCGGCACGATGCTGCGCGCGCGCGGGGCGGCTGTCCACATTTTTGTCAGTAGCGCCCGCCTGCGGGCAGGCCCCAAAAGGACACCTCATGCACCGCGCGCCTAATGACGCGGCACCTTGCCGCGTGCCCGACAGGATCGCCCTCGATCCGCAGGCCCCCATCATCCTTGCCTACGGCATCGGGGTCGATTCCACCGCGCCCCTTATCGAGCTGCATGCGCGCGGCGAAACGCCCGATCTCGTCCTCACCGCCGACCCTGGGGCCGAAAAGCCCGAAACGTATGAATATCAGACGATGATGGCCGCCTGGATGGCGGCCCGGGGCATTCCCTATGAAGTCGTCGCTTACCGGCCCAAGCGCTTCAAGCACTATCCGCCCTATGCGACGATCCTCACCAACCTGCTGGCGAACGCGACGCTGCCGAGCATTAGCCTGGGCCGTCACAGCTGCTCGCTCAAATGGAAGGTCGCGCCCCAGGAGGCCTTCCTCAAGCAATGGCCGCCGGCCAAGGCCGCCTGGGCGGCAGGCCGGAAGGTCGTGCGCCTGATCGGCTACGACGCCTCGCCCGCCGACGCACGCCGTTATCGCCATGCCGCCGGGATCGACGACCCGCTGTTCGAGTGCCGCTATCCGCTGCGCAACTGGGGCTGGACGCGCGCACGCTGCGAGGCCCGGATTGCGCAAGCCGGCCTCCCGGTCCCGCCCAAATCGTCCTGCTTCTTCTGCGGCGCCATCAAGCCCGATGAGGTCCGCGCCCTGCCGGCCTGGTGCCTGCGCCTCATCGTGCTCATCGAGGCGCGCGCGGCCCCCCGTCTCCATACGGTCGAGGGGCTCTGGCGGCGCTCTACCCGAACCCGTCCGGGGCGGATCACCGACTTTATCCGTGCCGAGCAGCTGCTGCCCGAGGCCGAGATCGGCGACATCCTGCGGAGCGCTCCCACCGAGCTGCTGCGCTTCCAGGACGCGGCCGCGCTCGTGCCGGTGAGCGAAAGACCGACCATGGAGCAATGGCTCGCCGACTTCACCGCGGGGCAGGCCACCAGCCGTCTCTAGGCAGCCGCGCTGCGCTGCGCCATCCCGCGACATGTGCACCGCGCGCCCACAGCATACCCACCGGTTATGCCGGCTCTGACCACAAGCTTATCCACCAAGGAGGTCAACCATGCGTCCCATCACGCTTGCCTCGCCCGAGCAGGGCCAGGCCATCGCCAACGCTGTCGAGCGCCTGCGCGAAGCGCGCACCCTCTTGCGCCAGGCCGGCGCGCGCCAGGCGGCGGCCGCCGCCGGCAAAGCGATCAGCAGCGCCGAAGGCGCGGCCCGGCATGTCGCGCACCGGATCCGGCGGACGAGTACGTGACGCCCGCGCTCTCGCGCGACGCCTTGGCGGGGTCAAGCGCCATGCGACCAATGTCTAGGGTTTTGAACGTCGTCGCCATAACCAGCCTTTCGTCATTTTGCGGTACAAGTGTGCATGGATTCGCACATAACACCCGGGCTCTGGTCGCGCGACTTTGAAGCAGGACTTGCGGTCTGCGCCCAGGGTACTCTTCGTTTCGAGCGCCGCGGCGACGCCGGTGTCACCCTCGCGTTCGTGGCGCTGCGCCCCTTTCGCTCGAAGCCCAGTGTCTGCTGGCCGGCCACGCCGTCGCAGCCATCGAACGCGCCTATCGCCTGCGGCGTCTCCCGGGCACCGCCCGACAAGAGCAGCCGCCCTTTTCTCCGCGTCCTACTGCCCCGTGTCGCCGACCGCGCATCGCATCCCCAGATCAGCCAGCGCTCCCTTGAGCAGACCGCGTTGGGCAGACCGCGATAAGGGCGGCCAATGACGGCGATGCAGCGCCCAATACCATCGGACATGGTCGCCCCTCCACGCTCCCACGCCCTCCTACGATGTGAGAATGGCGCTTTCTGCCCGCCAACTCCCAGGCCGAGATGCAGGACAAGCGCCGCGCAAATGCTCGCCCATGGCGGCGTTGTTCTGGTCTCGCGCAACCGACAGCGCCGAGTTGCCCGCGGCGTCGCACCGCTCGGGGTCCGCGCCCTGCGCGACCAGGAGATCGGCAATCTCTCGCCGGTCGAACAGCGCGGCGAGCATGAGGGCAGTCTGGCCGGCCTTGTTGGTCGTCTCGGCGTCTGCCCCGCGCTCGAGAAGCAGCCGGGCGACCGATGTGAAGCCCTTGAACGCCGCGCCCATCAGCGCGGTATTGCCGCGCGCGGCATCACCCGCCTCGGGATCGGCGCCGTGATTGAGCAGCAGCGCCACGGCCTCGTCATGCCCATGATAGGCCGCCAGGATGAGCGGGGTATAGCCCCGCTCATCCTTTGCCTCGACCGCGCAGCCCGCATGCAGCAGGGCCGGCAGCACGTCGGTCCGTCCCAGCTGCGCCGCATCGAACATCAGTTCGCGCAGCCGCTCGGGCGAGGGCAGGGGCGGCAGATCGCCGGGCTCATTTGGCATCCATGTCGACCTTGAGTTCGCGGGGCCAGAAGCGCAGCGCCGCGATCGTGTCGACGAAGGCCGCCGCATCCTTGGCGGCGCCAAGCTCGATACAGGCATCGTCGAGCTTCTCGAGGATGCCGGCATTGGCAAAGATCGGCTGCGCATCGAGCGTGAGGCCGATATATTTGCAATGGCCAAAGGCATCGCGCACGAAGTCCTGCGTGGCCGCGTCATCGGCAAGCAGCGCAGCGCCGTCGGCCGAGACGACGATGGCCACCGCGTCGAACAGCACCGAAGGTCCGCCGTCGATCTTCTGCTTGGCCGCGACCTTGGTGCCATCATCAAGCGTCACGCCGCCGATCTTGGGGGCGATCACGTCATAGACCGCGCCCACCTTGTCGAGCGCCTTGACGAGGCCGCCAAACAGCGCGGCATCGGCGCCGTCGCTCAGGAGAATGCCAAGCTTGCGGCCCTTGAAGCTCGGCGGTCCGTTCTTCACGATCGACAGCGCGTCCGACGGCGGCAAATCGCTCCGGGTCGGCTGCGCAGCCTGCGCGGGCGCGGGCAATTCGGGAAGGCCCAGGCCGTCCGCGACGGTGCCGGCCAGGCCGTCGTCGATGTTGATGAGGTGCGAGACGACACGGCCGCGAATGTCCGGGCGTTCGACCTTGCTGAGCTCGAAAACCAAGGCATCAGCGATATGCTTCTGCTCGATCGGCTCCTGGCTCACATAGAATTGCCGGGCCTGGCTGTAGTGATCGGCAAAGCTTTCCGGGCGGATGCGCAGCTTGGCGCCATCCGCCTCCTCGGCGAAGCTTCGGAACCCCCGGACCGGATCCTCGCGCGGTCCGCCGAGCGTCGCACCCCAGCTGTTGGGCTCATAATTGACCCGCCCCCGGGGGTTGGTCATCGCCATATGACCGTCCTGCTGGAAATGGGCGACGGGGCATTTGGGCGCGTTGATCGGGATATGCGTGAAATTGGGCGAGCCCAAGCGCTTGAGCTGAGTATCGAGGTAGGAGAAATTACGCCCCTGGAGCAGCGGGTCGTTGGTGAAGTCGATACCCGGCACGACATTCTGCGTGCAGAAAGCAACCTGTTCGGTCTCGGCGAAGAAATTGTCGACCACCCGGTCGAGCACCAGACGGCCCACGACCCGGACGGGCAGTATCTCTTCGGGAATGATCTTGGTCGCGTCGAGCACGTCGAAATCGAACTGGTCGGCGAACGCCTGGTCGAACAGCTGGACGCCGAGCTCCCATTCGGGAAAGTCACCGCCATTGATCGCTTCCCACAGATCGCGGCGATGAAAGTCCGGGTCGGCGCCGTTGATCTTGACCGCCTCGTTCCACAGCACCGACTGCAGGCCCTGCTTGGGCTTCCAGTGGAACTTGACGAAGGTCGACTTGCCCTCGGCGCTCACAAGCCGGAAGGTATGGACGCCAAAGCCCTCCATCGTGCGGAATGAACGCGGGATCGCCCGGTCCGACATGGCCCACATGATCATGTGCATGGATTCGGGGGTCAGGCTGATGAAATCCCAGAAATTGTCATGGGCGGTCTGCGCCTGCGGGAAGGCGCGGTCGGGTTCGGGCTTTGCCGCATGGACGAGGTCGGGAAACTTGATCGCATCCTGGATGAAGAAGACCGGGATGTTGTTGCCGACCAGATCCCAGTTGCCTTCCTTGGTATAGAGCTTGACCGCGAAGCCGCGCACGTCACGCGCCAGGTCGAACGAACCCTTCGAGCCCGCCACGGTCGAGAAGCGAACGAAGGCGGGCGTGCGCTCGCCCACGCGCTGGAAGATGTCCGCCCGGCTGATGTCGGCGAGGCTGTCGGTCAGCTCGAAAAAGCCGTGCGCGCCATAGCCGCGGGCATGGACCACGCGCTCGGGGATCCGCTCATGGTCGAAGTGAAAGATCTTCTCGCGAAAATGAAAATCCTCGAGCAGCGTCGGACCGCGCGCGCCTTGCTTCAGGCTGTTCTGATCGTCGGCGACCGGAACCCCTTGGCTCGTGGTGAGCGCCGGCGCGCCGTCGGCCGCGACCTGATGGGTCTCGCCGCCGTCGCCCTGTTTTTCAGCATAGCTTTCGGACAGCTGTGCGTCGGGAGGCACGGGCGAGGCCTTCTGCCGGGATTCCCCGGACACCGGCTTCCCCGGAGCGATGTCGGCCGGAACGATCACAGCGGTATCGGTCGCGGGTTTCCTGGGCATGGGAGCTCCTGTCACTGGTCATGTCGGTGAACCCGCCCACGCCGGACGCTGGGCAGGTATGACGGACAAACCCCCGGGGACAGTTTAAGTTTCCCAGGCCGAGCAGATTAGGAGCCGCCTCGTCCGACAGGGCGCACAGAGGCCGGGCACCCTATCGGATAACGGTCAGTCGCTTAGTTCTGCAACAGCGAGCGTAGCATCCAGGCCGTCTTTTCGTGCACGGTCAGCCGCTGGGTCAAAAGATCGGCTGTGGGCTCGTCGCTCGCCTTGTCAGCCAGGGGGAAGATCGAGCGCGCGGTGCGCGCCACCGCCTCATGGCCCGTCACCAGGATGGCGACCATGTCGAGCGCCTTGGGCGGATCGGCGGGCGCATCGTCGATCGATGCCAGTTCGCTGAACTGCGCGTAGGAGCCCGGCGCCTTGTGTCCCAGCGAACGAATGCGCTCGGCGATGAGATCGACCGAGTTCCACAGCTCGGTATATTGCACCATGAACATGTCATGGAGCGTGTTGAACATCGGGCCGGTCACGTTCCAATGGAAATTGTGGGTGGTGAGGTAGAGCGTATAGGTGTCGGCCAAGAGACGGGAGAGACCTTCGGCGATGGCCGCGCGGTCCTTCTCGTCGATGCCGATATCGATATGCCCTTCGGTGGCTCTGCCCATGGCTGTCTCCTTCTTGGGATTGAACCTGGGAAGATATGGCGGCGATGTCGCAGCGCCAACCATTCAAGCAACTTGCGAGGAGGACAAAATCATGAGCCGTCATAGGCTTCCGCCCCGCCCCGAGTGCCCAGAGGTGCTGCGCGCCGTCGTCGGTTTCGACCGCCCGCTCCAGACCCTCTTCGCGCAGGTCTTCTCGCATACCCCCGAGGCCGACGATCCCGAGGCCGAGAGCGTGCGGGACGATATTGAGGAGGGGGATGAGGATGGCGAAATCCTGCTGTGGGTCGGCACCGAACCGGGCGAACTGCTCGATCCCGAGGCCGCCATCGCGCTTGTCACGCCCTATGCGCTTATACCGGATGATCTGGCCAGACGTCTGCGCGCAGACATGGACGCAGCCGCCGGGCAGCGCGACGGCGCGCACCAGATTGAGGTCAAGCGAATCCTGTTCGGCTCGCAGCACTGAATGGAGCGAGCGCCCCCGCGACTTGACGCGCGGTGTTTTTCTTAGAAATTCTCTCCTCGTCTTAACAGGAGGGGACGCTTCATGCGTAAATGGATGCTCGTATCTGCCGCACTATGTCTGGCCGCCGCGCCGGCACTAGCCCAGGATCAGGCGGGTGCCCCGCAGGTCAGGCTTTCGAAGCCGAACAGCTATGGCCTCAAGGACAACAAGATCGCCGTTCTCTCCTATGCGATCAATTTCGTGACCGGGCAGCGCGCCTCGGCCAATGCCAGCTTCGGCACCAAGGCCCGGGCGGGCGCCACGCTGGTCGGCGTCGATGAAGCGACGATGCGCCGCCTCGCCAACGAGGCCCATGCCGATCTCAAGGCGCAGCTGACCGCCGCGGGCATTCCCATCGTCGATGATGCGACCATCGCAGAGGTGACCCGGACCGCCGGCGTCACGCTGCTCCCGGGCAATCGCGACGCGAACCGCGACGGCGGCATGGTCATCGGATCGGGCGTCAAGAAGGCCTATGTCAGCGTCGGCGCCGACGCGGC
>JAEMRT010000085.1:0-740 GCA_016463225.1 Sphingopyxis sp. | reverse complement strand
CAAGGTCGGCGGCTTCGGCATGCTCGCGACCCTTGGCAAGGGCAACAAGCTGAGCAAGCCGGCGCTGAGCCTGGGCGCGGCCTTCGTGTCGCCCTCGCTCACGATCGATTTCGCCGATGCCGATGCGCGCACGAGCCGCACGCTCGCCGGTTCGCGCCGCGCCAGCGTCGACATCGACACCCAGTTCGCGATCCGCATGCCCTCGCCGGTCAACATCCAGGTCGGCCAAGCGGTGGGCGTAGCCGGCCCGACCGCCATGACCCTCTCGCGCGACGTCGTCATGGATGGCGCCTTCACCGGGTCGGCAGGCGCCTCCTCGATGTCGACGGCGGGTGACTATGGCGAATGGAACCCGAACGATGCGGCCAATGTGGTCGTGGATCTGCCGCGCTGGACGGCCATGGTGCAGAGCGCCTACCGCGCCTACAATGCCGCGATCGTCGCCAATCTGCTCGCCGCGCGGGGCCGCTAGGCCGCGCTAGCCGCGATACGGCCTCGCGCGCCGGATCGGTGCGCGAGCTTGTCGCTGGCCCGCCACGCGGTCATCCCCGCCGGGGTCACCTGCGCGCGCCGTGAGCTCCGAGGTCGACGACTATCGGGGCGCCCAGGAGGGGGCCGCATCTTTTCCGGTTCGGTTCGAACGCGCCATCGCCCGCCGAAGTGGCTGGCGATGATGGGCGCCTGACGGCGCCTGCTCGGCCCAGCGGCCGAGGAGAGGAGGGGGAGAGAGGACTGGCGTC
>JAEMRT010000084.1 GCA_016463225.1 Sphingopyxis sp. | reverse complement strand
GCTGCCACCTCCCCATGGCTCCGCCACAGGGAGGATTTTCCGATGCGACCGGGTGGCGGCGCCAATATGGCCTAAGCCGCTATCGCGCGGTGTTGCCGCGGCCGATAAAGGCTAATAGGGATTTACCGTCTTTTCACGCCCGCTTTATAGGATGGCGTTTGAGGGACCATTTAGAGAGAGGCGATCCATGCCGATCGGTCCCGAAATGCGACGATTGCGCGCCGAGCACGCCGCGCTCGTCACGCTGTCGCGGCTGTTGACCGATCTGATCCGCGCCCCCGAACCGCCGCGCCCGACCGAGCTGGCCGCGGTGCGCGGGTTGTTGCGCGACACCTTGCTGCGCCACCTGAAATGCGAGGACTGGATCCTCTATCCGCGACTGAAGGCGAGCGGCGATCCCGTGGTGGTTGCGATGGCGAACGAATTTGTGAGCGAGATGGGCCATATCGCGCAGGATTACGCGGCGTATGACGCGAAATGGACCCCCGAACGGGTCGCCGCGGACTGGCCGGGTTTCGGCCATGAGACCGGGGCTGTCCTCGCGGTGCTGGGGATGCGGATCGAGCGCGAGAATTGCGACCTGTACCCCGCCGCCGAACAGCTCGACCGCATCTGACGCCAAAGCTTCATTTTACCGTCATCGCTGCGTCACGCCTTCGCCGCAGCGCAGCAATATAGCCTCCCTAAAGCCCCCGCAACCACCGCACCATTTCGGCAGCGGGACAGGGGGATTCATCGATGACCAACAAGTTCAGGAACCGCCTGCGGGCCGGGGCCGCATTGATACTGGCGCTGACCGCGACGCCGGCGTTTGCGGCCGAAGCCGCGGGCGATGTCGCGGATACCGGCGGCGATGTCGACGAGATCGTCGTGCTCGGGCAGGGGCAGGCGCGGCAGGTGCAGGAAATCGCTGCCGCCGACATCGCGCTCGAAGTGGCGGGGATCAGCCCGCTCAAGGCCATCGACAAGCTGCCGGGGGTCAATTTTCAGGCGGCCGATCCGTTCGGCGCCTATGAATGGTCGTCGCGCATCTCGATCCGCGGCTTTTCGCAGCAGCAGCTGGGCTTCACCCTCGACGGGGTGCCGCTCGGCGACATGAGCTATGGCAATCACAACGGCCTGCACATCAGCCGCGCGATCATCAGCGAAAATGTCGGCCGGGTCGAAGTGGCGCAGGGCGCGGGTTCGCTGGGCGCGGCGTCGACGAGCAACCTTGGCGGCACGATCGAATTCCGGTCGCGCGAACCCGCCGAGGCGTTCGGGGTCGAGGCATCGGGCACCTATGGCAGCGAAGACACCAAGCGCGCCTATGTGCGGATCGACAGCGGCGCGATCGGCGCGAACGGCCCGCGTCTCGCCTTGAGCTATGCGTGGCAGGATGCCGACAAGTGGAAGGGCGACGGCGTCCAGCGCCAGCATCAGGTCAATGCGCGGATCGTCCAGCCGGTGGGCGACGGGCAATTCTTTGGCTTCGTCAATTATTCGGACCGCGCCGAGAATGACTATCAGGATCTGAGCGCCGGGATGATCAACCGGCTCGGTTACCAGTGGGACAATTTCGCCAAGGATTGGGACACTGCGGTCCGCGTCGCCAAAGTCTATCAGAACCAGGTCGCGCGCGCCGCGTTCAACACCGGCGTCGCCAACGGCAGCCTGCCGCTGGGCGCGGTGTTCACTGCCCCCTATGCCGGGGTTGGCGAGGCGTTCCCGGCGCCGGTCGCGACCGTCGACGACGCCTATTATGACGCCTCGGGCCTCCGCAAGGACTGGCTGGCGGGAGTTGGCGTTGAAGCGCCGCTCAACGAATACTGGACGCTGAATGCGATGGGCTATTACCATGGCAACAAGGGACGCGGGCTGTGGTTCACCCCCTATGTCACCACCCCGGGCGGCGCGCCGATGACGATCCGTACCACCGAATATCATATCGAACGCTATGGCATCGTCGCCAGCAGCCTGTTCACGCTGGGCGACAACAGGTTCGAACTCGGCATGTGGTACGAGGACAATGACTTCAATCAGGCGCGGCGCTTCTATGGTCTGGCCGACACCGCCGGGGCGCCGAGCCGCGGCAGCCTGAAATTCCCGAAGGATCCGCTCGCGACGCAGTGGAATTTCGATTTCAACACCCAGACGCTGCAATATCATGTGCAGGACACGCTCGATCTGGGGCAGGTCCAGATCAACGCGGGGTGGAAGGGGCTGCGCGTCACCAACCTCGCGACCCCGATCGTGCGCGGCAGCCTTGCCGCGGGGCGCACCGAGGCCAAGGACTGGTTCCTGCCGCAGGCGGGGGTGTTGTTCCGGGTCAACGACGATAACGAGGTCTTTGCGAGCTACACCCAGAATATGCGCGCGTTCGAAAGTTCCGCGACCGGCGGACCGTTCGCGACGACGCAGGCGGGGTTCGACGCGCTCGACCTGAAACCCGAAACCTCGACCACCTATGAACTCGGCTTCCGCACCAAGTCATCGCGGTTCCAGGGCGTGATCGCGGGCTATTATGTCGATTTCAAGGATCGCATCATCGCCTTTGCCAATGGCTCGGGGATCCAGGGCAATCCGGCGATCCTGCAGAATGTCGGCGATGTCCGTTCGTGGGGTGTCGAGGCAGCGGGGACGTTCCGGGTCACCCCCGACCTGTCGCTGTTCGCCTCCTACGCCTATAACGACTCCGAATATCAGGACGATGTCGTCAATGCGGCCGGCACGATCATCGCGGCGACTGCGGGCAAGACGGTGGTCAATTCGCCCCGCCATCTCGCCAAGGGCGAGATTACGTGGGACACGGGGACGTTCTTTGCCCGGGTCGGCGCCAATTACACCGGCAAACGATATTATTCGTTCGAGAATGATGCCGAGGTCGGCGGCTTCGTGATCGTCGATGCGAGCATCGGATACCGGTTGAACGAGCGGATTTCGGTGCAGGTCAATGCGACCAATTTGTTCGACAAGGAATATGTGTCGACGATCGGGACCAACGGCTTTGCCAACCGCGGCGACAACCAGACCCTGCTTGCGGGCGCGCCGCAGCAGTTCTTCGTGACGCTGAAGGCGGGGTTCTGACGTTTTTTCCACTAACGTGGAAGGCGGCACCGGCCCGCTCCCCCACCCGGCCTCCCCAACGATAGTAACCTAGGGAGGCCGGGTGGGGGAGCGGGCCGGTGCCGCCCCTGTTGTCGACGCCTTTCCGTTGACGATGGTGGCGCGGTCCCGCTAGGGCCGCGCCATCATTTTATGGGAATATAGTTCATGACCGATACGCCCCCCGACCATATGTCGACCAACCCGCGCTCGCCCCATTTCGACATGGAGGTGCTGCAGCGCGGCATCGGCATCCGCTTCAAGGGCAAGGAGCGCACCGACGTCGAGGAATATTCGATTTCGGAAGGCTGGATCCGCGTCGCCGCGGGCAAGTCGAAGGATCGTTTCGGCCAGCCGATGACGATCAAGCTGTCGGGCGAGGTCGAGGCCTGGTTCGAGGATGCGGCAGGTGAGGGCGAAGTGCCCAAGGATACCGACTGAATCGGACGATCGCCCGAAAGGGCGGCAGAAAAGGGGGAAGCCACCCGGAGCGGCAGACCGTCCCGAGTGGCTTCGTCGCTCGCCAAGCCTTAAAGGGTTTGGGGGGTAAGGCTCAGGTACCGAGCGAGGCGACTACGATCTCGAGGCCGTTGCCGGGCTTCCAGTCGTTCTGCGCCCAGACGGGCGCCTTGAAGCTGGGTGCCGTATTCGGGGCGCCGTCGGCATAGATGAAACCCTGCACCGGGTTGGCGCGCAGGCCGAGGTCGCCGATCGGGGCGTACCAGACGCGGACCATGCTCCAGTCGCCAGCGTTGCTGACATCGACGACGCGGACGTTGCGCTCGATCTGGCCGCGGCGGCCGTTGATCGGCGACCAGTTGGCGTGGTCGATGCGGATTTCGCGGTCGCTGACGATCTTTTTGACCACGGCGACATGGCCCAGCGGCATGCCGCTGGTCCCGGCGAACGCCATCACCGCGCCTTCGCGCGGTTCGTCGCCGCGGGCATAGCCGCTGGCGGCTTGCGCCCACCAGGTCTTGGCATTGCCGCGGATGTCGACGCCCGATTCGGCGCGGGCAAAGGGGACGCATTGCAGATAGTCGCGCGCCGCAGCGGGGGCGCTGGCGAGCAGGCCGGTGAGCGTCAGCACAGACGCGATGGCGGCTGCCAGGTAACGACGATGGAACATGTGGTGCGACCCCCGATGGCTTGTCTTCAAGCGTTGGAGGGTGTTTGGCATGCCTGCGGCGGTCCACCACCCGTCTCGCGACGAATCGCGCCGCGGATACGGTGAGCGGGGGAACCTTTTATCAAGCCCGTCAATTCGTCGTGCGAGAGGATCGACTGGTCGCCATCAGGCGGCCGAACGGGTCTGACCGGTCGCGGTCAAGCAGCGGCGCTGGCCGACGAATCGGTCGCGCGAAACAGCGTCAGCACGTCGCCAGCGGGCATCGGCCGGCCGTAATAATAGCCCTGGATATTGCTGCACCCCATCGAGCGGATCGTTTCGACTTCAAGCTCGGTCTCGGCCCCCTCGGCGGTGGTCGACATGCCCAGGCTGTCGGCGAGCGCGACAACGGCGCGGATGATCGCGATCGATTCGATGCTGCCCTTGGCGGCGCCGACGACGAAGCTGCGATCGACCTTGATCGTCGAAAATTGCGTTTTGCGCAGATAGCCGAGCGACGAATAGCCGGTGCCGAAATCGTCGAGCGACAGCCGGATGCCCAGCCCGATCAGCTGGTCGAGCAGCTGTGCCGCGCCGCCGCCGTCGCGCAGGAACACGCTTTCGGTGACTTCGATCTCGAGCCTTTGCGGGGGAAGCCCACTCTGCGCCAGCGCCGAGACGACGACCGAGGCAAAGCTGGGGTCGGTAAGCTGATCGGCCGACACGTTGATCGCGACCTTCAGATTTGATGGCCATTTCATCGCTTCGTGGCACGCGGTGCGCAGCACCCATTCGCCGATCGGCGAGATCAGCCGCGCATCCTCGGCCAGCGGGATGAAACGTCCCGGCGAGACATTGCCAAGCTTCTGGTTCTGCCAGCGGATCAGCGCTTCGAAACCGTTGAGGGTGCCGTCGACGGCGGTCACCACCGGCTGGTAATAGAGCTCGAACTCGCGGCGCTCGAGCGCGCCGCGCAGTTCCTGTTCCATCACGCGCCGCTCTTCGGCCTGCGCGTGCAGCGAGGCGACATAGCCCGCGGCGACATTGCCGCCCTTGTCCTTGGACTTGTAGAGCGCCAGATCGGCATTGCGCGTCAGCGTCTCGACCGTCGCGCCGTCCTGCGGCCCGATTGCGTAGCCGATGCTGGCGCCAACGAACAATTGGTGATTGTCGACCACATAGGGTCGGCTGATCGTGGTAATCAGGCGCTGCGCGAGGTCCTGCGCGGCGTCGGCCGACGGCACATTGTGCAGCACGACGGCAAACTCGTCGCCGCCCAGCCGACCGCAGGTCATCCCGCGTTCCATCAGCCCTTTGAGCCGCGCCGCGACCTGCGCCAGCAGCTTGTCGCCGACCGGGTGGCCGAGCGTGTCATTGACCGCCTTGAAGCGATCGAGGTCGATGATCAGCAGCGCGCAGCGCGCCTTGGCGTCGAGTGCGTTCGCCATCGCACGCGCGAGGTCTTCGTTGAGGCTGAGGCGGTTGGGCAGGCCGGTGAGATTGTCGAAGCGCGCCATTTTGGCGATCTGTTCGGCGGTTGCGCGCTGTTCGGTGACGTCCGATCCGACGCCGCGGAAACCAAGGAACTTGCCCGCCTCGTCGAGGCGCGGTGAGGCCGATAATTCCCACCAGTGCGGCGCGCCGCCGATCGTGACGGGCACGATCAGGTTCGAAAAGCTCTCGCGCCGCTTCATCCGTTCGGCCATCTCGTGCAGGCTTTTGGGAAACAGCCCGGTTTCCCACGCGTCGCCCGACAGCGCCTGCAGCAGCGGTACGCCTTCGAGTGCGTCGGCCGACGCGCCCAGCGCATAGGCAAAGCGCGGCGAGACATGGACCAGGCGGCGACTGTTGTCGGTCTGCCACAGCCAGTCGGCCGAGGTTTCTTCGAATTCGCGGAGCAGCAGGCTGACCGTTTCGGTCTTTTCGTGCAGCACCTCTTCAGCGCGGCGATAGCGGATATAGCTTTGCGCGAAGCGGACGCAGAAAGCGCCGAGCAGCAATCCGGCGACCATCGCTACCCCCGCAAGCTGGGGTGCCCCCGCGCGGACCAGCGCAGCGGCGGCCGACAGCGTGACCGGCGCGATAAACAGCGCGCAAGCCATCGGTACACTGTGCGCCACGATCGCCAGCGTGACCATCATCAGCACCGCGATCGTCCACATCGACAGAACATGATCGAGCGATGGATTCAGGCCCTGCAGCCAAAAGGGCGAACCCCAGAGCACCGCAGAGTAGAGCGCGTGATAATGGCACATCCGATAGTCGGCAGTTCCCGAAAGCTTGGGGTCGCCGAGCGGCAGATTGCGGAATTTGCTGTACGACCACAAACAGAAGAGCAGGCCGCAGAGAAGCCAGCCGACGACGATCGATAGCGGGATGCTGGCCGTCATGGTGAAAGCAGCGACCAGCGCCATGCCGGCACCCATCCGCAAGCGCATCGATCCCTTGCCACGAAGCGGCGCCAGCTGAAGCTGACGGAGGTTGCCGACGTCTTCGTTTCGCGGCCCCAGTCCCAGCAGGGTCCGCGGCGGGATCTCTTCGGCGCCCATCGGATCGGTTAACAAGCTTTTCACGGAGCCTGTATAGCGCGAGGGGGTTACCCGAAAGTAACTATCCGCCCACGGCTAGCCGCCTTTTTTGTCCTGTCGCGGGACATGAATAACACCTGAAGTCAGGGGTTTGGTTCAGGCGGCCATCGCAAAGGGCTGAATTTCCCCGGCAAGATATTGCGCGCGCGCTTTCGAGCGGCTGAGCTTGCCCGAACTGGTCCGCGGCAGGGTGCGCGGCGGGATCAGCTCGATCAGGCAATTCATGCCGGTGATCGCGCGGACGCGGTCGCGAATCGTCTCGCGCAGCGCCAGGCGTTCGGCCTCGTCGCTGGTGCGGCACTGGACGAGCACCGCAGGGGTTTCCTCGCCCCCCGGCGCGGTGATCGCGAACGCCGCGATGTCGCCCGATTTGAACCCCGGCAATTGCTCGACCGCCCATTCGATGTCCTGCGGCCAGTGATTCTTGCCGTTGATGATGATCATGTCCTTGGCGCGGCCGACGATATAGATGTAACCATGTGATAAATAACCCATATCACCGGTATCGAGCCAGCCGTCGACGAGGCATGCCGCGGTCGATTCGGGGTCGCGATAATAGCCGGTCATCAGCGACGGGCCGCTGCACCACACTTTGCCGACGGTCTGGTCGGGCAGCGCATTGCCCAGCTCGTCGCGGACCTCGATCACCATGTCGCGCGCGGCGCGGCCGCAGTTGACGATCGCGCGATAGCGCGTCGGGCGGCCCGCATCATTGGCGGCGCCCGACAGCTCGGTTTCCTCGACCAGTTCGACGACGATGCCTTCGCCCGGCGGCATGATGCTGACCGCGAGCGTCGCTTCGGCAAGGCCATAGCTCGGCAGGAAGGCGCTGGCGCTGAACCCGGCGTCGGCAAAGGCGTCGACGAAGCTCTGCATCACGTCGGGGCGGATCATGTCGGCGCCGTTGCCGGCGACGCGCCAGCGCGACAGGTCGAAACGGTCGGCGACATGCGTCTGGCTCGACACGCGGCGCGCGCAGATGTCGTAGCCGAAGGTCGGCGAATAGCTGAGCGTCGTTCCCTCGTTGCGGCTGATCAGGTCGAGCCAGGCGAGCGGACGGCGCGCGAAATCTTCGGTCTTGAGATAATCGACCGACACCTGGTTGGCGACCGGCGAGAGCAGGCAGCCGACGAGGCCCATGTCATGATACCAGGGCAGCCACGAGATGCAGCGGTCGCTGTCCTGCACTTCCATGCCATGCGAGTGCGCGGCGAGGTTGTTGAGCAGCGCCGCATGGGTCACCGCGACGCCGTGCGGGAAACGCGTCGAGCCGCTGCTGTACTGGAGATAGCAGGTCTCGTCCGATTGCTGCGCGGGCAGGTCGGTGACGGGGGCGGGTTTGGCGGCAAATTCGCTCCAGTCGACCGGCAGCACGTTCTGCGCTTCGGCGGCCTCGACCGCCATCGCGGCGATTTCGGGCGGGAAGAACAGCATGGTCGGGTCGCAGCTGGTGAGCTGGACGACGAGCTGCCCGACATAGCTGTCGCGGCCGCCAAAGCTGGTTGGCAGCGGTAGCGGGACGGGCCAGGCGCCGGCATAGATGGTGCCAAAGAACAGCGCGGCGAATTCGGCGCCGGTCTCGGCGATCAGCGCGATACGGTCGCCGGGCTTCACCCCCGCGGCGATCAGCCGGTAGGCGGTCCGTACCGAGTCGTCCTTGAGCTCGCGATACGGATAGGGGCGCACCAGCTTGCCGCGCGGATCGTGGAAATTGAGCCCGCGGGTGCCATTGGCGGCATAATCGAGCGCTTCGCCGACGGTGGCAAAGTCCGAAAAGCGGCGCGGCTGGGCGCAGAAGGTCGGCGTCGGCTGAAGCTCGTCCGCCGCTGGGGTGTTGGTATCGGTCATAGGGGGTGCGACATCCCGCGATACGGGCCGCGCGGCAACAAGCATGTCATCTTTCTGAGCCATGGTTACCGTGCGCGAGCCCTGTGTGGTTAGAACAATCGCCCATTTCCGGGCGTTATCGCCCGATATGGCGGTGTTGATCGTTCTCAATCAGGCCCGACTGTGGCACAAACATGGCACAGGGTCAGCACCTGCCCAATGCGCGATCGAGGTTTGAAGCGATTTTGTTCAGGGCTAGAAGGCAAGACGCTGGCATATAAAGATATGGCAAGGCTTGCCGACGCAGCCATGGACAAAATCGGTCAAATCCCGAAGGGACGACGAAATGGCTTCGATATCGGATGAAAATGCCCTTGGAAACAGAACCACTGTTCCCGGCGGTCATTTTCATCCGATTTCTTCGCCATTTCGTCGCCTCGACTGCGCATTGGGCAGGTGCTGACCCGTTGCCCAATCGCCGCGCACCCCCCGACCGTTCAAAAAGACCCTTGGGCGCAGCGCGGCTCGATGAGCTGGCCTTGGCCTATGTGGCGCGATTCGCCACCAGCCGCGCCAAGCTGACGCGCTATCTGTCTCGAAAAATTCGCGAATCGGAATGGACCGATGAGGTCGATGCGGTGATCGCGTGCGAGGCGGTGGCCGACCGGATGGAACGGCTGCAGTTCCTTGACGATCGCCAATATGCGGTGATGCGCGCGGCGGCGATGACGCGGCGCGGGCTGGGGGTGCGGCGGGTCAAGGCGCAGCTCTATGTCGACGGGATTGCGCCCGCCGACAGCGGCGAGGCGATCGAGACCGCCGAAGGCGCGGCGCTGGCATCGGCGGTTGGTTTTGCGCGGCGGCGGCGGTTCGGGCCGTTTTCGGCGCGCCCCGTTGACGATCCCAAACTGCGTGAGCGGCAGATCGCGGCGTTTCTGCGCGCGGGGCACAGCATGGCGCTGGCGCGGCGGATCCTGGCGATTGCGCCGGGGGACGAGGCGGCGCTGGCGGCGCTGGACGATGACGCGGGGCTCGATTAGGGCTGGCCCATATTATCCGGATGAGGACTGCCAATGCGCGCCATATTGACTGCTCTTGCCCTGACGTTGGCCGTGCCGATGGCGGGGTGCAGCGGCGGCGGCGACACCGCGGCCGATACAACCGGTCTTGTTCCGGTGACGATCACCGCAGCGGGCCAGACACACCGGTTCGACGTCGAGGTTGTGCGCTCGCCCGAAGACCAAAAACAGGGGCTGAAGTTCCGGACCGCGCTGCCCGCGAACGGCGGGATGCTCTTTCCGTTCGACAAACCCCGAATCGCGACCTTCTGGATGCAGGACACGCTGATCCCGCTCGACATGTTTTTTGTCCGCGCCGACGGCAGCATCGACCGCATCGCTGAAAACACGATCCCGCAATCGCTGGAACCGGTGACCAGCGGGGGCGAGGTCAGCGCGGTGCTGGAGCTGGCGGGCGGCACCGCGGCGCGGCTCGGCATTGACGAGACCGCCAAGGTGACGTGGCAAGAACGGCGCTGAAACAGCGCTTGCGAAGCCCGCACCCTTGCCTGTAAACGCCTCGCCATGAGCATCCTCGGCAAGATTTTCACCTGGTGGGACGGTGCGACCGTCGGCACGCTGCTGAACAGCTGGAAAACCGGCGAAAAGGTCGGCGAGGACAGCCTTGGCAACACCTATCATCGCGCGCGCAAGGGCGAGCGCCGCTGGGTGATCTACAACGGATCGAACGACGCGAGCCGGGTGCCCCCCGAATGGCACGGCTGGCTGCACCGCACCTTTGACGAATTGCCGACCGACATGCTGCCCGCGCCGCGCGCGTGGGAACAGGCGCCGACCGCGAACCTGACCGGCAGCACCGGCGCCTATCGCCCCGCCGGCGCGCTCGAACGCGGCGGCCAGCGCGCTGCGGCGACCGGCGATTATGAGGCCTGGCGGCCCGGCGAATAATGTCGCGCCGGATTTCGACCGCGCTGATCGCGCTGCTGACCGCGTCCGCGCTGACCGCCTGCGAGCGGTCGCCGTCGCAGGGCAATGGCAGCGCGACGGTGCCGACCATCGCCAAATCCGAACGGGTGCGGCAGGAAGTCGGCGGGATCGAGGGCGCGACCCCGATGGCGGAGCGCGTCGCGATCGTCGGCCTGCTCAACAAACGCAACGGCCTCGTTCGCGATCTGGAGATGAAGCCCGGCGAATCGGCGCGGGTCGGCCGCGCGATCGTCCGGCTGCGCGCGTGCGAACAAACCGCGCCGTGGGAAGACCCGCCCGAAACCGGTGCGTTCGTCCAGCTGACGGTGCAGGATCAGCGCGACGACAAATGGCGGCGCGTGTTTTCGGGCTGGATTTTCCGCGAGCGGCCCGACCGCAATATCATCCAGCACCCGATCTATGACGTCTTCGTCAAAAGCTGTGCGATGACATATCCCGGCGGCGAGCCGGTGGCGCCTGTCGCGACGAAATCGGGTGCGGTAGCGGCGCCCAAGGCGTCGAGCGCGCCCCAGTCGCCCGCGACGAACGGCGGCGAAGGCGGCGAACCGCCCGCGGCGCCTGCTCCGGCGCCCCCAGCCGCACCGTCGCCGCCCGCCAACACCGAATAGAGCCGCGCCAGATAGTCGGCCTGGCGGATCTCGATCGCGCCGAGGCTGGCGAGGTGCGGGGTGATGAACTGGCAGTCGAGCAATTTCCACCCGCCCGCGCGCAGGCGCGCGACGAGGTGCGCCAGCGCGACCTTTGACGCATCGCGCGCCCGGCTGACCATCGATTCGCCGAAAAACGCACGCCCGAGCGAGACGCCGTAAAGCCCGCCGACCAGCTCGCCGTCCTGCCAGCATTCGACGCTGTGCGCGTGGCCGATCTGGAACAGCCGGTCGTAGCTCGCCTTGATCACGGGGTTGATCCATGTCGTCGGCCGGTCGCCCGCGGGCTCGGCGCACAGCGCGACCATGTCGGCAAAGACGCTGTCGGTGGTGACACGAAAGCGATCGGCGACGATGGTCTTTTTCAGGCTGGCCGACAGCCGGAAGCCATCGAGCGGCAGGATCGCGCGCAGCCGCGGTTCGACCCAATGGACCGACGGGTCATCCGCCCCGTCGGCCATCGGGAAAATACCCTGCGCATAAGCGCTGAGCAGCAGCGCAGGGTCGATGGATTCGAAGTGCTTCAGGACGCGGGCTTCACGAACTTCAGCGTCATGCGGTCCGATTCGCCGATCGCGACATATTTGGCGCGGTCGGTCTCGCCCTCGGTCAGCACCGGCGGCAGCGTCCATACGCCCTTGGCATAATCCTTCGTATCCTTGGGATTCGCATTGATCTCGCTGCGGCCCGCCAGCTTGAAGCCCGCGGCCTCGGCAAAGGCGATGATCGAGCTTTCCTTCATATAGCCCGACTTTTCCTCCTTCGCGGCATCGTCGCTCTCGTTGAGGCGGTGATCGACGACGCCCAGCGTGCCGCCGGGTTTGAGCATCGCGAAAATCTGCTTGAACGCAGCAGCGGTGTTGTCGGCGCCGTCGAAGCGCCAGTTGTGGACGTTGCGAAAGGTCAGCACGACATCGGCGCTGGCGTCGGGGACTTTGGGATTGGTGCCCGCATTGGGAAATTCGGCGAGCTTCATCGCGCCATAGACGTCGGCATTCTCGGCCTGCTTCGTCTTGATGCGGTTGAGGCCGCGCTCCCACGGCGCCGCGACATACAGGGTGCCGCCGCCAGCCTTGGCCAGCGGGGCGAGGATTTCGCTGTACCAGCCGCCGCCGGGCCACAGCTCGACCACCGTGTCGCCGGGCTTGACGCCAAAGAAGGCGAGCGTTTCGGCGGGGTGGCGATATTGGTCGCGCGCAAGGTTGGCGGGGGTGCGGGTCGGCGCGGCGACAGCGGCGGCGATCGCGTCGCCGGGCTTGGCGGCATGGGCGCCGCCACCATGGTGATCGGCCGATACGGCGGCGGGGATGACGAGGGCTAAAGCGGTACTTGCAACAATCAATAGCGGACGCATATGGGCAACCTCTCTCTGGGGGGACGTCCCCCTGTTTGCGAAGGTGCGCGCGTCAATGCAAGGGTCGATGCTGATTGTCAGTGCTGCGGGCGCCGCAGTCGCGGTCGCCGCCGAGGTCGCCGACTATCGCCGGCGCCACCGGCGCGACGTCGATGCGGTCGGTTTCATGCCCTGGCGCGGGATTGCGCTGGTGGGGGTTGCGGTCGCGATGCTGGCGGCGGCGCTGGCGTTGAAGCCTTAAACCTTCCCCCACGGAAGAAGGATATGGAGCTTTGTCGCGAAGCGATCAGGCGAAGTTGGATGAAGGGCCTGCCGCAGCTTTCGCGCGCCAAGTCTGAGCCCCTCACCCAGCTTCGACTAGCCAGCAAGCTGGCAAGTCTGCGCAACCCTCTCCCGCAAGGGATAAGGGTTACAGGCACGCCTCGAGATACGGCTGATCGAACCCGTACTGCCGCGCTTTTTCCAGCGTATAGGGGCGCAGGCCCATCGCGCGATATTCGCCGACGATCTTCCCGTCCTTGTCCTCGTCGAGATATTCGAACTTGAACAATTCCTGGGTGACGATGACGTCGCCTTCCATGCCGATCACTTCGGTGACGTTGGTGACGCGGCGCGAGCCGTCGCGCAGGCGCTTGATCTGGATGACCATGTCGACCGAATCGGCGATCTGCTTCGAAATCGCTTCCTTCGGGATCTTCACGTCGCCCATCAGCACCATATTTTCCATACGGCCGAGGCATTCGCGCGGGCTGTTGCTGTGCAGCGTACACATCGACCCGTCGTGACCGGTGTTCATCGCGGCGAGCAGATCGAAACATTCGGCGCCGCGAACCTCACCCATGATGATGCGGTCGGGGCGCATACGCAGCGCGTTCTTGACGAGGTCGCCCATCGTGATCGAGCCATTGCCCTCGAGGTTTGCGGGGCGCGTTTCGAGCGGCAGCCAGTGCGGCTGTTGCAGGCGAAGTTCGGCGGCATCCTCGATCGTCAGCACGCGCTCGCCGGGGTCGATCATCTTCGACAGCGCATTGAGCATCGTCGTCTTGCCCGAGCCGGTACCGCCCGAGATGACGATGTTGAAGCGGCTGGCGCCCGCGATTTTCAGCGCCGTACACATCTTCTGGCTCATCGCGCCCCACTGGCACAGCATGTCGAGCGTGATCGGCTTGGCCGAGAATTTACGAATCGAGATCGCAGTGCCGCGAAGCGACAGCGGCGGGACGATGACGTTGACGCGGCTGCCGTCCTTGAGACGGGCGTCGGCGAGCGGGGTGGTCTGGTCGACGCGGCGGCCGACGAGGTTGCAGATGCGCTGCGCGATCTGGAACAGATGCTGTTCGTCGCGGAACTGGATCGGGGCGATCATCAGCTGCCCCTTTTTTTCAATATAGGTCTGGTACGGGCCGTTGACCATGATGTCCGAAATGTCGGGATCGGCGAGCAATTCCTCGAGCGGGCCAAAGCCGAGCAGCTCGTCAACCAGAACTTTTTCGAGCGCGAACTGCTCGCGGCGGTTCAGGGTGATGCGCAGTTCGGCGAGCACCTCGAGGATGATCGGGCGGAATTCTTCGGTCAGCTCGTCCTTCGACAGTGTCGCCGCGGCTTCGGGATCGACGCGTTCGAGCAGGCGCGGCAGCACCTGTTCCTTGATCTTGTGGACGCTGGCTTCAAAACCCTGCGCCTTTTCGGGCTCGGCCATATCGGCGGTCGAACGCAGGTTCAGCCGCTCCATCGCCTCTTCTTCGGGCGACAGGTTCGACGGCATTTGCGGGATGTCGATCGCAGGCGGCGTATCAATGGCAGGGAATTGCGCGCCGCCACCCATGCCCGATCCACCCTGCATCGGCTTGGCCACGCCAAAGGCGGGGCGACCAGCGGTTCCGGGTCGGCGTCCGAATGCACTCATCCGCTTTGTCCTGCTTTCCAAATCGTCAAACCGAAGGGTCGTCGACGTCATATGCGACCGCCCAACGCAAAAGGTGAATAAGCGGGAAACTTTGACAAATGCCTAATTGGCACGGCGTCATAGTTGCAGGGGCAGGCGGTCCGGTGCGCAGTTTGGCGGGCGCCAACCGCTTTCGGGAAGATCGGGCCGCACGACGTAGAGGTAAAAAGTCTGGCCGTCATACCCAGCGGGCACGTGGGTCAACAGGCGGTAGCGATCGGGATGGCGCCATTCTTCCGGCGCAATTTGTGTAATCAGATAGAGCCTGCCATGCGTCTTCGATTGGCGGTCTATCGCCGGTTCCAGCGTGGCGATATCGCGTACGGTCGGCACGTGGTTCCATCGGAGAAAGTCCTGACTGCATGAACGGTCCGCCTCGAAAAAGCGCATGCCTTGCATCGCCGCGATGCCCTGTGCATGCGAATTGGGAAATACCATCCATGGTTTGTCGGACAGGCTCTTGTTTTCGATATAGGCTGCGGCGCGATCCGCGGTGTCGAAAGGTGTTACGAACAGATTATAGGTCGCCGCAAACAGCCCGCAGACGGCCGAAACCGCGATCCATGGCCGAAACGGCACGCCAGGTGGCGTACCGGCCGCGTTGGCTCGCGCGAGTAACAGAATCAACAGCCAAGCCATCAGCGACAGATGCCGGATCGCCAGCGGATAGACGAAAATGCTAAACAACCATGTCAGCAGCGCGAAACCGCCGAAAACCAGTAGGTGAAACCGATCGCGGGCGAGCATTTTGTAAGCGAAGAGCAGGAATAGCGGCCCGATCAGAATGGCGATCGCGGGCGGAAGCGGGTTGTTCCAGGTCGGTACGCCATTCAACACTGGGAAAGGCACCAGCAGAACCGACAGCCGCACCATCCACACAAAGGTTTCGAGGAGCGGGCCGTCCAGTTCCTGAGAAGAGACGATGTCAGGCGCGGGGCGAACGGTCCAGGCCGAAATCAGACTGCAGACGAGCCACAGCGCAAGTCCAGGTGTCCAAAGCCGCCGTTCCTGCCACTGCACCGCGATAACGATGATCGACAGCACACCGAACAAGAAATCTACCAACGGCATCAACGCAACAATTGGCCAGATCCAGCGCCGATCCCGATAGAGCCAGGCGAGCGTGAACAGCAAGACGCCGAGCGATAGACCGCGCGAGAGCGTCCCAAAATCGAAAAGAATCAGGAATCCGCAGCCCAATAGCAGGCGGTCGATCTTCGGCAGCTGCAGGCGCAACAGGACGAGAGCCTGCAAGGCGAGGGCGATCGGCAACTGCGCCGTTGCCAGCACGGTCCGCGGAGGGACCATGGCAGCGATGCCTTGCAAATAGAAATACCAGAGCGGCGGATGCCCCTCGTAACGCAGGTTCTCCAGAAGCGACGCCAGGTCGGGCGACTGAAGTGCGATTTGGAGCGCCTGCCATTCGTCGATCCAGGGGCGATGGTTCAGCACCAACAACGCCTGCAACGCCATGATTGCGGTCACCGCGCCCACCCAGAGGGAGTGGCGCTTCAGCACGGTCGTCAGGCGGGGTGGCCAGCGAACCGGCCGCAGTGTTCGATCATGTCCATCTTTTCGCCCTCTTCCGCATTCCTTTTGAGACAATCGCGTAGCGAGCACCTCGCATATGCTCAATCGAAACAGGAAAGAAAGTGGAAAATTCGACCAAGATGGTCAATTGCGACTAGATCGAAACCGAGTTTGACCAAATTGCCCGATCTATGGTGATGCCACCGCGCGCAAATGTTCCAGCGTCATATTCACCGACGGTTTCATATGTCCGAAACCGTTTTCGTTCTGCCTTCCGACGCCGATTATCTCCCGGGGACTTTCGTCCGGGGGGGGCGAAGCCGTGTGGCAGGTATTCAACCGTCGGCACGGCCCGATCCGAAATTCAAGTCGGCCAGCCATGGCTTGCCAAGCGCGGCGGTGCAGCAGTGCGCGACGCGGCTGGTCAACGTCAATCGGCGGAGGCAGTTCGTTCTTTCGGCCGCCCCGTCATGCGATCGGCGATGCATCGGCCCCTGCAGTTCAGCCGGCGATATGCTCGGCCAGAACGGTCAGGCCCGATTCGTTGACTTCGGCAAAGCCGCCTTCGACCTCGATCACTTCGGGCGCGGCGCCCTGCGTGGCATAGATGGTCAGCGGCGCGTTGCGCAGCGTCGCCATGAACGGCGCATGACCTTCGAGCACCGAGAAATCGCCCTCGCTGCCGGGCACGGTGACCATATAAACCTCGATCGACCGCTCGAGGCGGGCCGGGGTGACGAGTTCGAACTTCAGAGCCATCTTACTGATCCATTGCGAAAATCTGGAACGCAGCCACTTGTCCGCCGGGTCCAGAGCCGTTGATAAATACCACGCTCACAATCATGCCGTCGAGCTTGGCACTGAGTCCCTCAATCGTAGAGTATTCGTTCGACGTCGAAATTGCCGGGTCCGGTGCGAAATCGATACCCAACTGGTCGAGATTCGACCGCAAGGCGGCGTGGGCTGCCACACGTTGCGGACCGATAACCATGACTTGGCAATAGGTCGTTTCGGAGCCCGTGCCGATTACAATTTCGCTGTCCCCGCGTTTGAGGCCCGAAATTTGGATGGACCCCACCCGCGGATGTTGCCGACTTTCAAGTGCTTCGACAAAGCCGAGCGCTTTCATTTCGGCTCCATCGAGTTTTATCTCGTCGTCGTTCAGCTTCGGGCATTTGTCGTAGGCCAGATCGACCGCCAACTCTGCCAGACTTGCCTGCTGCACCGTCGCCGCGGAAAGCGGCAACGGTATGGACAGCGTGGCAAGCAGGGCAGTTGCCCGAAACATTACGCGTCTTCGGCGAGCTTCGCGGCCTTGGCGACCGCTTCGTCAATGCCGCCGACCATATAGAAGGCCGCTTCGGGCAGATGGTCATATTCGCCGTCGACCACCGCCTTGAACGACTTCACCGTGTCTTCGATCGCCACGAACTTGCCGGGGATATTGGTGAAGACTTCGGCGACGTGGAACGGCTGGCTGAGGAAGCGCTGGAGCTTGCGCGCGCGGGCTACGGTCAGCTTATCTTCTTCGCTCAGCTCGTCCATGCCGAGAATCGCGATGATGTCCTGCAGCGACTTGTACTTCTGCAGCGTTTCCTGAACGCGGCGGGCGGTTTCATAATGCTCCTGGCCGACAATGGCGGCGGTCAGCACGCGGCTGGTCGAATCGAGCGGATCGACCGCCGGATAGATGCCGAGTTCCGAAATCGCGCGGTTCAGCGTCGTCGTCGCGTCCAAGTGGGCGAACGAGGTGGCCGGAGCAGGGTCGGTCAAGTCATCCGCGGGGACGTAAATGGCCTGCACCGAGGTGATCGAACCCTTGTTGGTCGAGGTGATGCGTTCCTGCAGCGCGCCCATGTCG
Organism: Sphingopyxis sp.; assembly: GCA_016463225.1. Lineage (GTDB taxonomy): Bacteria > Pseudomonadota > Alphaproteobacteria > Sphingomonadales > Sphingomonadaceae > Sphingopyxis. The sequence goes on along the minus strand of JAEMRT010000084.1, from coordinate 439 downwards.
GTCGACAGCGTCGGCTGGTAGCCCACGGCCGACGGAATACGGCCGAGCAGCGCCGACACTTCCGAACCCGCCTGGGTGAAGCGGAAGATGTTGTCGACGAAGAACAGCACGTCCTGACCTTCGACGTCGCGGAAATATTCGGCGATCGTCAGGCCCGACAGCGCAACGCGGGCGCGGGCGCCCGGGGGTTCGTTCATCTGGCCGAACACCAGCGCAACCTTCGATCCTTCGGGGGTCGGGTTGCCGTCGGCGTCCTTGGCGATAACGCCGGCGTCGAGGAATTCGTGATACAGATCGTTGCCTTCGCGGGTGCGTTCACCGACGCCCGCGAACACCGACGTACCGCCATGGCCCTTGGCGATGTTGTTGATCAGTTCCTGGATGAGCACGGTCTTGCCGACGCCGGCGCCGCCGAACAGGCCGATCTTGCCGCCCTTGG
>JAEMRT010000202.1 GCA_016463225.1 Sphingopyxis sp. | reverse complement strand
TTGGTCGCGCCATTGCCGACCTCGATATCGGTGAATTCGATGTTCGACGGCTGGAACCAGTCGTTGCCGCTGTCGAGCACCACCGCATCGATCGCCGCCAGTATCTTGACCAGCTTGGGGATCGGATTGTCGGCGAGGTGCGGATAGGCGACATGACCCTGCGTCCCCGGCACGTCGATCCAGATATTGACCGACCCGCGCCGGCCGATTTTCACCATGTCGCCCAGCCGGTTCACTGACGTCGGTTCGCCAACGACGATCATGTCGGGCACGATCCCGCGTCCCGTCATATGCTCCATCAGCGCGCGGGTGCCGAAAATCGCCGGGCCTTCCTCGTCGCCGGTGATGATCAGGCTGATCGTCCCCGCGTCGACCGGGGTCGCCGCTGCGGCGGCAACAAACGCCGCGATCGATCCCTTCATGTCGACCGCGCCGCGGCCATAGAGCAGCTCGCCGCGTATCGCGGGGGCAAAGGCATCACCGGTCCAGCCGACGCCCGGCGGCACAACGTCGAGATGCCCGGCAAAGCCGAAATGCTTCGGCCCCGACCCGTTGCGCACCGCGAGCAGATTTTCGACCGGCCCGTCGGGTTCGATCCCGTCGATAAAACGCTCAACCGTAAAGCCCAATGGCGTCAGCGCCGCTTCCAGCACGTCGAACACCGCGCCGGTAGCGGGGGTGACGGAGGGCGCGGCGATCAGCGCCTGGGCCAGTTCGACGGGGTCGACATGATGGGTCATGGCCACCCCCTTACCCCTTCGCGCCGCAGCAAGTCGAGGCTTTGCATCGTGCGACCTTTGTGCGAAACAAAGACGGAACAAACTTGCGAGGACCGTCATGCCCAAACTCGATCTTGCCACCATCCCGCAAACCAACACCACCGGCTATCCCGCGCCCTATGACGCGCCGGTCCAGGGCCGCTGGTACCGCCGCCTCGCCCCCGCGACGGGCCTCGACGATTTCGCCGTCAGCCACGTGGTGCTCAAACCCGGCGCCTGGTCGTCGCAGCGCCACTGGCACGACGGCGAGGACGAAATGCTGGTGATGATTTCGGGCGAGGCGGTGCTGATCGAGGACGATGGCCGCTGGCCGATGCGGCCGGGCGATATCGCGGTGTGGCCCAAGGGCAGCACCAACGGCCATCATTTGATCAACGAATCGGACGCCGACTGCGTGTTCGTCGCGCTCGGCGGCGGCAAGCAGCATGATACCGGCGGCGGCTATTCTGACATCGACATGCTGTTCGGGCCGGACGGCTATTTCCACAAGGATGGAACGCCCTATCCGACATTGCGGGTTCCATGAGCGCCGCCGACTGGCTTGGTTTCGCGCTGGCGGTTCTGTTGATCGAATTGACGCCGGGTCCAAACATGGCGTGGCTCGCGGCGCTGTCGATGGGCGATGGTCGGCGTGCCGGTCTGGCGGCGACGGCGGGGGTCGCGATCGGATTGTTCGTCAACGCCTTGGCGGCGGCGTTGGGGATCGCGTTTCTCGTCGCCGCCAGCCCCACGCTTTGGCAGTTTTTGCGCTGGGGCGGCGCCGCGTTTCTCCTGTGGCTGGCATGGGAAAGCTGGCGCGACGGCGGTGAGAATTCACCGGCGCGCGCGGCCGATCCGGAGCGGACACGGCACCATTTCTTCTCCGGGCTGGTGATCAACCTGCTCAATCCAAAAGCGATGCTGTTCTATGTCGTTGTCATCCCGCGGTTCAACGGCGGACAGATTCCCGGCTTCGCGCTGGCCTTTTTGCTGGCATCGGTCAGCATTGCAATCGCGACCGCGGTCCACCTTGCCATCGTGCTGGCCGGGAGCCGGGTCGGCAACTGGCTCGCCGATCCTGCGCGGACACGGCTGATTCGTCGCATTCTCGCACTGATGATCGTGGCCGTCGCTATCTGGTTCGCAGCGACGGCGGCGCCCCAACCCTAACCGTCGACCGGCCCCTCGAATTTCTCGATGATCCAGTCCTCGGCCTGCGCGCCGCCGATCCATTCCTGCATGCACGGGTGGCTCACCACCGCCTGCATATAGCCGAGGGCAAAGGGCGGCAGCGGGATCGAGTAGGTGATGAAGCGGGTGACAACGGGTGCGAACATGATGTCGGCGGCCGACCAGTCGCCGAACAGATAATCGCCTTCGCCGCCGAACCGCGCCCGCGCTTCGGCCCAGATCTGCAGGATGCGGACGACATCGGCCTGCACCTCGGGCAGCAGCGGCGCAGCGGGATAGATGCGGCGGATGTTCATGCTGTGATTGCGGCGCAGCGCCGCAAAGCTCGAATGCATTTCGGCCGCCATCGACCGCGCCATCGCGCGCGCGGCCATGTCGCCCGGCCAATAGCCCTTGGTCCCGTCGGTCTTTTCGTTCAGGTAGTCGATAATCGCCAGACTGTCCCACACGACGATGTCGTCGCCGTCCCACAGGATCGGCACCTTGCCGCCCGACGGGGCGAACTCGTCGCCCTCGCGCCGGTTCGACCAATCCTCGTCATAGAGCGGAACGGTGACCTCTGCGAAGGGCAGCCCGCTGTGCTTGACCGCCAGCCAGCCGCGCAGGCTCCAGCTCGAATAGGCCTTGTTGCCGATGAACAGTTTCATGCGATCTCCTTTTCCCTCCCCCTTTGACGGGGGAGGGTTGCGCAGACTTGCCAGCTTGCTGGCTAGTCGAAGCTGGGAGAGGGTGATGCGAGCCAAAGGCTCGCGCGGCCTGACGGGCCGCAACCCCTCTCCAAGGTTCGGTAGCGGGCAAGCCCGCAACCTGTCCTATCCTCTCCCGCAAGGGGAGAGGATTATTAGATTTCCACCGCCTCCAGCACCGCGGTGCGCAGCTCGGCGATCCCCAGCCCCTTTTCGGACGATGTCACGATCACCTCGGGGTGCGCGGCGGCGTGCTTGCGGGCTTCGGCCTGGGTCGCGGCATGGACCGCGGCAAGTTCGCTCGCCTTGATCTTGTCGGCCTTGGTCAGCACCAGGCGATAGCTGACCGCGGCGACGTCGAGCATCTCGAGGAATTCGCGGTCGACATCCTTCATCCCGTGGCGGCTGTCGATCAGCACCAGCGTGCGCTTCAGCACCGCGCGCCCGCGCAGATAGTCGTTGATCAGGTATCGCCATTTCTTGACGACATCCTTCGGCGCCTTGGCAAAACCATAGCCCGGCATGTCGACGAGCCGGAAAATCAGCGGCTCGCCGACGTCGAAATAGTTGAGCTCCTGCGTCCGCCCCGGGGTCACCGACGTGCGCGCCAGATTGTGGCGGTTGGTCAGCGCGTTGAGCAGCGACGATTTGCCGACGTTCGATCGCCCCGCAAAGGCGATTTCGGGCATCGTCGGCGGCGGCAGATGCTCGAGCGCCGGCGCCGATTTCAGGAACGTAATCGGTCCTGAAAACAGCTTGCGCGCGCGCTCGGCGCGTTCCGGGTCGGCGCCGGGTTCGAGGTCGGTATCGCTCACTTTGCGGGGGCCGCCTTCAGCGCCGGGAACTTGCGGTACATCCACTGCTGCTGCGCGATCGACAGGATATTGTTGGTGATCCAGTAGAGCAGCAGGCCCGCCGCGAACGGCGCCATGATGAACATGAACAGCCACGGCATGATCTTGAACACCTGTTGCTGCACCGGATCGGTCGCCTGCGGGTTGAGGCGGAACTGCAACCACATCGTCACGCCCAGGATCACCGCAAGCAGGCCGATCGCGAGGATCGACGGCGGAGTAAAGGGCAGCAGGCCGAACAGGTTCAGGATGTGCAGCGGATCGGGCGCCGACAGATCCTTGATCCACAGGATGAACGGCTGGTGGCGCATTTCGATCGCCAGCATCAGCACCTTGTACAGCGCATAGAAAATCGGGATCTGGATCAGGATCGGCAGGCAGCCCGCCAGCGGATTGATCTTCTCATCCTTATAGAGCTTCATCAGCTCCTGCTGCATCTTCGGCTTGTCGTCCTTGAAGCGTTCCTGCAGCGCCTTCATCTTCGGCTGCACGACGCGCATCTGCGCCATCGACGAAAATTGCCGGTTGGCGATCGGGAACATCAGCAGGCGGATGATCAGGGTCAGCGCCATGATCGCGACGCCGAAATTGCCGACCTGCAGGAACAGCCAGTGGAGCAGTTTGAAGATCGGCACCGCGAAAAATTCGAACCAGCCCCAATCGATCGCGTTCGACAGGCGGGTAATGCCCAGCTTGTCCTGATAGCTTTCCAGGATCTCGACTTCCTTGGCACCAGCAAAGATGCGGCTGGTGGTCGTGATCTGCTGGCCGGGAGCGATCTGCGTAAAATCGCGCGCGAACAACGTCTGGTAATTATTGGCGCTCGGCGAGCTGATCGCCGCGGTGACGCGCTCGCCCTTGGCCGGGACGATCGCCGCGAGCCAATATTTGTCGGTAAAGCCCAGCCAGCCCGCCGAATTGTACCGCACGGTGCGGTTCGGCGCTTCCTCGACATCGTCATAATTGGTGTCCAGCACCGACTTGCCATCGAGATAGCCGGTCGGACCGATGTGAATGGTCCAGCTGCTCTGTTCGTTCGGATCGGTGGGTTTGCCATGACGGTCGATCAGCGCAAAGCTGCTCGCTCTAACCGGCGCGGCACCGGTGTTGGTGATCGTCTGCTTCGCGGTGATCAGATAATGGCTGTCTACGCTGTACTCGATCCGGAAGGTCTGGCCGGAGCCATTGGCCCAGCTCAACGTCACCGGGGTGGTCGGGCTCAGCGCGGCGCCGTTCGCGGCCCACAGCGTGTTCGGTCCCGGGACCTCGATCCCCTGCGCCGACCAGCCAAGGCTGGCGAAATAGGCGGCCTTGGTTCCGCCGGGGGCGAACAGCCGGACCGGCGGCGAATCCTTCTGGATCGTCTGCTTGTAATTGTTCAGCGTGATGT
>JAEMRT010000005.1:109460-132909 GCA_016463225.1 Sphingopyxis sp. | reverse complement strand
GGCGCTGTTCCTGCTCTATCATTTCGTTCCCGCCTTTGCGCGCTGGGTCGATAATCTGCCGTTCCGGCGCAAGGCGGGCGACGACGATGGCGCGGATGACATCGGTCTCGCCGAAGCCGGCGCGGCGCGCGCGCTGCTCAGCGAGGCCGATGCGCTGGCGGCCGAGGGCCGCTTTGCCGAGGCGGTCCACCTGCTGCTCTATCGCAGCGTCGAGGATATCGACGGCCGTCGTCCCGGGCTGGTCAAGCCCGCGATGACCTCACGCGATCTTGCCGAGGCGCGCGACCTGCCCGGCGTCGCGCGCGACGCCTTCAGCCGCATTGCGCGCGCGGTCGAGATCAGCCTGTTCGGCGGGCGATCGATCGACGCTAGCGCCTGGCAGACGTGTCGCAGCGCCTATGCCGAGCTGACAGTGCCGAAGAACTGGGCGCGCGCATGAGCGGCGCGGCGGCAACGAACGACGGCTTCAACCCGCGCCTGATCGCGGGCGTGGTGACCATCGGGATCGTCGCCTTTATCGCGCTGTGGGCGCTGATCGCGCTCGGCCCACAGCTCAGCAGCGGCAATGACGGCGGCGGCCATGCTCTGTCGAAGGCGGCGCCGGGCTATGCCGGGATTGTCGACCTGCTCGAACGCAGCGACGCGGCGGTTGACCTGCGCCGCCGCGAAGAAGCCCCCGCGCTCGAGGATCCCGAACTGTTGATCCTGACCCCCGGCCATTCGACCAAGGCCGATGATCTGGCCCGCCTGATCAGCGAACAAAGCGGCGGTCCGGTATTGATCATCTTGCCGAAATGGCGCGCCGGGCGTCATCCGTCGAAAGCCGGCTGGGCAGGCAATGGCTTTGCCGCGCCGCCGTTGCCGAAGATGCTGCCGCCCGCCGCCGGACGCATCGACAAGATCGGCAGCGAGCCCCATGCGCGCGGCGCACAGGCGAAGGGCTATCTGGGCGGCTACCCGATTGCGCTGCCGTTGCCGAACCTGCGCACGCAGGTGCTGAACGCGCCCGATCTGGAGACGCTGATCGCCTTTCCGCACGGCGGCGCGGTGCTGGCGAAGCAGCCCGATGCGCCGATTTACATCCTGTCCGACCCCGATTTCGTCAACAATCTGGCGTTTGCGAGCCGCGATAGCGCCCGCACAGCCGCGATGCTGATCGATGCGGTGGCCGAGGATGCCGGGGCGTATAGCGTCGCGTTCGACGTGACGCTGAATGGCTTTGGCAGCCAGCGCTCGCTGTTGCGCTTTGCGTTCGTGCCGCCGTTCATCGGCATCACCCTGTGCCTGATCGCCGCCGGGCTGCTCGCGCTGTGGCAGGCGTGGATGCGTTTCGGCCCGGCGCTGAAACCGGCGCGCGCAATTGCGGTGTCGAAAGCGGCGCTGATCGCCAACAGCGCCGACCTGATCAAGCAAGCACGGCGCGAGCTCGACGGCGCCGACGCCTATGTCCGCAGCCAGCGTGGCGCGATCGCGCGGCGGCTACACGCGCCCGGCGGGCTCGACGACGACGCAACCGACCGCTGGATCGACAAACATCTGCGCGGCGGCGGCGAGCTGTTTTCGGCGCTCGCACGGCGGCTGCCGCTCGCGCGCAATACCCATGAATTTTTGGCAGACGCGCAGGCGCTGCACGACATCAGGAAGGATTTACTGCGTGACAGCCAATAATATCGCCACGGGAGTGGGGGGCGTCCAGGCGCTCGGCGCTGCGATCGAGGCCGAGGTCGCCAAGGTCGTGTTCGGGCAGGGACCGCTGACCCGCATGGTCACGATCGCGCTGCTCGCGGGCGGGCATGTCCTGCTCGAAGGCCCGCCGGGAACCGCCAAGACCTTGCTGGCGCAGGCGTTCGCGCGCGCCACGGGCCTTGCGTTCGGGCGCATCCAGTTCACCCCCGATCTGATGCCAGGCGACATTTTGGGGTCGAACCTGTTCAACTTCCAGACCTCGAGCTTCACCCTGACCAAGGGGCCGATCTTTACCGAACTGCTGCTCGCCGACGAAATCAACCGCACCCCGCCCAAGACGCAGGCCGCATTGCTCGAGGCGATGCAGGAACGCCGCGTGACGATCAACGGCGAGGCGCATGTGATGAGCCCGCGCTTCACCGTGCTGGCGACGCAGAACCCGATCGAGCAGCAGGGCGTCTATCCGTTGCCCGAGGCGCAGCTCGACCGTTTCCTGTTCAAGCTGGTCGTCGATTATCCCGCCGCCGACGAGGAACGGCGCATCGTCGCCGATCATGGCGGGCGCTTCAAAAGTCCCGCAGTCGCTGATTTCGGAGTGACTGAAGTCGCGAATGCGAAAACGATCGAAGCCGCGATCGACACGATCGCGACGGTACGGTTGGCCGACGAGATCGTCGATTATATCGTCCGGCTCGTCCGCGCGACGCGCGAGAGCGCCGATCTGGAGTGCGGCGCGAGCCCGCGCGCCGCGACGTTGCTGGCGCGCGCCGCCTGCGCCGCGGCGGCGCTCGACGGGCGCGACTATGTGATCCCCGACGACGTCCAGCGCCTCGCCTCCGGTGTCCTGCGCCACCGCGTCATCCTGTCGGCGGCCGCCGAGATCGAAGGCCGCAGCGTCGAGCAGGTCGTCGCGGCATTGCTCGACCGCGAGGAAGTGCCGCGGTGATCTACCCCACCCGCCGGGCGATCTATCTGCTGCTGCTCGGCGCGCCGATGGCGCTCGCGCTCGGGCTGGTGCGGCCCGAGCTGTGGCTGGTCGCGCCCGGGTGGATCGGGGTGATCGTCGCGTGCCTGATCCTCGACACCATCGCCGGCGCGAGCCCGCGCCACCTCACGCTCGACGCGCGCTTCCCGCACCAGGTCGGGGTCGGCGACTCCTTCGACCTCATGCTCGCCGCAACCGGACCTGCGGTGCCGCCGCGCGCCGAACTTGCGCTGGCGCTCGACGAGCGATTCGTTGAGGGCGGGCGGCTCGCTGGCGACATGCGCAGGACGAGCACGGGCGGGGCCTTGACCCGCACCCTCTCGCTCACCGCGTCGCGGCGCGGACAGGCGCTGATCGAGGCGCTGTGGATCCGCTGGGCCGGGCCGCTGGGCCTCGTCTGGAAACAGCGCAAATTTGCAATCGGCGGTGCGATCAGCGTCGTGCCCAGCCTGCGCGCGGTGACCGAGGAGGGCAGCCGGTTGTTCCAGCGCGACAGCTGGTTCGGGCTGCGCCAGCAACGCCTGCGCGGCGAAGGCACCGAGTTTGACGCGCTCGCCGAATATCAGCCGGGGATGGATCGCCGCGCGATCGACTGGAACGCTTCGGCGCGCCACGTCAAACTGCTGGCCAAGGAATATCGCGTCGAACGCGACAACCGCGTCGTGCTGGCGATCGATAGCGGACGAACGATGGCCGAACCCGTCGGCGGCATGCCGCGCGTCGATCGCGCGGTGTCGGCGGCGCTGCTGCTTGCCTATGTCGGGTTGAAACTGAACGACCGGATCAGCCTGTTTTCGTTCGCGGCCAAGCCGCACACGCTGACCCCCGCCTATATGCACACGCAAGATTTCCCGGCGTTGCAGCGCGCCGCGAGCCTGATCGACTATGCGCATGTCGAAAGCAATTTCACCCTCGCGCTGACGACGCTCGGCGCTCAGCTCAACCGCCGTTCGCTGATCATCCTGTTCACCGAATTCACCGACGCGACCAGCGCCGACCTGATGATCCGCGCCGCGGGGCGACTGGTGAAAAAACACCGGCTGCTGTTCGTCGTCATCCGCGATGAAGAGGTCGAAGGCGAAGAACGCCGCCGCCCCGAAACCGGCGCCGACGTCACCCGGTCGAACGTCGCTGCGGCGATGCTGCGCGACCGCCAGCTGGTGATCGCGCGGCTCCAGCGGCTCGGCGCCGACGTCGTCGAAGTCCCCGCCGATGCGATGGGGGCGAGCGCGGTCGAGTCCTATCTGGGCATCAAGCGGGCGGGTACGCTGTGATTCCAGCGGTCACCCCCATCCGCGCACTCGACGCGCGGAGCTTTTCGACCAGCCGCTTTCGCGCCGAACGCGAGGCCGACTGGATCGCATTCGACCTGCTGCTGTCCAAGCTGGAAAAAAGGGGCGCCAAGGCGCTGACCAGCGACGAACTGCTGCAATTGCCCCTGCTCTATCGCGCCACCCTGTCGTCGCTGTCGATTGCGCGCGCGACCAGCCTCGACAAGGCGCTGCTCGACCATCTCGAGGCGCTGTCGATCCGCGGCTATTTCCTTGTCTATGGCGTGCGAGAAAGCCGTCTCAACCGCTTGCGCCGCTTCTTCCTTTACGACTGGCCCGCCGCGGTCCGGTCGGTGTGGAAAGAGACGATCATCATATCGCTGATCATCCTGCTCGGCGCGATCACCAGCTACTCACTCGTCGCCAGCAACCCCGAATGGTATTATAATTTCGTCGGCGAAGACATGGCGGGCGGCCGCGATCCGCGCGCGACCGCCGAATATCTGCAATCGACGCTGGGCCACGGCAAGGCGGCGAGCGAGGGCGAAAGCGGGCTGCACATCTTTGCGACCTATCTCTTCACCCACAACAGTCGCGTGTCGATCATGTCCTTCGCGCTCGGCTTCGCCTTTGGTGTGCCGACGATGATGCTCGAATATTATCAGGGCATCGGGCTGGGCGCGATGATGGCGGTGTTTGCGGGCAAGGGGCTCGGTTTCGATTTCGGCGGCTGGCTGTTCATCCACGGCACCACCGAATTGTTCGCCGCAGCGCTGTCGGGCGCCGCTGGACTTCGCATCGGCGCTGCGGTGGTTTTTCCGGGCGCGCGCAGCCGGTTACAGGCGGCGTCGGAGGCCGGACGAACCGCGGGCAAGGTGATGGTCGGGGTCATCCTGATGCTGTTCATGGCCGGGCTGCTCGAAGGCTTCGGGCGTCAGCTGATCACCGACACGATGCTGCGTTATGGCATCGGCACGCTGATGCTGCTGTTCTGGATCGCCTATTATTACATCCCGCGGCGCGAGGATGTGACATGAGCGCTGCCGCGGCAAAGGCCAACGCGAAATCGCGCAGCGCGCGGGCGAAGAAAGTCCGCCAGTTTATCACCCCCGAAGGGGTCGATCTGGAGCTCAGGATCGCGAGTTCGGGGCTGCGTTTCGGCGCGCTGTTGATCGATCTGATCCTGATTGTGCTGACACTATTCCTGTTCTCGCTCGTGATGCTGTGGATTGGCGTTGCTTCGCAATCGGACATCACGATGGTGGTCTGGATGCTTGGCGCCTTCCTGCTCCGCACCTTCTGGTTCATCGGGTTCGAGCTGGGGTCGCGCGCCGCGACGCCGGGCAAAAGGCTGATGGGCATTCGCGTCGTCGCGCGCGACGGCGGCCGCCTGACCGCCGACGCGGTGGTGGCACGCAACCTGATCCGCGAGCTTGAGCTGTTCCTGCCGCTGATGATGCTCAGTGTGGGCGCGGCGGAGGATATGGTGTCGGGCTGGACCATGCTCGCGGGGGTGCTGTGGTCGCTGACGCTGAGCCTGTTCCTGCTGTTCAACCGCGACCGGATGCGGATGGGCGACCTGATCGCCGGGACGTGGGTGGTGATGGCGCAGCGCGTGAAACTCGACGCCGACATTGCCACCGGCACGGCGGGCGACGCGATGCTGTTCAGCGAGGCCGAGCTCGCGGTTTACGGTATTTTCGAACTGCAGGAACTCGAACGCGTTCTGCGCGGCAATGATGCGCGCGCGATGCGCGAGGTCGCCGACGCGATCCGCGCCAAAATCGGCCGCCCGGTGGCCGAAGAGGATGACGTCTTTCTGCTGAGCTACTACCGCCAGCTCAAGGCCCGGCTCGAACGCAAATTGCTGTTCGGCAAGCGGCGAGAGGATAAATATGCGAATGACTGATACCAGCGTTGCCCAAGCCCTGCATCAACGGCGATCGATCCGCAAATTCACCGACCGGGCCGTCGATCCCGCGCTGCTTAAGGATATTTTCGCCGCGGCGCAGCGCGCGCCGTCGGGCGGCAACCTTCAGCCCTGGCAGGCGACGGTGCTGACCGGTGACCCTTGGCAGGCGGTGAAGGACGCGGTCGCCGCGCGGCTCGCGATGGGGCGCGAGGGCTATCAGCCCGAATATGACATTTATCCCAAGGGACTGACCGATCCGTGGGAGGCGCGGCGCTTCGGGGTCGGCGAGGGGCTTTACGCCGCGCTCGGCATCCCGCGCGAGGACAAGGCGGGGCGACTGGCTCAGTTCGTGGAGAATTACCGGGGTTTCGGCGCACCGGTGATGCTTTTCCTCCATTGCTCGCGCATCATGGGGCCGCCGCAATGGTCGGACATGGGTATGTGGTTGCAATCGGTGATGCTGCTGCTCGTCGACGCTGGGCTCGCCAGCTGTCCGCAGGAATGCTGGGCGATGTATGGCAAGACGGTGCGCGAGACGCTGGCGCTGGGCGACGACCAGATTTTGTTCACCGGCCTCGCGATCGGCTATGCCGACGAAGGCGCCGCGGTGAACCAGTGGCCGGTTCCGCGCGTGGGACAGGACGAAGTGATCGATTGGCAGGGATTTTGAATATGAAGCGGCGGCGGATGTGGACACAATTTGGGCTGGCGGCGCCGCTGATGCTGGCAGTTGCCGGATGCGCGGCGGTGCCAAGGCCCGATGTCCCGACGCCAAGCGTGCCGAAAGCGGTCGCCCCCATGCTTCCCCCCGCCCCGCTGCCGGCACCGGGCAAATCGTGGGAGGAGCGCACAGTCGACGCGGGCGCGTGGCGCTATGATGCGGCCAGCCGCACCGCCGCCTTCATTCCCCCGACCAGCAGCGGCAAGCCGCTGCTGACAATGGCTTGCAGCGGCAATGCCATCCGGATGACCTCGGCATTTTTGAGTGACGTCAGCCTGCGCACCAGCGCCGGGACCGATCAGATCCGCTTCGACGGCGGCAGCGCGAGCCTGCCCGTCCGCGACCCGCGGCTCGACCGCATCGCGTTCAGCCGCGGACGGTTTGCGCTGGAGACGCCGGGCGGCGGCGCGCTGACGCTGCCGGTGCAGTCGGAAATCGGGCGGGTGATCGAGGATTGTCGGTAGCGAACGTCGCCCCCGTGCGGGCGGGGGTCGCTGTCGTTTTACACGGCGAAGCAGCGTTAGGCCGTTAGCGGCCCCCGTCTGCGCGGGGGCGACAGGTTGGACTATCCCCCCAGCTGCACCGTCCCGCCCTTGATCCAGCCCCAGCGGCACGGACCTTGATATTCGCGGGCGTTGGGTACCGATTTGCCGACCCCGCACATGTCGGGATCGGTCCCCGGGGCGGCAAAGACGACCCCGAACCAGGCGTCATTCTCGGCCGCTTCGCACAGCGATACATTGGCGCCCCCGGCGAGCTTCGCTTTGACCGCACGCGTTTCGCCCGGCGCCCAATAGACGTCGGTGCCACCCGCCTTGACGCGGCTGACGCTCGAACAGGCGGGCAAGCTGGGCCCTTCGGTGCCGATCATCACGGCGCGCGTCGCGAGCGGTTCGCCGCTGACTTCGGGGGCGTTTTCGGCGGGCGGCGCGGGCTGGCTGCACGCGCCGAGCGCGAGGGTGAGAAGGGCGGCGAGGGAGATGGTGGAACGCTGTTTCATGGATGCGAAACTAGCGGTCACAGCGCGCCCGCGCAACGCTCGTCCTGAAAGGACCAAGACCCGCATTTTCGCTTGGGTTTTGCCGCCTGCGACCCTATATAATCGGCATGACGGACACCCCTGAAAATGCGGCGCCGAGCGCCAACGCCAACCTGCCCAATGCCAATGCTTATGGCGCCGATTCGATCAAGGTTCTCAAGGGCCTGGACGCGGTGCGCAAGCGGCCGGGGATGTATATCGGCGACACCGACGACGGGTCGGGGCTGCACCACATGGTGTTCGAGGTGTCGGACAATGCGATCGACGAAGCGCTTGCGGGCCACTGCGACCTCGTTCTGATCACCCTGAACAGCGACGGATCGGTCAGTGTCGAGGACAATGGCCGCGGCATCCCGACCGGTATCCACGCCGAAGAAGGCATTTCGGCGGCCGAGGTCATCATGACCCAGCTCCACGCCGGCGGGAAGTTCGAGAACACCAGCGACGATAATGCCTATAAGGTGTCGGGCGGCCTCCACGGCGTCGGCGTTTCGGTCGTCAACGCGCTCAGCGAATGGCTTGAGCTGACGATCTGGCGCGACGGCGAAGAGCATTGGATGCGCTTCGAACATGGCGATTCGGTTGGTCCGCTCAAGGTCACCGGTCCCGCCCCGGCGGGCAAGAAGGGCACGCGCGTTACCTTCTCGGCCTCGACCGACACCTTCAAGAACGTCCTCGAATTCGATTTCGAAAAGCTCGAGCATCGTTATCGCGAGCTGGCGTTCCTCAATTCGGGGGTGCGCATCAAGCTGGTCGATGCGCGCCACGCCGAGCATCAGTTTCACGATCTTTATTATGAGGGCGGCATCGGCGCCTTCGTCAAATATCTCGATCGCAACAAGACCGCGCTGCTGCCCGACCCGATCGCGATCAGCAGCGAGCGTGACGGCATCGGCATCGAGGTCGCGCTCGAGTGGAACGACAGCTATTATGAAAATGTGCTGTGTTTCACGAACAACATCCCGCAGCGCGACGGCGGCACCCATCTGGCGGCGTTCCGCGCCGCGCTGACGCGCACGATCAACGGCTATGGCGACAAGTCGGGCATCCTCAAAAAGGAGAAGGTCAGCCTGACCGGCGACGACATGCGCGAAGGGCTGACCGCGATCGTGTCGGTCAAGCTGCCCGATCCGAAGTTCAGCTCGCAGACCAAGGACAAGCTGGTCAGCAGCGAAGTGCGCCAGCCGCTCGAAAGCCTGATGGCCGACCGGATGACCGAATGGCTCGAAGAAAACCCCGCCTATGCCAAGGCGGTGATCCAGAAGGTCATCGACGCCGCCGCCGCGCGTGAAGCGGCGAAGAAGGCGCGCGAGTTGACGCGGCGCAAGGGCGCGTTGGACATCGCCTCGCTGCCCGGCAAGCTCGCCGACTGCCAGGAACGCGATCCCACCAAATGCGAACTGTTTCTGGTCGAGGGTGACTCGGCCGGCGGGTCGGCCAAGCAGGGCCGCGACCGCAAGGTTCAGGCGATCCTGCCGCTCAAGGGCAAGATTCTGAATGTCGAGCGCGCGCGTTTCGACCGGATCATCTCGTCGAAGGAAGTCGGGACGCTGATCCAGGCGCTCGGCACCGGGATCCGCGACGAGTTCAACCTCGAAAAACTGCGCTATCACAAGATCGTGATCATGACCGACGCCGACGTCGACGGCGCGCACATCCGCACCTTGTTGCTCACCTTCTTCTATCGTCAGATGCCCGAAATCATCGAAGGCGGACATCTCTACATTGCTCAGCCGCCGCTCTACAAAGTCGCCAAGGGGCGCAGCGAAGTCTATCTGAAAGACGATAGCGCGCTCGAAAACTACCTCGTCGACGGCGGTATCGACGCGCTCATGCTCGAGACGAGCGGCGGGGCGCGGTCCGGGAACGACCTGCGCGAGCTGATCGAGCATGGCCGCCGCCTGCGCGCGCTGATGCGTTATGTGCCGCGCGGCCATAATTACGAGCTCGTTGAAGCGCTGGCGCTGAACGGCGCGCTCGATCCGGCGCTCGACAGCGCCGGACGCACCGCCGCCGGGGTCCGCGCCGCCGAATGGCTGAACGCCGCCGAACGCGCGCTGACGGGCGGTATCGAGGCGAAATGGACGATCACGGCCGGCGACGGCGGTTATACACTCGAAAAGCGCTGGCGCGGAGTCAGCGATCATCATGCAATCGACGCCGCGTTCCTGGCGAGCCAGGAGGGCCGCCGCCTGCACAAGCTGGCCACCGAACAGGCCGAAACCTATGCGCATCCCAGCCGCTTGGTGAAGGGCAGCAGCGCCGCAGCAATGGCCGACGCCGCCGCCGCACTCGCCGCAGCCGAGGCCGCCGAAGACGATGCCGAAGCGAGCGACAGCGACCTGCCCGCCGCAAGCACCGGCAAGGTCACGCCGATCACGCGCCCGTCCGAACTGCTCGAGGCGATCTTCGCGCACAGCCGCAAGGGGCTCGCGATCAGCCGCTACAAGGGGCTGGGCGAGATGAATGCCGAGCAATTGTGGGAAACCACGCTCGATCCGTCGAACCGCTCGCTGCTGCGCGTCGAGGCCGAACAGGCCGACATCGCGCACGAAATTTTTGAGCGACTGATGGGCGACGAGGTCGAGCCGCGGCGCGAATTCATCCAGACCAACGCGCTGTCGGTGGCAAATCTCGACGTGTGATGACAGTTCGTTGTGGACGAAACCAATAAGCTGCGAAACGAAAGCAATAAGTTGCGAAACCGAAACCAAAAGGCTTCCGATCTCGCGATCCCGCTCGGAATTCGTCATATAAGCCTCGAGGCAGGAAAACTAACGGATGGGGTATGTGAGCGAATGCCAATGCAGCAGAACGCTCCAGACCGTGTCGGCACACTTAGACAAAAGGTTAGCGCCGACGGCTCGCTAAGGGGCAATTGTTAGATCATGCGGATTGGCGAACTTTCAAAGATTACCGGCGTCAGCATTCCCACGATCCGCCTGTATGAGCGGGAAGGCTTAATCGATCCAGCATCGCGGACAGAAGGCCGCTTTCGAGAGTTTACGCCCCAACAAGAGCGTCGGCTGAATTTCATTAAGCGTGTTCGTAATTTGGGTTTCTCGCTGGCTGACGTGAAGGCGCTTCTGATGCTATCCAATGGTGTCGATGATTCCATAAGTTCGGAGTTTATTGATCACGTTCGTGATGAAATTTCGGATCGACAGCACGACCTCAAAGCTCTGGAAAAAAGTTTGCGAAAAATGATCGTTGGCGCCCTTCCTGCCTCGGAGCTGGATAGGACGTTCACGACACGCTAATTCTAGCGTCTCATCGAAGCGGTAGATCCAGAGATACGAGGGAATGATAGCGAGGTTTCAAGGTCCGCAGTCCAGTATTTATAGAATGTACGAATTGCCATCCGCCGAGGAAATATGCCCACGCACCCCGGCCGCAGGAGTGAAGAAACTCCAAGATTTTTAAGCCATTCGTCAATAGCGGCCGGCGCCATCGCGGTTGAGCATATGGATTGAAGTCGGCGCGCAGTTAAATAGTTTCGGCTAAGCGGTGTTACGTGCTCAATATCGATAAGGTTAGGGGTGTCGGGTGAAATGGAGAGGACGCCACCGGTTAGTAAGTCCTCAACGACCTTGAGATCGACGCTCAACAATGAAGCGACATCTCCTCGGCTTAGAAACCGGATTTCCTTTCCGCGTGGCTCGGCCCAGCCAGGCGCCCAGAACGACGTGAGAAATGGGCCTGTCCCGTGCCTGAAAACCGGAAGCTCGCCGCGCAAGATCCTGCCGATGATGACCGGGGCGGAGTTATCGTCGTACTTGCGGATCACCCATGCTAACCGGGCTATTCGGTTCTTTGGCTCAATGGGCCTAGTGACGGCATTAATTCCGTCAACCAAGCCCTGCAGATCCTCGAGGTAAAAAGCTTCGTTGGACTTACCATGGCAATGCCAGGCAGGGGTGATCACCTCGGCCGAAGCAAACTGATGGAAAATATAGCGTTCGCCTCCGACCCATTCGTCGGCGTCCAACTTGGACAAGAGAATCTGCGCATCCCGCCCAGCGACGAAAGCGTCCGTGTGAGTTACCGGCCCACCAAATTTATATCCCAGACGAGCTTCCAATCTGGCCTGCTCTAGCTCGTGAAGCACTTTTGGCTTTGCCATGAGATGTACGGGCCCCGCGCCCCAAATCTCTTGGATCACTGCGCGAATGGGATTTTTGCTACTGCTCGCCCAGCTTCCAAATTCTTTTCCAAACATCTGCTTCGGTTCGAGCTGATAGAATTGCGGTCCATCGGTCATCTTTTCAATGAGCTTAAGTAGTGATGGACGCCCTTCCCGCGCATATTCGAAGCCGGCACTTAAAATCTTTCCGAGATCCGCCGAAGGCAGACTAAATACGGATTTCGCTCCAACGGCCCCCAGGGGAATGTTTTCTATTTCCGTTCGCCCCACCAATGCGGCGGTCCCTATTCGCCGCAAGACGTCGGCGACCTGCCAGAGTGGCAGAGCGTCAAGAACAGGAGATGCCAATTTCTCCTGCTTTGACAGGCGGCCCCAAACATATTCATTCGCGATAAGATCCTCTGGGCGAAGAGGCGACAAAGTCGCATTTTTAAACTGAAAGCCGCATACACAACGTTCAAGTGGGACGGCTTCGACAGATGTCCTCGAACCGCAGTCTGAGCAAGTGTCGACCATGGCGCAATGATGAGCGGGACATGCATATATTAGGGAGGTGCGCCACCAGCCCCGGACGTAGGGAATCGAAGCTATTGGCTCCCCCGCCGACGATTGCCGAAAATCCTCGGCAAGGCATAGGGGACAGTATCGTCGATAGAGCGGTACAAAGTGCCGGTTGCCCAGTTTCTCCCCCCGCATCAGATACGCTGGTGTCGGCGAAACTGTCCACTCCCGGAGCGCTTCTCCGGGAATGCCAGAGAGCTCGGCAATCTTTTCAATGGCCGCCTCAAAATATTTGGTATCGAGATTAAGTCGATGCACTTTGAGAAATGAGCCAAGATCCGAGAAACCATTTCGGGCTGCGAGCCTCAGTGCAAGTTCGAGCGCACCTTCGCCCTCTTTCTGACGCACTCTTAGACGTAAACGCACGGCCACCTCACTGGATCGTATGGGACGAGATTTCTCGCGTGAGCAACCTCATCGCCCGCTCTCGGGGATAAAATAGCTGACGGCAGTGGGGCGGCCCAAAGGCAGGCGGCACGTCAGCTGCTGCAAGGGAGCGAACAATCGCCCGGCCATTTCCGCCCCATATTTTAGCAAGTTCGGCAGGTTTCACGTAGCGCCTTCCGAAAGCGGAAAGCGAGCTGCCCGAGATATCGGGCGGCTTTCCAAAAGCGCCCGCCTTGATAAGCGCGGACGCCGCCTGTGGATGGATGCGGAGAGCCGTCGACACCATGCCTATCGGTCTTGGCCGAACCCTGAGCGCGAGGAGATCCTCCACCATCAATTTGACGGCGGCGATACCGCCAGCTCCGTTGCACCGCGCGCCAGTCTTGATCCTGCCACTCAAGATTGCTTGGCAGGCATCCGCTAGGGACACCCCAGCCGCTCGGCATGCATCTGGCAAAGCCACCATCCCCGATGGCGTGTGTGGAACGAGCGGCGCATCCGAGGCTAGACTATTTAGAAAACCCTCAAGGTCATAAGGCGAAATCAGCTGACCGAACCCGAGCGTGGCCGCTTCTGCGTCGCAGGAGACAAGCTCAAGCCGGACAAGTGAGCGAAACTGGTTGCGACCGATACCCAGAAACTTTGCCGCGGTCTGGAAATCAAGCAGGCCTGCGACATGGCGGCGAATGCGTTCGATTTCCCCGGCATCGATCTGAAACGAAACCCCAGGCCTTGAGCCGGAGGGCACCAAGTCGGCGATCATGACTATTTTTCGCGTAGAAGCATGCCCCTTACCAAAAGCGGCGCAGGCCATTTTCAAAGCAACTTTTCGCGAAGACGCCCCACGTTCCTCCTCGCAAATAAGGCCTTTCTCGACGGCATGTGCCAAGAGAATGAACAAAAGCTGCCCGCCGCTTTGGTCAGCGCCAGGCACGCCAAGCCAGCTTCGATATATCCATCCATAGCTGGCGATTAGACCGCGGCGCCCTGGCGCTGCGTGCGCGATCACGTCATCTAGCGCGGCAGGTAAACGACTTCCAATATTAGCGGCCATCCTGAAGCCAGCCCGCCGGCGGCGTGCAGTAAGTTGCTCATCAGAACTGACGGAAAAACTATGGGACCATCCATCTAGTTCGATGGCACCTAACCGCTCGACGATACGAGCCACCTTGCCGATCGCGAATTGATCGAGGAACAACGTTTCGGGTCCCGATCCGGAAGTTAGCAATCGCCCTTGCAGATAGCGATCAACGGTAGCGTCGAGTGAGCTTTCCGTTCCCGGCACTGAGAGCAAATGACCATGCGGGCAACGGTCGATCGAGCGGGTCTGCCAGTCCAAGAGGGAGTTGCATTCCGGGCATCGGCAAGTGAGTAGACAACCATGAGCGGGACAGAGTTGGATGCACCGGACATCCCACCAATTCCGATGCCATGCGGCCCACGCGGCCGCCTTGTCGTCGCTCGCCGCGCGGTCATCGGCGAGGCAAGCAGGGCAGATACGGCGCGGGCTGATTGCCCAATCTACCCGGCTCAGATTCTCTCCGCCCAGGCATATGCCTCGGCCAAACTTGGACGAATTCGCAGTCGTCCTTGACAGCGCATGTCCGTCCACCGACGAAATTGCCGCAAGCCGGTCAATTTCACGGCCGACAGCGAGATCTCGCACATCTAGGCCCAGACCTGCCAAGAATCGCATCATCCCTTCCCCATGTCTAGCTGCCAAGCGTGCCGCAACACTATGCGCCGGCTCGTCGGCCATCGGTCGAATCCGTAGTCGGAGACGATCAACCATCTTGAAATACGTTCTGAGGCTTCTTGCTGCCTCGCAACTTAGTGACCACGTCAGAGGTGTCGGGAGACACTGCTTGACAGAATTTAGTCGCCCACATCTTCTTGAACGCGACACGGTCAATCAAGAACGGGTTTTGGCTCACGGCCGGCTCTGCAATAATCATGTCCGGGTCTGAAAATATCGCCCGCTTGGCCGGATGCAATTCCCGGTAGGCCTGCGCGAGGAGTCCCGCGTCAATTGTATTTTTTCCTTCCCGGAGCGCAAATTTCAACGCCTTCGCCAGATATTTGGTAACCAGACCTATGTGGCCGCCAGAGACCAAATAGAGCCGCGAAGAAATATCCGGGTCGTCTGCGAAGCAGCAGCGTGACTGAAAGCCGAGCGCCTCATCCAATTGATCTAGGTAATTCAAAAACTCGAACCGGTCCCCTTCATAGCTCCAGCTGTAGGGATCCAGACTGATGTGGCAGTCGATGCGCCTTTTCAGCGCCTTCGATGTTTCCAGCCGAGCCAGCGGCTCTTCTCCGAGCAGCACCATGGGCACTCCGCAGGTATTGAGCAGAAATTTGAGGCATCGCGCTGCCTCAACGACGGCACGTTCTCGTCGCCCTTCGACTATCGCATGCGCCTCGTCGATAATGATGAGCTTGGTGCCAATTTGTGCAAGCTGCGTTCGTAACTTGCTCGCAAGTTCATTGCGTGTGATTCGTTTCGGCAAAACGAGCCCTGCTTTTTCGCAAAGCTCCTCGAGCAAAGCTTTCGGCGTTGGCGTGTTAGGCATGTCAAAATAGAGGAGCGGCATGATGTCGGCGTCGGCTCCTGACAGATCTTGCTTGAATTCCGGACGTGCCTTGATTTGATCCTTTAGTCGCGTCTTTCCGGAACCCGCTTCCCCCACGATCAGCACGCAATATTGCGTCAGGTCATTCTCGATCTCCTCAAGAGCCGAATGGGTATCGTCGAACTTGAACGTGTGCTCCGAGCCGGTAGAAGTGCACAGGATCTCATGATCGTCAGAGCCTGGGTCCAGCTGCCTGAGAGAGAGATCCACGACGGCCAGCTCAGCCTCGACAACTCGGGGATGTTCGATGAACAGACCTTCAAACGCCCGAATGCGCCGCTTTATTTCTTGAGCGTTCACGAAGCACCTCGGGCTTTTCTGCTTTCCTCCAAACGAGCCCGCATCCGATCATCAGATGATTTCCCGGCGACTGCAGACGTTTTCGGGATCTTCGTTTTCTGCGTTTTGCGTATTACGGGAGGCTTGGTGGCAGCAGCGGGCGCTGGAAGCGCCAATGTAGCTGACAGCCGACCGGCTTCGAAGTCAGGCCTGGGCGGAATCAAATAGCGACCGTCTTCCACGATCGTCGAACCTGAAATTTCTAACGGAACTGCAAGGCTACGCTGCGGAATGAGGTTGATCGGCGTCAGAAATTCTCCGACATCCATATACTGCGCAAACTTGCTGCCATTAGTTCGGATGCGGCTCTTCCCGAGCTGATGACGAAACAAATCGAAATCCGTTTGAGCCTGCGCTTTAACCCGAGCGATCATGTCAGTGGTAATGACGCCGTCTTTTGTATGCGCTTTTGCGAGGTTGATATGAAAGAGATGTTGGTAGGCTGTGACGCCGTCGGCCACGTCTGGGCGTCGAGCGTGTGCGGTGAACCATTCGTTTCCATCATGAAAATCGATCGCAGCCAGATTATAGGGGTCGTATCGGGCCTCAAATCGGCGACCAACGATATCGTGGCGGTCGCGCAGTTCCTCCATTCGGGGATGAATATAATCTAGCCCGAGCACGCGCATCCCATGATTTCCGATCATGGGATATGCAGATTTGCCAATCATCCGGCGCAACGTCGACACGGTGCGAACAGGCGTTACCCCTCCGATCAAATCGATTGAGGTCTGCCAGACGTCATCGGGCGAACGGTTGCCGTGGTGAGCGCTGTGGCCCCGGTGATTGTAATCAATGATCCAATCGATCAGGTCTGCCTTGAATTGACTGACCGGGACACTTGCGCTCTTTCGAGGATTGTAATGAGGATCTTGGAGGGACGTCAGGCCATCTTTGTAATTATAGCATTGCAACGCGAGGGTCCCGAAACAGCGCTCAACTTTTCCTTTCAACCACGGAGAAAACCCAGGAAGATTCGCTATGTCGAAGCCGACAAACATTCCTGCGCGCCGCCCCGAGTGGCTGATGAAGTCCATACCGCGGTCGGTATAAGCCCAGTCGAATACTCCGTGATGATCCCAGCGGCCCGCATGTGCGGGGAATTGACTTAGGTCCTTTAGCCATATGGAATGTGCGACCGCTCGCGAAAGCGTGGCCCAAGACGGCGCAAGAAAGGACACGTGGCATCCCAATATGATCCGGGTCAGTCGATCTAGAACGACCGTAATCCAGGGTCTGCCGAGCCGATAGCCCGTGATATCGCAGAGAAGATGAATATTGGCCAGCGTGTGATCAATCTCGACCTGCGCCAACGCCCATTCCGGTTCTGGCACATATTCTGCAATATTCCGCGCTTCGTCGGCAGCGCGCTTTCCTTTTTGGGCTGAGATCAGCTGATGGCGGCTGGCGCGTGTTTCAATCCGCTTCTTGAATGTCACGACCGAGGGAACTTCTAGTCCGTTCGCCTTGAGATAGCTTTTGAGCATCGTGTGAAGAGAGGCGCATTTCCGCCCAATCATCCGGTCATCGATCAACTTGTCGATAAACGCATTCATGGCCTCTTCAACGTTCGGACAGAGTTGATTTCTCCTGCCTTTTTGCTCATCGTATCGAACCAGAGCTAGAATATCGTCGCCCATCTCAAGGTATCGATACATCCATGTCCAGACGGTTCGGGCGCAGGGCACGGCAAACGGCTTGCCGGGCTTAGGTACAGCCCCTTCGTCGTGTTTGACCCCAGCCTCCTTCTCGCGTTCGAATTTCATTTTGGCGATGGCGAAGTCTTCTTTTTCCCATTCCAGCGCGTGCTGAGCAACAACGTCTCGGGGAACGGCTCGCATGGACAGGCCGATCGGCTTCCCTGACTTGATGGCCTTTTTGACCTCTTTGATGATCGCTTCTCGGCGCTCAGCTACCATTTGCTGATGTCGAGGAACGGCCTCCCAAGTTTTTCGCGAACGCGCGAGACGGGATGCTGCCATCATGCTCTCGTCGAAAGGATGGTAGACCAGCCTGTCCTGAGCGTAATATTCGATAAGGGCCTCATCGAGATGAAGGCGGCGTTCGCCAGGCGTTTCAAAAGGTTCAAACATATAGCCGCCGCGGACACGCTGGCGCACGTAGAACCAGCTATGCGTTCCATACTGGTCGGTGAGCCGAACTGACGAGTTCGGTTTGAGACGCAGCCCTGTCATGGTTTCACTGCCGAAATGACCGTGTCTGAATCGAAGCGACGATCAAGGTCGACGAGGCAGAATCTCAGTCCGACCAATGCGTAAGCGGCAAAAACTCCGTCGCCTCCTAAACCACTCTGGCGCGCGATCTCGTCCGCTGGAAGGGCGCCGCGCGACGACAGGAGCTCTGCGACATGCCGAAGATGGGCATCCGGGGCGTGTTTTGCCGCCCGGCGGATCCAGTTTGAATTCATTAGTCTGGGCTGACGATTATACCAGACATCCGAGAGGATCTCGAAATCGCATCCCAGCATCGCACAGCTTTCGGAAATCAAATGAAGTTTTCCCTTGAGGTCGGGATCGTCCCGTAGCCACCTTATCGGCTTGAGTTCTCTAAAAATGGGTCGCGCGGAGCCTCGGAGCCAGACCTTCGCGTCGGGCGTGTAGGTTCGCCCGTCTGCGAGCGATATACGTTGAGGCTGCGTTTCCAGCCGCAGAACATTCCAGTCGGCGTCACAGATGATCGCGTGACGCATTTCACCGAGGCTCTCATAAACATGGCTGATATCTGCATGGATTGAATTCAACTGACCGGTGATCGAGCGCGCGTTCCGTCGTGTCCGTAAATCGCGGACCGGCGTGTACGAAGGATCCGTGGTAATCTCGGCGTCGTGTATCTTGGTGGCCGCGATCGATGTGATCTCATGCTCCTGCCACTCTATCGTCAACTCACTCGCCATCGGCGTAGGCCTTGTATTGAGGCCTGTTGGCTGCCTTCATCCTAAGAAAAATGCGCTCTATTACCCCTTTTTGAACGTGACTTGCGTGGCAGGATTCGACGGCCGCACGTTGGCCGCAAGCCTCCGACAGGCTGTGTGGTGATCGACGTTTTGTTTTGTTGGTGGATTTGGTGCGGATTACCGGAACGCGCAGTTCCGCCCCATCCGCGCCGATCACAACGACTACGCTCGGTTCTTTGGGATCGAACCGAATTTTCTCCACCGGTCGGTGGACGAGCCACCACAGCAAATAATCCTGTGACCAGTAGCTCTGCTCATTGATCCGAATGGGGAACCGGCCGTTTTGATTGTCACGCCGGTAATAGGATTTGTCGTTTTTCATGGGCCCTGACTCCTTCCGAGTTGCATATGTTCATATATGTATAAGAAAGTAGTTAGTTGCATGTCTATCTATAGTTGCTCGTCGCCGAAAAAATTTTGTGGGCGCGTTCGAAAACTCAGCTATTCCGCGGCATGGTATGCGGTATTTCGAATGGAGGGGCGGAGGTCGGAAGCGATGAGCCGAGATAATCGCTTCGAGGACGATCCAGTCTGGCTGATGCAGCCGTTAGAGCGCCGCCAGGTCGCTTTGCATCGCTTGAACGTCATGCTCGACTATGAGCGCCATCAGCGTCCAGGCGACGCTGAGGCGGAGGAAGCCGCGCGCCGCTTGGGCGTCACTACCGGTCAATTCTATCGGATCCGTCGCCAATGGACGAGGGATCGCGACGTGCTGGACCTGCTCCCTTATGGACGTCCCGGCGCTACCCGGAAACCTAAGCTCGACCAAGATGTCTCTGACGCTGTTGACGACCTCATAAAGAGGGCCGTCGCAAGAGGCTTTCGAACGCCCGCTGAGATATTGCGGATAATCCGCGACGGGTGGACGTTGAACAAGCCTGTTCCCAGCCATATGACGCTCCGTAAGAATATCTCTGAGGCTGTAGAAAAAGCCAAAGGTGTCGCCGGAGGACTCGTTTTCCTCAGCAAGAATATTCCCCCAGAAGCTCTCGAATCCGCCACAGAGTATGGCCAAGTGATGGCCATCGACCATATCTGCCTGCAGGTGTTTGTGGCCACCGAAGGGGGACCGGTCGCACCTATTATCACTTTAGCAATCGACCTTTTTACCTCCTCTATATGTGGGTTTCATCTTTCGTTTGGCGCGCCGGGACCTTTACAATTCGAAGCAGTTTTGCGAGATACTGAGGTCCGATCTGAGCGAGAGGCTCAAACTCACACGACGAACCTCAAACCTCGTCTCGTCTTCGCAGTGGGCGGCGGTTCGGGGTGGGCCAAATTATTGTCGCGCATCGAGTCAGGCGGGTACGATGCTGATGTCCGCGCCTCACAACGCCTCGATTTCGGCGAAACCATCAGCGTATTAATTGGGGCTTCTATTGGCCCAGTAAAATTCGCGACCAGAAGATTTCTGAACGACCTCGTTTTCAATCCGGGTCGAGATGCGCTGATCAGCTTCGACGAGCTTAAGACTCTGATTGAAGATGGCGTTCGAGACTTGAATGGTATGCGAATCCCAGTCGACATCGAGCTTAACCCTCTGAAATTCGATTTTTAGTCGAGGCGATCAGTGTAAGACCGATGTGTGCTGAGGGCCATTCAGGCTCCACATCACGAGCTGGATAAAGTCAGCAATATCTTCACTCTGCAGGACCTGCTCGATTGAACGGCGTCCAAAACTCGGCCTCTTGCTAGATAGCCAGTTCGGCATATCCTGATCCGCAACGCCGCATATGGATCGGGTTCGGTCTAGCAGCGACAGGCGCTTGAACCGCTCTACCACTGAGCGAGGCAAGGCGGGCACGTCGACCCAGGCGGATCGGCCCACCCAGGCCGACAAAATTCCCGCGGAACATCGTAGATATGCCGCCATCGTTGCGGGCGACCATCTCCAAATGCGCATGATGCTGCAGAGCTCGGCAAGCATTAGCGCGCGCCGAGTTGCTTCGAAATCGCGATCGATAAAGGATTCGTAAGCCAGCGCATGCCCTGGTGGGCCGACTATTAGCTGCCCATCTTCAACTCTCAGGTCTCGGACGACCTGGTCTGCCGTAGTGCCAACCACATAGAGGTATAGCTCGTTGAAGCTCTCGACGCCTACGGCATCTAGCGTGGTGACTGCTATCGTCAACGTGTCGAGCAACGTGGGTAGATCACCGTTGCTGGCCTCCATCATTGCGCTCATATCGCATGTTCCTTTCCGCCTCTCGGATCAACATATCTATATCTCTTATAGATATAGTGTTTAAAATGTATTATCGAGTTTGGCGATGGTCGTTTCGAGGTTTTGCCTATTGTGGGCACCGCGCTCGACAGTCTTCTTCTGGGATCCAAAGCTGCTTAGGTTGGATCAAGGCGCAGATAAGGGCGCGATCAGCGAACAGTTGAGGGTCAGAGTTTCAGCATTTCAAAATCACAACCGAAGGAGCAGACGATGGCACAAATTACGAATTTCGCTTTCATCGCGCGACTGCGCAGCGATGCCAGCCACCACGTCATCCGCTATCGAAATGGCCGCATACGCCAGAGCGGTCGCGGACTTGTCTTCTGGTTCCGCCCTGAAACGGCGAGCGTCGCCGAGGTACCGATGGACGACCGCGAGATGACACTTTTCGTGAAGGGGCGTAGCGCCGACTTCCAGCAAGTGAACGTCCAAGGCATTCTCGGCTGGCGGGTCGCCGAGCCGGACCGGGTCGCGGAACGTATCGATTTCACCATTGGACTTGCGAACGGCCAATATATCCGCGAACCGATCGAACGGATCGAGACCCGGCTTGCCGGCCTCGTGAATCAAGCGACGCTCCAATATCTGGCCGAGGCGCCGGTTCGTGCGCTGCTCGATGCCGGCGTAGAGCCTCTCCGCCAGCGACTGGAAGCCGCCCTCGCGAACGATCCGGCTCTGACCGAAATCGGTCTCGCGATTGTCGCGGTCCGATTGAACAATCTGGCACCGAGCAGTGAGCTGGAACGCGCGCTGCAGACACCGACCTTCGAGGCGCTCCAACAAAAGGCGGACGAAGCGATGTTCGAACGCCGCGCGCTGGCGGTCGACAAGGAGCGCGCGATTGCCGAAAATGAACTCGGCAACAAAACGGAGCTTGCTCGCCGCGAGAAACAGCTGATCGCCGAGGAGGCCGAGAACGCTCGCAACCGCGCCACTGGTCTCGCCGAGGCGCAACGGGTCGAAGCCGAGGCCGAAGCCGGTCGCATCCGCATCGTGGAAAGTGCCAAGGCCGAGGCGGAACAGGCCCATATCGCGGTCTATCGCGACCTTCCACCCGCGGTGCTCCTCGGACTGGCGGCACGGGAGCTTGCCGGCAATCTCGACACGATCGAACATTTGAACGTCACGCCCGACCTGCTCGCCGCGGTCATGCGCGAATTCAGGCCCGCGGCCCCGGGCGTAATCACCGGCCAGTAAGGACGGGCGCCATGACCTCTACTGCTCCCCGTGCGGTGTTTGTGACGCGCGAGACCGACTTTGAACTGCTTCTCGCGCGTCACGCGACGCGCGAACAAGCACGCTTCTACCTAGACACGCGCGGGCAAAAACTGGCCGAGCTTGAGGATCGCCATGAACGTTTCCAAACGGTATTGCGTCAGGCCCGGGCCGCCGCCCCTGCCGATTGGCGGCAAACCCTCGTTCGCCGCGCCGATCTCGATCGCTTCCTGTTCGCCCCCGAGGATGTAATTGTGGCGGTCGGCCAGGATGGACTGGTCGCCAACGTTGCCAAATATCTGACTGGCCAACCGGTGCTTGGGGTTAACCCCGCACCCGATCTTTACGACGGCGTCCTTGTCCGCGTCGGACTGAACCGGCTCGGCGCAGCCTTGCCGGCCTGCCTTCATGGCGACGTTGCGGTCGAGAACCGCACGATGGTCGAGGGCGTAATGGACACTGGCGAAAAGCTGCTGGCGTTGAACGAACTGTTCGTGGGGCATCGCAGCCACCAATCGGCGAGGTACCGGCTCGCGATCGGCGATGCCGCCGAAGATCATTCTTCAAGCGGCCTGATCGTCGCCTCCGGTACGGGGGCCACCGGCTGGGCGCGCTCGATCATGGAGGCGACCGGACAACAGGTGGTCCTGTCCCCGCAAGAACGCGCGGTTGGCTATTTCGTCCGCGAACCCTTTCCGAGCGTCGCGACCGGCACCACGCTGCGTGCGGGAAAGCTGAACCAGATGGCACTCAAGGTCACTTCGCGCATGAACGATGGGGGCGTCATTTTT
Source organism: Sphingopyxis sp. (assembly GCA_016463225.1). Lineage (GTDB taxonomy): Bacteria > Pseudomonadota > Alphaproteobacteria > Sphingomonadales > Sphingomonadaceae > Sphingopyxis. Next base: position 110,027 of record JAEMRT010000005.1, on the reverse strand, counting down.
GCCGACGGCATCGAGCAGGATTTTCTGCCCTTCGACTGGGGGAGGCAGGTGTCCCTCGCTCCCTCCGAGCGCATGCTTCGCCTGATTGTGGCGTGAATCGCTTTTCGGAAGGAGGTTCAGTGAAAATACCGCCCCGCCGGCGAAAAACCGCCTATTCCTCATTACGTCGGATCGCAAAGCGAATGGGCGTGCGTTTCGCAGTTCGCCGCCGGGCCGCGAGGTCTCAGGCCATCTCGATCCATCCGACGCTGAAACAGACCGATAGCGCGGAGGAGCCGTTGCTCTTCTAAAAGCCTCAAATTTGGTCGGCATGTTTGCTTCGCTCGATACCGGTCACCGAGCGAGGAGCCTCTTCACGGCAGAAATTTGGCCAATCTTCCGATCCCTGAACATCGGCCTGACATCACAGAAATTGTTCCGTTTTCCGCAGCGTATCGAGGTTTCGCATCAATTTTGGCCGATCATTTGGCCGATCATTCGGCCAGTGAAATCACCTCGCGCCACCTTCGGGCGCCTCGCTTCTAGAATGTACCGATCAATTCCGGACTTATTCGGGCCGCGATCGGA
>JAEMRT010000005.1:0-109360 GCA_016463225.1 Sphingopyxis sp. | reverse complement strand
GCCATCGTCAGCCATCGTCAGCCATCGTCAGCCATCGTCAGCCATCGTCAGCCATCGTCAGCCATGGTCAAGAAATGTATGACACGGAAATCTGTGTTAACGGAAAACCTTGTTTCAGTTTTGACCCAATTCGACATGGGGCACCCGGCCTGCGTACCTTCCTTAATATCGCCAATATCGCCGAATTGTGGAATTTGAGCGTGGAAGAGCAGATGGTGCTGCTCGGGATCTGTGACCTTGCGACCTTCAATGAATGGAAAGTTCGCGCGCACGATGCCGTGGCCATCCCGATGGAGGTAATTGAGCGAATCGGCTGCGTGTTGTCGATCTGTGGCTCGCTCGTGACGCTCTTCCCAGAGGAGCGAACTGGCACTTGGGTACGTGCAGAAAATACGAACTCGACGTTCGGCGGGAGAAGCGCTTTAGTGATAATGAAAAGTGGCGATTAAACGACCTTCGTAAGGTTGTCTCGTATCTTTTAGGTCAGATTTATGGCCGATAAGCGAGCTGGCCGGGCGGGCCTTGGTTCGATAAGGCCAAGCATTCGATTCTGCCGTCGCTGAACGCACGAATGGCACGGGCGCTGACGGCACTGATCGTCGTGGGGAAGCCCCAAGATGAAATGTCGTCCCTGACCCGTAACGGCGCCCTGGGTCACGCACTTTGTCCCTCGTCAGAGCATGTAAACAATTTTGTGCTCGCATTGTCGTCATGCTACCGAGCGCTTCATGGAGTCACCGCTACCGAGCTGGCCGTCCGGATTTTCCACCCAGCTTTCGTTATCGAAGTGAATCAAGGGCTTGCTGTCCGCAGACCATGACCCAAATCCCGGATTGCCGTCACGTGCAAAATCCGCCCAACTGCGCATCAGCACGGCCGAGAGTACCGCGACCTTGGACATGTCGGCTCCAGCCATCATGCGTCCCTCGAACCACGCTGCCGCGGTCCCGAACATGAAGGGAATGTCGAGGCAGTGGCAGGCGCCATCAGCCGCTCTCGCGGTGACGCTGGCGCGCCCTCGTCCCGCCGTGCCGGATCGACGCTCGTCGGGGGATTGTCGCCCCAGAGTCGGGCAGCCAGATCGGATACCTCTTCCTCCGTTAGGTTAGCGACATCGGCACGCGTGCCGAAAAAGAAAATGGCCTCATCACGCTTTCAGCCTACCATGACATCGACACGACACCGCGTTCGGCCGCGCCCCGAGCGGCGGCGTCGATTAGCGGTGCGGCAGAAAGCCGCGATATAATGGGAAAGGCCTCCACCGTGCGGCGAGCCCTCCGTGCCCCGCGTGCATACAAAGCCAACAAGGAAAACGCATCGGCCTTTCAGGGGGTGGGTCGCGTGAAGGCCCGCATGTGGGGCCCATCTATGGCGCGGAGAGGAGCGTGGCTTTCACATTCTCACGGAACCAGATGCCGGGTTGATTCTCCGACAGTTTGGACAGCAAGGCGCGAACAGTTCTCCGATTTCGGATGAAAGCGGATGGTTAAACTCGCTCTTGCTCAAAGACTTAAAAGCCTAGCGTGACCCACGACCATTACCGTGTTGCTGTCCGCCATCCGTCCCCCTCAATTTGGCGCTGCCAGTTATTCGACGGCGTCCCGCCGACGCATCGCAGCATTGCCACCGCCGAGACCTCTATCAATTGACAAAAGTTTGCCAATTGACAAATGTTTATCTCCTGCCTAGCCGATTGCCGATCAGGCATTGAGGAGCTGGATAATGACCACGACAGGTGCGCCGGACACGACCGGCCTTCCCGCCGCACGCTTGTGGCCAGCGCCGATGCGGGCGCTGTGGCATCTTCGCTCGTTCCGGACAACGCGAAGGAAGGCGCCCCGAAAAAAGGCCGCGATGAATATGACGTTATCGTCGCCGGCGCAGTGCGAGTTCGTACTCGCTTCGTCAAACCAAAAGGCTTAAGCCATGACCAAACGCCAGCTCGCATTCATGCGCCGCGCCTATTATAAAAATCAGCGTTCCTATATATTTATGGGTGGGGTGCTCGGCTTGGGAGTCCTCGGCAGCGCGACGGCGCTGGCACTTTCATCGGCAGATGAGAAGAAGACGCTCGAAGCCCTCCCCTATGTCGCTGCGGCGGCCGTCCAGGCGGATGCGGCGGAAGAGGACTCGCTCACCGGCATCGTACAGTCGACGGTGCCCTACCAGTCGGGAAGCGTCGCCGGCGGACGCGTGGTGCGTCTTCTCGCTCAAATCGGCGACCCTGTTGTCGCGGGGCAGCCGCTTGCGGTTCTCGATGGAACGGCGGCCGGATTACGGGTCCTGCAAGCCCAGGCCGAGGTCGATCGCGCATCCGTCATAGCGTCCGAGCGCGCGGCGGCGGCGGCGCGCGCCGCGCAGCTGACCGAGACCGGCACGATGTCCGCTGCCGAGCGAGCAGCGATCGACGCCGAAGCCCGCGCAGCCAGCAGCGCCGCGCGCGCGGCGAGAGCGGGATTTGGTCTTGCACAGGACGAAGCCGGCCAACGCATCGTTCGCGCGTCCGGTACCGGCGTCGTGGCGGCTCGCAATATCGAAGTCGGCGGTGTGGCAGCACCAGGACAGGCTCTATTCGTCATAGAAGGCGGCGGCAGCCGGCAAATTCTCGCCGCCGTTCCCCAAAAGCTCGCGGACAAGATCCGGCCGGGCATGCCTGTACGATTTAGCAGTGATGGCGCTTCCGGCGCGGCACGGGTTGTCGGCATGTCTTCGCGGGTGGAAGACGGCGGCGTCATTCCCGTCCGGCTCGCAATTACGAGCGGTCAGCCGATGCCCGGCGCGATCGTCCGTTTGATGATCGCAAGCGGCAGCAGCGAGCCGGGAATCGTCCGCGTCCCGGCGACAGCTGTGCAGGTGCAGCGAAGCGGAGGCCGCTTCGTCTATCGGATCGATCGCGAGCGTATCGTGCGCGTACCTGTTACCCTGATCGGACTGACCGGCGCCGATGCGCGCATCACCGCCGCTCTTCCCGTCGGCGCTCGCGTCGTCGAGGCTGGGGGCGCCTTCGTGCGGGCCGGGCAGAGGGTCCTGATCGCCAAACCTGGAACCTGAAGGAACCGATCGTGGAACTCCCAAAACGTGCGACTCTCACGGGAGCGGCACTTGCCAACCCGCGCTTCGTGCTCATCACGGCGATCATTGTCTGCCTCGTCGGCCTGATCGCCCTGCTTGATTTCCCCGCAACCGAAGAACCAAGCGTCACGATGCGGATGGCGACCGTCAACGCGTATCTTCCCGGAGAGTCTCCCGAGCGCATCGAAAAAGCCGTTGCGCGCCCGCTGGAAGAGGCCATCCGCGCGCAAAGCGAAGTGATGACTATCGACACGCAGATCCGGCCCGGCAGCGTACTCATCTATGTATCTCTTCACGAAAATGTATCCCGCCAGCAGGTGGCGGCGGTCTGGCAGAATATCCGTTCGCGGCTCGCCGAGGTGCAAACGTCGCTCCCCGCAGGCACGACAGAACCTCGTCTCAACGATGATTTCGGTCGCGTGGCGGTCCGCACGATCGCGATAACCGGGCAAGGCTACAGTGCGAGCCAGATCGAGCTTTGGGCAAAACATATCCGCAACCAGTTGCAAGCCGTCGATGGGGTCGCGACGATATCGCTCCACGGAGTGCGGCGCGAAGTTGCCTATGTCGAGCTCAATCCCGAGTTTCTTCGTAATGCGGGCACGAACGCAGCCGCGGTCGCGCGGGCCCTGTCGGACCGCGAACAGCTCGCTCCGACCGGCCGATTGTCGCAAGGGGGACTCGCGATCGCGATCCAGACCGGTGACCGCGTGCGGTCCGCCAGTGAACTTGCAGCTATTCCCATCCCTACCGGTCAAGGTGTCGTGCCGCTGGGGTCGCTCGGCACGATCAGGCAGATTCCGCAGGACCCGCCCGAGGGCGGCGCCTACTTCAACGGCAAGCCGTCGGTGGTGCTCGGTGTCTCGATGGCAAACAACCTCAACGTGCTGAGCTTCGCCAACGCGCTCGACGCGCGGCTTGCCGGAATCCAGCGGACGCTGCCTGCCGGCCTGCATGCGGAAACCATCACGGACCAGGCCAGCGTCGTGAAGAAGGAACTGAAGAAGGTCGGACAGGTGTTCGTCGAAACCTTCATCGTGGTCCTAGCGGTCGTGATGATCTTTCTGGGCTGGCGCAGCGGCCTCGTCACCGGGACGATTGTCCCTATGACCGTCCTCGGTACGGCAATCGTGATGATGGCGCTCGGTATCGAGCTCCATCAGATATCGATCGCCGCGATCATCATCGCACTCGGCATCTTCGTCGATAATGCCATCGTTGTCGTCGAGGACTATCAACGGCGCCTGAGCGATGGCGAGGCGCGCATCGACGCGGCGCGTGCCGCTGGCGAGACGATGCTTACGCCCCTCCTCGTTTCGTCGCTCGCGATCATCATCGCTTTCGTGCCGCTCGTCGCCGGCGAAACCGAGACGGGCGAATATATGCGTAGCCTTGGCGTTGTCCTCGCGATCACCCTCCTCCTGTCCCTCCTGCTCGCTTTGACTGTGACGCCGCTGCTTGCGCTGCGCCACATCGGCGCAGACAGCCATCATGACGAAGATGCTGGCTTGCTGGGCCGCATCAAGCGTTCCTACGGAGGCCTCGTCACGAAGATACTTGCCCGGCCGGTCCGCATCGTGGGCGGCATGGTCGGCCTGCTTGCGACCGCGCTCGTCCTCCTGCAATTCGTACCGCAGGAGCTGCTTGCCGCATCGGCCCGCAAACAAGTCCAGATGCCGATCGAGCTTGCGCCTTCGGCAACGGCTGAAGAGACGATGCGCACCGCGGCGCGCGTCTCGGCGCTGCTCGGCGATCGCCGCCTCTTTCCCCACGTCACAAGCCACATTACCTATGTAGCCGACGGCGGCCCGCGCTTCATTCTCGGCCTCAACCCGCCTTCACCAACGCAGAATCGCGCCTACACAATCATCAACCTTGACAAGGATGCGGACCTCGATGCGGCGATCGCCCATATCGATGCGACGCTGCGTCCGCGATTTCCGCAAGCTCGTTTCGACACGAAGCGCTTCTTCCTCGGATCGTCCGAAACAGGGGTCGCCGTATTCCGACTGACTGGTCCCGATCGCCCTTCTCTTGAACGGGCAGCCGAGCGCCTGCAGGCAAAACTCGAGGGCATCGAGGGCATGTTGCGAGTCAAGTCGACCCTGGAAGCCCCCCTGCTTCGGCTGACAGTGAGCGTCGATGACGCGAAGGTCGCTGCAGCCGGGCTCTCCAATGCAGCGGTCTTTTCTGCGATCAATTCCATCCAGGACGGCTCGCTCGCCACCGTCGTTCGCGACGGCGATATAGAGATTCCCGTAGTGGTCCGCGCCGATCGCGGAGATCGCGCGACGATCGAACGGCTGAACTCGCTTCCCGTCGGCCCGACGCAGTCGGGTATTTCGCTGGGCTCGATTGCCCGCATCGACCTCGCCGATCAGGCATCGCTCCTCAATCGCCGGGACCTGCTGCCCATGGTGGAAGTGACCGCGCGACATCGTGACATGACATCGCAGGCAATCGTCGATCGCATTTCACCCGAATTCGGCAAGCTGGGTCTACCGGCAGATCACAGGGTCTCGCTAGGTGGCGAGATCGAAGCGAGCGCAAAGGCCAGTGAAGGGCTCAATCGCTATGCGCCGCTGGCGCTGGTCAGCATGTTCCTGCTATTCCTTTGGCAGTTCGGAAGCTTTCGAAAGGCGCTGATTGTGCTTGCCTCGATGCCCTTCGTGGCGATCGGCGCAACACTAGGCCTCTTCCTGTCAGGACAGCCGCTCAGCTTCACCGCTACGATCGGCATTCTTGCGCTGATGGGGATCATCGTCAACAATGCCGTGCTGCTGCTTGGACAGATTGGCGACGACCGCAATGCAGGGATGGATCTGCGGGAGGCGATCGCGCATTCTGCCGAACTTCGGCTCCGCCCGATCGTAATGACCAAACTGACCTGCATCGCGGGTCTTGCGCCTCTCTTTCTGTTCGGCGGAAACTTGTGGCGGCCGATGGCTGCAGCGATGATGGGCGGCCTCGCACTCGGGACGTTGATCACTCTCGTCCTTATCCCCGCGCTCTATGTTATCGCCTTCCGAGGGAAGTCGGACGATATCCCACAGCCGCTCGCAGGAGAAACGGCATGACCGGCCTCAGGTTCGGCTTGGCCACAGGCCTCAGCCTCACGCTCGCAGCCTGTGCGGGTCCGCAAACTGCCCAACCCGAGCCTCTTCCGGCACCGCCCGCAGCCTGGTCTACAACGGCTGACACAAGCGATGAACAACCGAAGCTCGACTGGTGGACCGAGCTTGGCGACCCCGAGCTCGACCGCCTGGTCGCTCGCGCCCGTCTCAACAATGCAGATCTGCGCGCGGCGACCGCCAATCTCAAAGCGGCGGGAGAACTGGTCCGCGAAGCAAGAGCTGCCCGGTTCCCGACCGGGACGATCGATGCGTCGGCTTCGCGTGCGCGAACGGCCGGCGCCGCGCTTCAACTCGACACCGTTGGAGGGCCCGCGGTACTGCCGAGCCAGACGCTCATCGAGACCGGCGCGACGCTCAGCTGGGAAATCGACCTGGCCGGCCGTCTCGCCGCCATCGGCGACGCCGCGAACGCGATTAGCAGGCAGGAATCCTGGCTGCGACGCGGGGTTGAAGCCTCGGTCGCCGCATCGGTTGTGCGCGCATGGGCAGACCTCGCCGAAAGCGAGCGCCGGCTGACCCTGCTGACCGAACGCGACCATCTGCTTGCCGACGTGGCCTTGCGCGTCGACCGGGCACAGCGCATTGGGGGCGCCCGGCGCGACGAGCTCGTCGACACGCAGCGGGCACTGGGCGCCCTGCAAGCCGAAAGGCCTGCGCTCGAGACAGCGCGGCGCAACGCGCTCCGCCGCCTTGCCACCCTTACCGGCACGCCGGCTCCGTCCGGAGTCCTTGACTTTGCGGGGCTAAAGCCCCGCGACCTTCCCGTGCCGCAATTCGTTCGTGCCGGCCGACCGGAACGCATCCTGCGATTCCGCCCGGACGTGGCTGCGGCGGAGCAGGATCTGATCCAGGCGATGGCCCGGGTTCGTATCGCACGGGCTGATCTCTACCCACGCATCAACCTCTTCGGCTCGCTCGGGATCAGCGCGGTCCCTGACCGGTTGACCGACGCTGGCGCACTCAGGTTCGGGATAGGCCCAATGCTGAGCTGGGGTCTTTTCGACATGGATCGCATTCGAGCGCGTATCCGCTCAGAAGGCGCGATGGCGGAAGCCGCCGGCGCGCACTGGGAGTCGATCTTCATGACCGCGCTGGAGGAAACGGATGCCGCGCTCGATGGTCTCAAGGCCGCGCGGGAAACGGCCGGAATCGCCGGGGAGGATCTGACCCGGGCAACACAGCTCGCGGATATGGCGCAAGTGCGGCACCGCGCGGGGCAGGACAGTTTTCTGATGCTCGCGGCTAGCCGAGATAGACAGCTGATTGCCGCCACCGGCGCCCTGCACGCCGAGCATGCCGCACTGTCGGCATGGATCGACCTCCAGACCGCGCTCGGAGCGGGGTGGCGCGACTGAACGCACTATCGGAACAAGCCCTTCGCGCACCACGCGCTGTTGCTGCACTTAACCAAAGCTCCTCATCGCGATCCGACCGGATTGGCCGGAAGGCGACATTCCGCAAACTACCGCTTCGTCATTCCAGCGAACCCGCAAGAATGGCTAGGCGACGTGCGCGATCGCATCTGCAAGGGCCATCCCATCGACCGCATCGACGAACTGCAGCCGAGGAACTGCATTGGGTATGCGATAGGACGCACAAGCCTAGCGCCCCATGAAGGCGGTTCCGCCATGCGGCAATGTTTTCGAACCATACCTTGCCACCGATCGAGATTGAAACACTGATATTGTGGAGAATTCCGTATGAGTGAACAGAACCACGCGGCCCCGGCCCTTCCCGGCCGGGCCGACGAAGACTGCACCTGGCGAAGCGAGCGAGGCCGTCTTCAATCGCCCCGGGGTCGTCACACATGGCCCCAGCATCTTCGCAACCGCGCTCAAGTCGACCTATCAGACCTTCTCGGCCGGCGTTTATAAATGCGACGCAGCCGATGGCCCGTTGGACACCGATCCCTATGACGCATTCCTCTACATGCTGAGCGGAAGCCTGACGTTGGCATCCGAAGACGGCACATCACTCGCGATCAACGTCGGTGATGCCGGTTTCATTCTGAAGGGTTGGAAGGGGCGCTGGGTCACGGCCGGGCTTGTCACACATTATGCGGTATACACGAATGGAGGTGCCGAACGATAGCGTCCAGGGAATCCCGAGATAGATGCTTTGGGAAAAGACAAACCGATGCTCAAGGCTGGTTGGACGCTTTGACGCGGCGGATCCGTTGTCGCTTGGAGCCGCGTTCGACCGCGACGGGATACCGATCCGAAATGCGGCCCAAGAATTGGTGGAGGCGGAAGGATTTTCGGGGTCAAAGACGCCATGCTCGGTATCGAGCAGATCGGGAAGCGACTTCAGCCGTTCTTCCTCTACTATGGAATTTCGTAGGGCGAAACTGTGTCGGGACATCGCGGCCTCTACAATAGGCCGACGGCGACCTCGTCAGCCCGACGCAGAGGCTCTCAACGCGTGATCGCTATTCAACGGGACTGATTACGCCTAGCGCTTCCACTTGGCCGCTGTCGAGCTTGCCACCCGCCGCGAGCGCCGCCGACGCCACGCGCTCGATTGCAGCCCACACTTCTGGACGGTTGATCACGCTGACGGCTTTGGAGAGTCCAATCGGGCGCGACCCGGTTCTGCGAACCGCGCCAATTTCTTCTCCGGATTTCATGGTTTTCACCATCTTCACAAAATTATCACAGGCAATCGCTTGAAGTTCGGGCATGGACCTTTCCCAGACTTTGCCATGGCCGGCGAACAGGCCGAGGCCTTCTAACGACGACAGGATAAATGTTGCGGCGATGTCTCGATCGCCACCTGACAAATCTTGATTAATCTCAGAAATAATACCACTAAATATAGTGCGCTCTCTGGTATAGAGCTCATCTAATCTTTCTCTGACGAAATCATCATGATTTGCCATAGCCCATAGCTCAGGAAAAATATTTACAGCCTCCTTATCCGAGCCTTCTGTCATTATAAACAATATTGCATTTTTCAGTTTCTCTTCTGGGTCTCCATTAGCCGATTCGATAGCAATATTTGCCTTATATTCGTAACTATCTAATATTGCCTTCATTAGTTCGCGAATAATATCGTTCTTAGACTTAAAGTAATAACTTATATTTGATGACTTCATTCCGCATTCTTTTGCGATGGCCCGCAAGGTCATTGCCTTATATCCTTGGGTCGCCAAGACAAACAGGGCTGCGTTCAAAATGAGCTCAAAGCCCTCCTGTCCGCGCGCATAACCGCCTTCACGCGGCGAAACCTTAAGGCCCGGGATATCAGGGTCCGACACGAAACAGCCCTTTCAGTGGGTAAACCCAAATGGTTATCCGATAGCGTTTAGCGAAGTACAAGGCCATGCACAGCCCCCTCCAGACCTCAGAGCGAATGCACGGGAGCGCAACCTGCTTTGCAAGTGCCGATCTCCAGACATTCGCACATCGCGAGGTTCGAGCGAGCGGAAGCAGCGAAAGCGAAGTCGGCGGCCGATCAGGCTGATTTTCCCGGCCGGAGCGGCGCTCACAAGGCATATATTCATCTCACACGCGCCTCTGGAATTGCTCCATGCTTTCCAGATCGGGGACCGTAAAGGGCAGTTTCAGGGACAGCCCGCCCTGCCCTTTTCTGGACCAGCAAATCCGCCCCTCGCGCCAGACGCCGTCTATCAATGCCAGAAAGATTTCTGTATCGGGGGTGAAATCGCGCAAACATGTGAAGCTGACGCCCGATCGGGAGAGCGTTGTGACGGAGATTGTTACCGGACCATCTTTGGTCAACAGCTGTGCAGGAAAAGAAACCGGAACCCGGAGTGGGCGATAGCGGTTCGCTTCCTGGTCTTCGACAATTTGCCGCAATATCTCGCAGGCGTTTACCGCCTCCTCAAATGCGACGCCGCACTTGCCATCGCCTGACCACACTACGCGCCCGCGGAGTACCAGCCCGTCGGAAAGCGTGATCGTAAGAACTTCATTCGGGCAAGGGGATACTCCGACCTCGAACATTATACCCCTATTGGATATGTTGCCAATACGCCAAAGGCCGGCATCACCCTTTCTTTCGACTTTTGCGAAGCGATAAACTGTAATGTGCCGGTCGTCGTTACGTCCGCCCTTCTCACTATTCACCATGTCGTTCTCCCTGTTGACAACGACGCACCGGCGACCAAAGACGCTACCTGCCGGCGCGCCGCAAGCTACGCGGCCATTCTGTTCTTTTCCATTTTCAAGCGTAATCCTGAGACGTTCTGTCGATTAGGACCTACGGCCTGCCCGTGGCGGTGACCGTGCATTGAAGCATTACGGTAATCTGACCCCCGACGGGGAAGGCCCCGATTGTTATGCCTGACCCCAGTAGCACGGAGATCGGTACCGTTGGCGACGGGCAAGCGGCGCCCCCGCTCCCAACGCAATCGGCGACTGGCAGGGGCGTGGTGCAATCAAGGCCTGACCCGACGATATCCTGCAGCAAGGCGCCATTGCCGGGGTTGGGCCCATTGTTGGTCGCGACGATCGTATAGCTCACAACCTGGCCGCTCAGGACCGGATCGGGGGTCACGGTTTTGACGACTGCGAGGTCGGTCTGCTGCCGCGTGTTGGTGATCGTACAGACAATCGCCAGCGCCGCATCGGCCGCACCGATCGTCAACGTGTTACCGCCAGTCAATGTGCCGCCGGAGCAACTCCAAGCGCTCCCGGTATAGCTGCCGGAATTGCTCGCCCCAAGTTCCTCGGAGAGCACGAAGACGTCACCGACCTCGACCTTCACCGGAATGCCGGTGTCTGTTTCATCGGCGGTTGCTGCGGTCGAAACGAGCAAGGGATTGAGCGAACCGCCCGTTGCGATGAGTGTTGCGGTGTCGTTCGCCGCAGCGCCCCTCCACGTCTTCGACAACGCCAGCGTAGGAAGATTGGCGTTGGTGAAAGTGCAGGTGACGTCCGCATTTACCGTCAAGGCTCCAGCCGGAATTGTCGCGCTGCGCGTGGCACCATCGTAGACGATCCCGGAGATCGCGCCGCCACCCGCATTGATGCAGTTCAGGCCCGTCATTCCCCAGCCCACCGGAAGGTTCGTCTCTGTGATCTGCACGGCCGCTCCGATATCGATGATCGAAAGCGGCGCCCCGGTTATAGCAACTCCAGCCGTCGCCGTCGTCAGGGAGGCCGGCTGAACCGTCGTATTGGAAGCCGAGAAATCGAACGCGCCGCCGGCGGAACCGAGCGTGATCTTCGCAACCCGGATTCGCGGGTCCGAGATCTCGAGCGCATAGTCTTCGACCTCGCCCGAATCTGCTACGCCCACAGGATCCGCGATTTCTGACGCCTCCACCGCGGTTCGGACGCGCAGATAGGACTGACCTGGCTGAATGTCGGCCGGGACCACCCAATTCAATGCAGCGCTGGTACCATTGCAATTCACCGATGCCGACCGTTCGTCGCTGTCGAACACACCATTGCGATCGAAATCGATCCAACCCCTAACGGATGCATTGCCCGAGCAGGCAATCGAGATATTGTAGCTTCGGCCGGCCATGGTCCGGTACAGGGGAGCCAGCGCCGCGACATCCAAACCATCCTCGTCGTCGAGACCGTTGGTATTATCGAGGGTGGCCGTTGCGCCTGCAAAAGGCGCATTCTCAATATCTATCGCGGTGCCAAGCAAGGCGTTGGGCGATGGAACGAGCGTTGCCGTCGTGAAGCTGCCGGAGAAGATATCCGTGCTGCCCTGGACCACCTCGCCTCCCGACCAGCTGGTTTGCGGAATATGGGCAGCAGCACCATAGCTGGAGGGCGCATCGCCGTAGTCGGCCGCGTCCACCATAACTCCGACCGCGATCGCCTGCTTTCCCTGGCCCTTGAGTCCGATGCGCGCAGTGGAAACGCCATCGAGAAAATTGACGGCCACGGGCGCGCGCTCGGGAGCGCAATTATAGGGCGGCGCAACCTCATATAGGTAGTTCGAACCGTTACGGGCAATGACATATCCTGCATCGCATCCAGCGGGCCGGGCTCGTTCGATCACGCGCATAGTCGCACCGGCCGGCAGCGTGAGGACCGAGAATTCGTTGATGCTCGTGGTCTCCGCGTCGGCGAAGACAATCCCCCCGAGAGCGAAAGGCGCCCCGCCCAATGTTGCGCTACACGAAAAGTCAAATGCCGCTGATTGACCGTTTCCAGGCGTGATCAAGCCAATGTCCATCGTATTGGACAGATTTGTACCGCCAATATTGTACAGTTCGTCGAGGCCATCCTCAAAGTAGGTACCCGGTCGATAGGTCATCAGCTTGGGCGATGGAAACGAGCCGGCAATATTGCGGAGCGAACATGTCACGCTCAACGTCTGGCCGGCGACATTCGTGGTATTGGTCACAGAGGTTCCGCCCGCTGGGATTGGGGCGTTTTGAGCCCCCCAGTCGAACCAGATAATCTGATTTCGGTAAGTCCCGCTTCCGCCCGTAGCATACTGCGCATACGCCGGAGCTGGAGCCGCCGCCATGGACAGGCCAAGTGCCGCAGCCAGCGCGCCGAATAAAGGAGCGCGGAAAAGCGAAACCGCCCATCCCGACGCAGCGCCCGCGCAAGTCCGAAAAAATCTGTTCACTGCCCTAATCCTAGAATATGCGAGAGATTGATCGACAAGAAATTTCTTCTTTCTCATCAGTACGTCCCCACTATATTTATGAAGAACCCTTGCTTGTCATAGTCAAGATCGGTCATATCATCGCTAAATTCGGTAAAGTTATATCCGAAACCCATGCGAAAATTACTCGAAATGTCGCGATCTATGCCCACAAGGAAGCCATGTTTGACGCCACCGTCCTTGACATCTAGTATTCTGTACTCAGCTAGCGCATGCCATTGGGTTCGCAACTCATAGCGGACTTGCCCTGCGCCAAATGTCGCCGCGGAATCGAACCATTTGCCCGTCCCACGGCCAAGTCGCGCCTCGCCCTCCCGGCGCGCGAACTTTGCCGCCAATTCCCAGTTGCGATCGGGTCTGTGAACGCCCTCGAGAGACAGAATCTGAGACTTTTGATCATATTGGGCACCGCCCTCCTGGCCGAGAGTCGCCAGATCGTAGAGATAGGTGTAGCGGCCGAAGGCGCCCCAGCGGGTGCTGTTCCACGGCCGCCAGGCGAAGCCGACATTCGCCTCGACGAACTTTGCTCCCGCCAGCTTGTTCACCTCATCCTCTGTTTCCGAATAGTTGAACCGGGTCGCGAGCCGCCAGCTTTCATCTATTTTGTACGAAAGCCGATTGGTCGAAACCCACTGCCGACGCTCTTCGCTTCCGGTGTCGCGCCGCCACTCCAGCTTGCTCTGCCAATCCGTATCGGGCGATGTCCGGCCGATACGAACGCTCACCGCGCGGCGATCGACGGTCCCGCCGGCTTCATTGCGCAGTTCGCCCGACTGCAAGGTGAAGCCGAGATTCCAGCCTTCCGAGGGGTAGAAATCCATGCCGAAGCTATGCGCGAGGCCCGACTGGTTCGGCTCTTTCAGGAACTGGCTTTCGTTGAACATATTGATCTGGTTGGACAGCCGCCAGCGCTGACCCATCGTCCAGCCGTTCTGCCGGGTCGGGTTCAGCAGCGAACCATATTCGGTCGTGTCGGTCGAATATGTGTAGGCGCCGTACAGCGTGTGGTCGGGTGCCAGTTTATACTCCGCGTCGACCGTGGCGGCTTCGCCTCGGTCGCCGGCGCTGAACTCTGCTCCGACCGAAGACTGGTCTCCGAACAGACGGCGCCCTCCGATCAGAAGCATGTCATTGTCGCGATATCGGCCGTGATCGTCGTCCAGGGTCAGTTGACCCTGTGCGTAGACATCCGTCGATGTGCCGATCCGCCGCGTATATTTGAGTGCCCCCAGCAGACCTGCGGCATCGGCATAGGTGTTGCTTTCGTCGACGCGGCGGATTTCTGCGGAGAGACTGTTGGCCTCGTCGATCCGCCAATCCAGGCTGGCTTGGGCCTGAACGAATGAATCGGGACCGCTTTCCGCTTTGCTGTAGCGCGCATAGACGCCCAGGTTGGGGGCGAGCTTGCCTTGCAGTTCCGCGCCATATTCGGTCGTGGGCTGACCAGTGCTGTAGCGGCCCGTCGAATAGCCCGCATCGGTGTCGCGCCACCAGGCGCCGGCGCTCCAGTCAAGCTTCGCCCAACCCAATTCCGTCAGATTGATGCGCGCCTCTATTGACTTGGCTTCGCCTTCCTGGGGTCCGCCCCCTCCGATCGACGTAAAGTCGAAGCCGCCGTTCGTCGAAAAGAAGGTCGGCGCGGCAAGCGCCTCCGTCCTGGCATATTCCGCCTTGAGATAGGTGCCCTTGCCCGCCTGAAGCGTCACGTCGCCGCCGTAAAGCGTGTAGTCCTGCCCGGCCCGGTTTTCGTCGATGTAGGTCGCGCCGACGCCGATATGGTCACCGAACCATTTCTTTCCGCGGAAGCCGGCGGTGATTTCATCGCTGTCGAAACCCGACGGGATCCACTCATAATCGACGACCAGCTTCTGTTCGAAGCCGTCGAGCGGGGCGTCGCGCGTAATCGACGGCGCGTTCGCGCGGGTGATCTGGGCAAGAGGGCGAGTTAGCAGGATGCGTCCCTGCAGATCGTCGATCTCATAGTCGGCGCCGCGCTTCAACTGAACGCGGTTCTCCGTCCGGCCTGTGGTCCGATCCCGGATTTCCAGCACGACGGAGTCGGATCCCGGCAGAATGTCGGTATGCCGCAGATAATAGAGGCTTCCGCCCGTTCCCACGAATTCATTATGCCCCGGCGCGGTCTGCGCCTGCGATCCAAAGGCGCGGATCTCGGTCTTCGGGTCTCCCCAAGGGTTGTTTTCCCGCGAGCGCCAGTTCAGCGCCGCGCCATAGAGTGACCGGACATATTGCGCATAGTCGGTGCCGGTAATTCCAGTCGCATAATTTCCCCAAAGCGCCTGATTCTTGTCCCAGTCGACGCGAAGATAGAAGCGCCCCATTGTGTCGATGTCGCGGTACGTCGTCGAATCGTCGCCATAAACCGGGTAATAGAGATCGGGATCGAGGCGCCGGAAGATATCCTGCGGATCCGCCTTGCCGAACCCCTTGAGCAATCGGCCAAGGGCGCGTTCGGTCGTGTCGGCCTGCGCCGTGACAAGATACTTCCCGCCAATCTTCGATTTCAGGTAGAATGCCAAGCGGCCATCCGTGAGGATGTCATCCGAAGACCGGGCGCCGCCGGCAAAGGGTTCGACCGACCCGCTGATCTGGTTCTGCGATATCGTGAGATCGGCGATACCAACGCCAAAGAAATATTTTCCGGTCACATCGACATCGAGCGCGTGATGCTGCTCCGGCTGGCGATCGGTGCCGTGCAGCGCGATATCGAAGCGGTGGCGACCCACCGGCGAGAGATATTCGGCCACGAACTTGCGTTCGAGATCGACGGGATAGATTTCGCCGTTGATCGACAGCTGGTTGCCTTCGGGGAGATTTCGTCCCTGGATGCGAATGCGCGAACCATAGATCGGTATATTCTGCTGCCGCAGGCCGCTTCCCTTGAACGCATCATCGATCAGATTCTGGGCCACTGCCTGCTCGGTCGAAAGGCCGGTTCCGAGCGACCTTTCCACCTTGCCCCGCAGGAGCTGGTTATTTCGCGCAACATCTTCGGGGCGGACGAGCTGAAGGCGGCGCGGATATGTCTCGTCGAACGTGCCGCGCTCGCCATAGGCGCGCAACACGTAGACAAGTTCATCGCCCGTCCGGAATCGATATTGTGCCGGCAGCGTGCCATCCCATTCGGCGCGGCTGACCGCTGCTACGTCCATCGGGACGGTCGCCAGCGGCTCTACGAGGTCGCCGTCGGCGCTACGATAGATCGCAATCTCGAGACGCTCGATAAAAGCCGGATAATTGCCGCGCATGAAGAAAGACACCGGCGAAAGGATCCGCGTGCCGTCATAGGGCACCATGGCGGGGGCTGAAATCGACAGCTCCGGCTGCCCGAGGTTCGGGTCTTCGGTAGCCCAGATCACGCCTCCGCCGGGGAGCGCCACCGAAAATTTCCCGAGCGCGATGGCTTGCCCCGGTCGTTCGGTCGCGATCGTGACGCGCCGATCCGGCTGGAGCGCTTCGGACGTGGACCGGCTGTCAGTGCCGCTGCTGACCGGTTTCGCATAGCTGCGCGTACGCAGACGGAACAGCAATCCGTCCTTGTCCCCGCATTGATCGCCCGAACAGTCGAGTTCCTGGCCTTGCTCTTCGGGCGCCCTTTCCTGCGGCACGGGCCCATGTTCCTGAGCCAGCGCCATCGTGGGTGCCGAAACGCCCGCCATCAGGCCGGCAATTGTAATATCGAAAAATTTCATCTTCATGATCCTGGCCCCGCTCACTTCTGTTTCACGTCGACAGGGGCTGCCGGATCGTCACTGATTTCCACGCGAACCCTGGCGCGAACGTCAGGACTCAGGTGCTTTGCGAGCGCGTCGTAGACCGCCTTCGCGCGGCGCATTCCGAGCGCGGTGTTATATTCGAAGGACGCGCGCACATCGGTGTGTCCGACTATTGCGATGCTTCCGCCGTCCATCTGCTCGAGCCGCGCCGCGACCTTGTCCAACAGCGCCTCGAATTGCGGCTTGATGTCGGACTTGTCCGTATCGAACAGGACGGTTCCCAGCAGCGCGCCGCCTTCGGTTACCCCGACGATCATCGAGGATGGATCGTCGACCCGGCCCCGCGCGGAAACCGTGAGGCTCTTTGCTGATTCCGCGTCGAGGCGGGAAAGGAGCGCCGACTTCACGGCTTCGGCACGCTCGAAGGCCAGCGCCTCGGTCTCGCCATTGGCGTCGATGACCACCTCGCCGCGGCGATATTCGCGGACCTTCTCGGCCATACGCTCGATCACCGGAAGGTAGCGTTCGCGCACCTCGGCGCTGGACGGCGCGAAGATCAACCGTCCGAGTTCCAGTTCGATGTCCTCGACACGCCCCTCGATCACCGCCGCCGGGAACTTGACACCCCAGTCGAACCGCACGGGGATACCGGGGGTAATGCGACGAACCAGCGGATTGTCGGTCGTGAACGCGGCGCCCTGCGGGAGTGTGACGGGATCGACCTTCAGAATGAAATTGCGTCCTCGCTCCCACGGGCCGCCCGCGACGCCCGCCAGATGGTAGCGACCGAATTGATCGGTTTCGATCAACAGCCCCTCGACCGACGCAATACGCACGCCCGGAATGCCCCGCTCGTCGATGCCGGCGTTGCTGACGATATAGTCGACAACATAGCCGCCTTCGCCTTGGGCTATCCGGCGCTCGACCGTCGGTGCAGCGCCGTTGAGACCCTTCGCGGCGTCGCCGCGCTTCTCGACGGTCTGCTTGCCGTCGGCATCCATGCGAACGGTCACGCCCTGCGCGTTGGTGAGGACGAAATCGCCGGCGAACGCGAGTGTGCGCAGACGCTGGCGGATCACGATCCGGTGATTTTCGGCGGGATCCGCTACGGACTGGCGGGCACTGAGTTTATCGAATGCGATGCCATGCAGAAGCGGGGCGCTCGCGTCCGCGACGGCTTGCGGCCCCTCGCCGCGGTCGATCGTCGTCGAGCCAGCGATATAGGCGTCAGCTGCGAACCCGCCCTGGACGCGAAGATCGCTCAGCCCGGCACTGTCCTGCCAGCCATCTTCATCGCGGTCGTTGAACACGGTGCCGAACAACAGCGATTCATCGATCAGCGGATCTCCCGCCAGTTCGACCTCGGCGGTGGCCGGGTTGGAGATGGGCTGGTTATCCGGCGTGTAGGCCTGCGCCCGGTTGATATGCGATCCGTAGCGGACGCCAGCGCTGACCCGCATCAAATAGACGATCGTCGCGCTTTCACCCGCACGGACATCGATGCCGTCAAAACGCAGCGGGTTCTGGCCGGTTACGCTTCCGGCATTGTCTCCGTCACGGATCTGGAGCGAGCCCTCGACATAGCCGAATCCCGCGGGCGGCGTATCAACGATATTGGCGTTGACCAGATTCTGTGCGCTGATGTTTTCGATGCTCAGCGTGTACCGGACCAGGTCCCCGATCTTCACTTCACGAACACCCGCCGATTTCGTCAACCGGATTTCCGGAAGCTCGACCTTGTGATCCGTTGCGCAGCTGGCGCAGGAGGGATTCGAAGTGCCGCCCCCACCCGCCGCGGTTACGAGATTGCGAATAACGGTCCCGGCATTCTGGTTGACGGTCGCGGTATAGCTGAGGCGATGCGCCCCGACCGGCATGCCCGCAGGGAGCGTACAGGAGATTGTCGCGCCGATGGTCATGCATCCAGAGGGCAAGCTGTTGATCGTCAACCCGGCATCGGGCGTGTCAACAAGCGTTACCGGCGCCAGGGTGGCAGAGCCGTTCACGGTAACGACAAGTCCATATTCGATCATCTGCCCGATCTGGACCATCTCTCCCGAAGCGGGGTTGGATGTCTTGGCCACGCTCAGCGTCGGCAGCGCAACCGGCGTATCGGTGTCGCAGCCGGCGGCGCAGGTGGGGTTGTCGGTGCCAGTGCCGACGACCGCATTGGTCACCGATCCGCTCGCCTGATTGTTGACGCTGGCGCTGTAAGTCAGACTATAGCTGCCCACGGCGGTGCCGGCGGGCAGCGTGCAGACCAGCGGGTTCGCCGCGCTGCAGCTGAACGCCCCCGCATCGGTGACCGTACCGAAGTCGAGACCGGACCCGAGCGTGTCGGTCAGCGTCAGCACGCCGGTGGTCGATGCATTGGCGACCGTTGCGGTCAGTGTGTAGGTCAGGACATCGCCGACCTTCACCGTCGCGGCCGGTGCCGTCACGCTCTTCGCATAGGTGACAGCAGGAAGCGCAACCGGCGTATCGGTGTCGCAGCCGGCGGCGCAGGTGGGGTTGTCGGTGCCAGTGCCGACGACCGCATTGGTCACCGATCCGCTCGCCTGATTGTTGACGCTGGCGCTGTAAGTCAGACTATAGCTGCCCACGGCGGTGCCGGCGGGCAGCGTGCAGACCAGCGGGTTCGCCGCGCTGCAGCTGAACGCCCCCGCATCGGTGACCGTACCGAAGTCGAGACCGGACCCGAGCGTGTCGGTCAGCGTCAGCACGCCGGTGGTCGATGCATTGGCGACCGTTGCGGTCAGTGTGTAGGTCAGGACATCGCCGACCTTCACCGTCGCGGCCGGCGTCGTCACGCTCTTCGCATAAGTCACGGCCGGAAGCGCTATGACCCGAACAGTTGCGATGGATTCATTGTTCGAGGGATCGGTGTCGGAGCCCCCCGAACCGAGGCTGATCCGAGCCGTGTTGGAGACTTCGGTTTGCGCGTGAGCAGATGCTGCTGACAGCGCGCAGCAAACGAACAGCAAAAGAAGCATGCCATTCAAGACTGCTCCCGTGGTCCGGGACCACGCGCACTGAAAATCTACAAACACAATAAACCCCTTATGCAGCTCATATTTCTGCAATCAATAGATAGAATAATCTATACTGCGTAAGTAATTTCGCAGAAATTATATTACATATATAGTAAAGATACTATATTAGTGCCTTACTTTAATTGTTTATAATCAGCAGCATATGTCAAATCTCTACCATGGAGACGATGCTGCTACAGGCGCTGGCTCGCGAACGGCCCGTCCGGCGACGACGGATACCTCAAAGGATGCGAATCGACCGCGTGGCGGCATTTATGCCAACTGACCAACTTTTGTCAAGTGGGCAGTTTTTTGTTCGCGCTGCTCGTCGCAGATTTGATTCGCTCAAAAGATCGCTGCGCGGAGAATGCGGTACTGGCTCCCACGCGCCACCTCTCGCTATTCACCCACTGTGTGAGGCGACACCACCCTTAGAAAACCGCCAAAAAATGCAATTTCTCTGGGAACAGGTGCGCAACGAGGCGGCGCGATCGCGGCGTCAGAGCATAGCGTCCGGCCCTGTAAATGCTTGGCCCAGCACCGGTAGTTCACCCGCCGCCACGAGCCATTCTCACGCTCAATTTAAGGCATTTGATAAAACTTTGCCATCTGTTAAATTTTTATCAAGCTTCTTGGCGGATTTTGGTGGGGCAGTGGTTGCCGGACTATCGGCCGAGATTGAGAGAGGTTTCCTTATGGCACTCAGGAGAATATTCCTGCTGGTTGCGTGCGCATCGTGTTTTTCGGTCGCTGCCCAGGCCGATATTACCGGCACCGTCGACGCGAGCATCACCCTCACGGCAGGGTGCATCATCAACGGTCAGGATAACGACGACCAGAGCAGCGCGGCCGACTTCGGCCTGCTGGACTTCGGCACGCATAATACGCTTTTCACCGAAGCCGACGGTCAGATACTGGGCGGCGGCACCGGCATCGAGATCCAGTGCAGTCCGGGAATCGCGCCCACCTTGCATTTCGACGCTGGCGAGAACGATGGCGAGGGCACCGGTACGGGAAGTCGGGCGATGGCGCACGACGCCACCGCAGGCCAGTATGTGACCTATGATCTCTACTCCGATGCGGGACGCACGACGGTCATTCCGATTGGCGGCGATGTACCACTCGCGCCGACCGGCGCGCTGCAGACGGTCAATATCTATGGCCGCGCGTTCGGTGCAGCAGGCCTCGTGACGGGCGGCTACAGCGACGTGATAACCGTGCTTCTTGAACTTTAGACGCGTCGAGACCCTCGGTTTCAGGATGGCTGCCATGAACGTCCGGCTTACCCCCCTTCAGCGCCACGCGCTGGCCGCCCTTGCCGTTCTGGTCGCGTGCAAGGGCGGCACCCCCGTCCGGGCGGAGACGACTGCGACGTTCGACCTCGCGGCCCGGATCGAACCCGGTTGCCTGGTCGATGGACTTGGAACGGATGGCGACGCGGGACATATGGGTACGCTCGACTTTGGAAGCGATTCCAGCCTTTCGACCGCAACGCATACGGCCTCTGTTCTGGCGACCCAAGCCATCCGCCTGCGGTGCACGCCCGGTGTCGCCCTGCTGATGGCGGTAGACGGAGGCGCACATGCCTTGTCCGGAGTGCGTCACCTCCAGCGCGGATCCGATGCCGCCGCGAGAATTGCCTATAACGTCTGCCGCGATGCAGCCTGTGCGCAGCCGATCACCATCGGCAGCACGACCGGCATCGCAGTCATGGCGAGTAACAGCGAGGATATTTCCCTCCCCCTCCACGCCTCGCTGACCTTGCCGGGCACCCTGTCTGCAGGAACCTATAGCGATACGCTAACGGTGACTCTCTCATGGTGAAGCGCATCCCCCCACCCTTGCGCTCCATCGTAGAGGCAGTGGTGCTCGGCCTTTTTTTCTGCGCCGCAAGCCCCGCTCATGCCCGAAAGCCGGGATCGGTGCTTCTTTGGCCCGTTAATCCAGAGATCAAAGCCGATGCGCCCGCGACCGCGCTCTGGCTCGAGAATGCGGGTAAAGAACCGGTAACGATGCAAATCCGGGTTTACGCCTGGGCCCAGGTCGATGGGAAAAATGCCTATGCGCCGCAAGATGAGGTGATCGGCACCCCGCCGCTTTTCACGATAAGAGCCGGCGAAAAGCAGCTTGTCCGTCTGACACGGACGACGCCTCCGGTCGATGTACCCGAGGCATCCTTTCGCATTGTCATCGACGAAATACCGGTAAACGACGCGAGAGAGTCCGCAGGCACAGCCGTGAAGTTTCGCATGCGCTATTCGCTGCCGCTCTTCGTTCACGGTCGGGCGATGGTCGCGGCCAAGAATGACCCCGCGACGCTCGCGCCGCAGCCCGCCCTGTCCTGGCGTATCGGCACCGACGCATCCGGCCGCTTCCTCGAGATCGTCAACTCGGGCGGTGTCCACGCCCGGCTCGTCGACGCCGCCTTCGAACACAAGGGCGCTAGACAATCCATCGATTTCGGTCTTCTCGGCTATGTGCTGCCCAAGAGTAGCGCGCGCTGGCCGGTTGGCGACGAAATGACCCCCGGCACGCTGATGGCACGAATAAACGGCGGGGAGGCGCAGGTCATCGCGCCCGCCGCGGATTGATATATTGGCTTTGCCCCTCTTCCGCGCGGGCTCGGCCTGTCTAGCGCTCACGCTCGCACCAACGACATGTCCGGCCATGGCCAGTGCGTCGAGCGCGAGTGCAACGGGCTTTGGCGACCTTCCGCCGCCGCCGCAAACCGTCGTTACGGACGCTGCCGAAAAGCTGATGCTCGAGCTTGTTATCAATGGACGGCGCAGTAACATCGTCGCGCCGGTGACCAGAGAGGGCCCGCATTTCCGTCTCGCGCTTGCGGACCTCAAGCGCGCCGGGCTTCTGGTCGATCATCCAAAGGCGGACCTCTCACTCGACGAGCTGCCCGGCATCGGCACGCAATATGATGCCGCACGGCAGCAACTCATCCTTACGGCAGCGCCCTCCTACTTTCCGAACCAAAGGCTGGGAGACAAGAAGCGCGCCTTCGTCCCGGCGAGCTACGATACTGGCGCTCTCCTCAATTATGACATCTATCTGAGCGGCGGCGACGGGAAAGCCCAGGCTTCGCTCTATCATGAAGCACGCTTCTTCAGCGCCGCTGGCACGGTGTCGACGACAGGCGCTATCCGCAGCGGGCACCGAAAGCCCTATATCCGCTTCGAGACGGTCTGGCGACGCTCGGACGAGACGACCGCGACCACGATCGAGGTCGGGGATTTCATCACGCGGGGACTTCCCTGGGCAAGCGCGGTTCGGCTCGGAGGCATCCAGATCTCCCGTGACTTCTCGGTGCGGCCCGACATTGTCACCTACCCCCTCCCGCAATTTTCCGGCACTGCCGCCCTTCCCTCGACGGTCGATCTCCTTGTCGGCGGGCGCCGCGTGGGCGGAGGCGCGGTTGCTCCAGGCCCTTTCGAAGTCGGCGGCCTCCCCCTCATCACCGGGGCAGGTGAAGCCAATATCGTCGTCACCGACATGCATGGCCGCAGCATCGCAGCGGCCATGCCCTTCTATGTTTCGAGCGACCTTTTACAGCCGGGCCTTACCGATTTCGCACTGAACTTCGGAGCGTTCCGGGATAATTACGGCATCAGCAACTTCGACTACGGCGGTGTCGGCGCCAGTGCCTCGGCACGCCACGGCATCACGCCCGGCCTGACCCTGGAGATACGCGCCGAGATCGCGAACGGAACCGAACTGGCCGGGGGGGGGGCGGTCATCAAACTCGGGAATGGCGGCGTCGTCAGTGGATCCTATAGCCGCAGCTTCGGACGTGATGGCGACGGGAGCCAGTTGATGCTCGGCTACAACTATCAATCCCGCTTTTTCTCGGTATCGTTGCAACACAGTCGGCAAAGCCGGGATTATGCAGACCTCGGCTCGCTTGGCCTTTCAAGCCATTGGGGCGCGCGACGTGTGAGTTCCGCCACGCTGAGCCTTGCGCTGGGTCCCGGGGGCACGCTTGGGGTCGGTTACTTCGATATCGACGGAGCCGATCGCGGCGACAGCCGCCTCATCAACGGTTCCTGGACCTTGCCGCTCTGGAACGGAAGCAGGATCAACGCGAATGCCACGCATGACCTGATCGACAAGAGCTGGTCGGGTGCAATCAGCTTCGCCATTCCCCTGGGAGGGCGACGCGGAAATCTGAGCGCCGGTCTCATAGACACGGCGGATCAACGCCGAAGCTGGCGCGCCGACTACGCTCGCTCGCTGCCTTCCAACGGGGGCCTGGGCTGGAGCGCAAGCGCGCTGCAAACCGAAAGCGAGAATCTTTTCCTGCGTGGAGATATAAGCCTGCGCACCGACAGCCTGTTTCTGCGTGGCGGCGCTTATGGCTCGGATGGCATAACTGCGTGGGCCGGAGCAAGCGGCTCGCTCATATTCATGGACGGAGCCCTGTTCGCCGCCAATCGGGCGTCCGATGCATTCGTCGTCGTCAACACGGGCGAGCCCGATATTCCCGTACGCTATGAAAACCAGCTCGTCGGGCGAACCAATCGGAAGGGCCAGCTCCTGCTGCCGTGGGCGAGCGCATATTACGCGGGAAAATATGAGATCGATCCGCTTGGCCTTCCACCGAATGTCAGGGTTTCGACTGTCAGCCAGCGCATCGCCGTCGCGCGGGGAAGTGGCCATGTCCTGCGATTCCCCGTCGAAAGAATGACCGCCGCGCGCGCCACGATCACCGACGCGGCAGGCGCACCAATACCGGCGGGCGCCCCGGCCCGACTTAATGATGAAGAGCCGACATATAT
Organism: Sphingopyxis sp.; assembly: GCA_016463225.1. Taxonomy (GTDB): domain Bacteria; phylum Pseudomonadota; class Alphaproteobacteria; order Sphingomonadales; family Sphingomonadaceae; genus Sphingopyxis. The sequence goes on along the minus strand of JAEMRT010000005.1, from coordinate 85,004 downwards.
CGGCTGGGATGGCTTGCTGTTTGCCGAAGCCGTCGCCCCCCAAAACACTCTTGCCATTGAGCTGCCGGACGGGACCCGATGCATCGCGCGGTTCACTGCACCGCGCGACCGGATGGATACCGTGATCGACCTGGGAGAGATCAGATGCCTGCCCGATGCAAGTTGAGCGTTGCGCTTGCCGCGTTGACAGCCGCGACCGTTTTTCTGCCGTCGCAGGCACTTGCCTGTACGGTTGCAAGCGCAAGCAGCAATCTCGGCAGCACCTCCTCCTACGTCGCGGCGAATTCGGCCCAGCAAGGCAGTGGCTCTTCGGGTCTCAGCTGCGACATATTGCTTGCAGCGCTGACGCCGCATTATGTCGGACTCGCGGTCGACGGATCGACATTTCAGCTTAGCGGGCCCGGCGGAAAGACTATAGCGTTCGCAGTCTCGCTGACGCCGGGCGGGACGCCGCTGACGGTCGGAAGCTTCCAGAATCTCTCGTCGCTCAGCCTCGTCGGCCTCTTCTCCGGAACGAATAATTCGATCCCTCTCTATATCCGTACCACGCCCACCGCCGGACTGCGCGCCGGCATCTACACTGGCCACATCGATCTGCGATGGCATTATTCGGTTTGTTCGCTGGGGGTCGCTGCATGCCTCAGCTTTTCAGCCAGCCCCGGATTTGTGCGGCCCGTTCCCCTGCTGGTCCCGATCAACTGGGGAAGCGGGACCGCCGTGCGGATCAATATCGAACTGACTGTCGAGAATGACTGCATTATCGCAGCCCCCAACGCGGATTTTGGCGCCGCGCCGCTCGCCGGCAGTTTCGCGACAGTAGCCCAGACAATTCAGATCCGTTGCAGCGCCGGCTCGGCATACACGATCGGGTTGGACGGGGGTAGTCACGCCTCGGGAAGCATGCGCCGCTTGCAGAGCGGCGGAAATTATCTGGCCTATGACATCTACAAGGGGTCGTCCGGGACAGATCGGTGGGGCTTGCTGGGCGCAGAACGCAGGTCGAGCGCGAACGCGGACAACAATGCCGGCATCTATGATTCGATCACTAGCCAAGCCTTTATCTATCGCGCCAGGATCGATCCCTCGCAGCCGACGCCGCCTGCGGGCGACTATTCTGATACGATCCGTCTCGACGTCGAATTTTAGATAATGGAGCGGCCGAAGTCGTTGCGTGCGGCGCAACTCGCGAGCGTGGCGGCTCGGGCCCGTTCTTATCGGGGCGAAATCCCGTCATATTGCCGTTCTTGTCATCGCGAGCACATCGACAGACATCAGCCTAGCAAAATTCCCAGCTGCCGCGGCGGAAACGAGGCTTATTCCGGCAATCTTCCGGCCGCGAGCGGAACGGCGGCGATTCCGTCGGCTGCGAAAAGCAGACCGAGAAAGCCGATCCCGGCGAGAAGCGGCGGTAGTTCGAAAACCGGGTCGCCAGACAACAAAGCCGCACCTGCCGCACACAGGGCCAGAATGGCCGAGCGCCAAATTGGCCACCGGCCGCCCCGCGGGGCGGCCAGCGTGAAGCAGCAACCGCAGTCAAACTTTTCGCCTCTGCGATTAGCCCGCCAGGAAAGAGCGGCATAAGTTCCCCAAAGCGCCGCCGCCGCCGCGAAACCGAAGTGTCGGGTTGGCGGATAGAGGATGGCCGTGGCCGCAGCTATTTCGCATAAGAAAGAGGAGAAGCTGGGGATGCCCCCCAGCTCCAAAGGCACTCCAGCCAACTTGGCGGCGGCGGACGCGAGCCGGCTGACGGACACAATCTTATGGACCGCGCCCCCGAGCAGCACGAGGACCAACATTGTCGTGATCGCGGTACAGACAATGCCCATCAGCAAGTCGCCGCCGCGGCCCACGTACGGGGGGAATGGATAAGCGGGCAAAAAGACAGGTCAACGGCGGCCAGAGCTTCTCTCTGATCGGAGTTGCCTAGCATCACTAACGACGCCGGTCCGGCCATGAAGCGCTGCCTGTCATGAATCGGCACTGGTGAGATGAAAGTCGTTGGCTAAGGTCGCCCGCTGCCGGCTCCGTTCCGCCTTCCCGTGACATCGCAGCGAGTTGTGGCACCAGCATGGTTATCGATCCTCAGATCATTGATCTTAGATAAGAATTTACCCATTCTTTAATCTGAGTCAAATGACAAATATTTCCGATGACTCGATCTCGCAAAGAACTGCCCAAGCGAAAAATACCGCATCGAATCCAAAACAATCGGGCGAGCGCCTCGCCAATGTCGGAGCAGTCCTTGACGGCAATGCGTCGCCGTCCTCGGTCTCGCGGAGCAGCGTCAGGTTACCGGCACCACGACATTGGGTTCTCAGCTCATAGCGAGCTTGCACCGCGACAAATGTCGCCGCGGAATCGGACCATTGACCCGTTCCCCGGCCAAGTCACGCCTCACCGTCACGGCGCGCGAACTTCGCCGCCAGTTACCAGTTGCGGTCGGGTCTGTGGACACCCTTGAGCGACAATACCTGCGATTTCTGGTCTCAAGCGGCCTAATTTGTCTCAAATGGCACCGGACTAGCGGGGAAGCGCGGCGATTTCGTCCGCCGCAACGAGCAAACCGAAAAAGACTATGCCCGCGAAAAGTACCGGCAGCTCAAAGACCGGGTCGACGGGAAACAACGCCGCACCCACAGCGCACAGAGCCAGAATGGCTGCGCGGAGAACCGGCAAACGGTCATCCCGCGGCGTGTCCCGCGTAAAGATGCAACCATAGTCAAACACTTCTCCCCGGCGCCTGGCGTGCCAAGCCAAAGCTGCATAAGTTCCCCAAAGCATCGCGGCGGCTGCGAAGCCAAATTGCCGGGTTGAAGGATAAAGGATAGCGACCGCCGCACCCATTTCGCAGATGAAGGCCGAGAAGCTGGGGACGCGCTCGAATTCCTAAGACGCTCCAACCAGCCGGGTAGCTGCCGAAGCGAGCCGGTTGACAGACATCAACTTGCGTATCGCAGCCCCGAGTAGCACCAAGATCAACATGGTCGTAACGGAGGCGCTCAATAGCCCCATCAGCAGGATCCGATGCCGACCCGCAACCCTGACGCGTGAACAAGCAAATGTTCTGGCAAGTCGATGGTGCCCGAAATCTTGCGCTGCACGATGCCGGCGAACTTTACCGACGACGCTGCGAGGAAATTGAAGACCAGCGCACCATGGCGGGCCATTGGTCGTTTGAAGGTTGCTCACCAGTGCTGAGAGCCATTCGCCCATCCCCCTCAATTCATTGATCTTGAATTATATTTTCCTCGAAGGAAACTTATCTAGAATGACAAATATTACCATCTCGAGCGAGCGATGCCAGAGTGCACGCACCTCAATCCGTCGCGCCGAGCATATCTTCGGGCCGTAGCGTTCGCACCAGTTGAACAAAGGATTTTCGGGATATGGCCTGCAGCATGGGCATTTGAGGACGCCATGGCTTTTCATACCCGGCAAACACGATCATCCCCTCCATCGAAGCAGAAATAAACAGCGCCAAAGCCTCGCGCTGATCGCTTGCGAGGTCGGTGTTGATCTCGCCGATCAGTTCGTTAAACGAGACGCGCGCCCGATCGTAGAGCTCGGTCATCCGTTCGTGAATAAAAGGATCGTGATTCGCCATGGCCCAGAGTTCGGGGAAGAAGCGCGTCGTCTTCTTCGTCGTGTTATCTTCGAGCGTGAGCGTGATCAGACTCTCGAGGCGATCTTCCGCGCTCGCTCCCGGTACGTGGACAATCTGGTGATAGGCGCCCTCGTAGCTGCTGATAATGGCGTTCAGCAGCTCGCGGATAAGGTCTTTCTTCGATTTGAAATAATAGTTGAGGCTGCCGAGATTCATCCCCGCGGCGGCGGCGATACGGCGAAGGGTAAGGGCCGAGGCGCCATGGTCCACCAAGAGCGACAATGCGGCGCGTAAAATCTGTTCGAAGCCCTCCTGACCTCGTGCATAACCCCCGGGGCGGAGTGCGACTGTCAGGTCGGGAACTATTATGCCGCTCAAAATTTCCGGTCCTCTTGCTGGACATATATTCAACGCATCACATGTGAACAGCAAGAGATTTTTTACATTTGACAAACTTTTGACGACTGCATAATTTTTTTAATGTTGTTGGACGCTGAATGCGCCTCACTTAGCCGGGTGGTGGCAGCCGAGCAGCGACGTCCGGCCCATCCATAAAGATGATCGGAGAGAGGGCATGCCTGACTACAAGATGCTGATCGCCAGGCGGCGGGTCGATGGCGTTCACGCAGTGGACGTCGCCGTGTGTGCGTCGGCGCGACAGGCTGACGAAGCGGTGGAGGCGCGCCGTGACGGCTGATCCGAAAGCCCTTCTCGCAGAAGTGCGGCTCCTTGTTCGGCAACGCCAGTTTGACGACGCGCTGAAACGCCTTTCCGGGCTGACTGGTTTCGATGAGCACTTTGGCGAAGCCGAGGTGCTCGAACTCGATGTCCTCATCCTGCTGGGACGTCACGACGAAGCATTGGCAAGGCTCGACACAGCCGTCGCAGCCAGGCCGACGTCGGCGGATGCGCTCGACGCCCTAGCCTATTTCGCACGGAGCCTCGGCAAGCATCGACTGTCCAACAGCTTGTACCGCGACGCTTCGGCCGCGGCGCCCGACGACGCGCAGATTCTCTACAATCTGGCGACGAGCGAGCGAAGCCTCGGCGATCTGGCGGCTGCGGCATCGGCGGCGCAGCGCGCGCTCGCCCTCGATCCATCGGCGCTTCCCACCCTGCTGCTGCGCTCCGAGCTTTCGAAGGCCACGTCGGCGCAGAATAATGTTCGCGACCTGAAACAGCGCCGCCGGGATGCCGGCAATGACCGGTCGCGCATGTTCGTCGGCTATGCGCTAGGCAAGGAACTCCACGACCTGGGTCAGCACGCGGACGCCTTCGCATCGTTCGAGGAGGGCGCGGCGGCTCGCCGCCGAAGCCTGCAATATGATGTCGCGGTCGATGAAGAGAAGCTTGCGAGGATCGCACGCATCTTTACGCAGGAGTGGTTCGAAGGCACCGACCCCGGCAAGCCTGAAGGCAAACACATCTTCATCTTTGGCCTCCCGCGTTCCGGAACGACGTTGGTCGAACGCATCTTGAGCGCGCTTCCCGATGTCCGCTCAAACGGCGAAACCGACAATTTTACATCTGCGCTTGTTCGGAACACGCCACCCGGCCCCGGCGATTTGATCGCGCGCAGCGCAAACGCCTCGTTCGGCAACGTCGGCGGCGATTACGACAGGCTGAGCGGCGGCTCGATCTCCTGCGCGACGATCGAAAAGCTGCCGCTCAATTATCTATATGTGGGCTTGATCGCGAAAGCATTGCCGGACGCCAAACTGATCCACGTCCGGCGCCCCGCTTTGGACAGTTGTTTCGCCATGTTCCGGACGCTTTTCGGCCAGGCCTATCCCTTCAGCTACGATTTCCACGACCTTGCCCGATATTATGCGGCCTATGACCGGCTGATGGGACACTGGCGCCAGACACTTCCGGGTCGCCTCAACGAAATCACCTATGATGATCTCGTTAGGTCCCCGGAGGAGGTCGCGAAGAACCTCGCCGCGCGCTGCGGGTTGATCTGGTCGGATGAGGCGCTCGACCTCGCAAAAAATGCCGCGCCGTCTTTCACCGCCAGCGCTTCGCAAGTACGCGGTTCGATTTACACAAGCTCTTCGGGGTCATCGAGCGCCTATGGGAAACAGCTTGCGCCTCTTTCTCGCGAGCTTGAGCGAAACGGCATCCGGCTCGACGATCTGGACAGCAAAATCTGAGCCATCCGGCTTTTCGCCGGCCATATGGTCTGGCGCAGCGCTGAAGAAAATGTGCGAGGCGGCTTGAGACGTTGCCGCCTCGCACAGCCGGGTGGGAGAGCCCCCGGTGCGGGCCTGAATTGGCGGATGGTGTCCACCAGCCACCCCAATCCAGACCCGATCGGCCATATTAGCTAGAAATTGAACTGCACCTTCGCGCCGACCGACCGCGGCGAGATGATCGTTTCACGTCGCGACAGCCCGATGACCAGCGGCGAGGTGCGCAGATCGACGCCAAGGCTCGCACGCTTGTCGAAGAGGTTTTCCGCGAAAACCGAGAAGCGCAGCGGCCCGTGAGTCCAGCCCGCAGACGCATTGACCAGCCAATAGTCGGGATGCAGATAGGTTCCGATCGCGCCCGGCAGGTTATTGTATACGCTGCCGCGATAGTTCACATTCACCGTCGCATCGAACTGGAAGCCGGGCGAGATGTCGGTTTCATAGTTGAGATTGGCTGCACCGCTGTGCTTCGGCGAACCGGGCAACCTCGTCCCCTTGTCGCCGGAGATGCCGCAGGGCAGCACCCCGCCCCCACCATTGCCCACCGGGGCGCAGAAGGCGTCCGTAAACTTGGCGTCCGCGAGCGCATAGCCTGCGGAGAAGCTGAAGCCCCCGCCGATCGGGCCGCTTGCTTCGATCTCGATACCCTTTGACCGGGCCTTCGACCCGTTGATCACCGCGTACCAGACATTGACCGGAGTAAAGGAATCGATCTGCGGGTTCTTCCAATTGTCGTAGAAGAGGCTGACGGTATAGCTGAGCCCCCCGCCGAGCCGCCCCTTCACGCCGACTTCATAATTGTCGACCGTATCGGGTGTGTAAGCCGAAAGTTCCGCAGGCTCGGCGAAGATCCCCGTCGTCGCGAACGCGTTCGTCCCGCCGCGACGGAACCCCTGCGAGAAGGTGGCGTAAACGCGGTTATAATCGGCAAACTCATAGGACGCGTTCACCTTGAAGATTGCGTCGGTGACCTTGGTCTTTGCATCCGACTGCTCGGCAAGGCCGAAGGGATACAGGATGAAGTCGAGGTTGCTGGAGAAGCGTTGGGAAAAAACGCGTCCGCCGCCGGTAAGCTGGAAACGCGGCGAGATATTCCACGTCACCTCGCCAAAAGCTGCCACTTCGCGAAAGCGCGAACTCGTCAAATAGGGAGCGAATTCGCCATTGGGCCCGGTCAAGACTGGTGAGCCCGCCGCAGTCGTCTGCTCGGTTGTACCCGGCCCGAAATAATTGAGATCCTTCCGCTGGCGCGAATTTTCGTAGTAGAGGCCAACGACATAGTCGATGGTATTGCTCCCGTTCGAAACGAGGCGGACTTCCTGGACGAAGGTCTTGGTGCTGTCGTTTCGGCGGCTCATCGCGACAAAGCGCGGATTGAACGGGTTTCCGATATAATAGGCCAGATAGGCGGGCGGCAGCGAGAGATAGCCGAACGTGGAGTCGTTGACATAGTCGCCGGCCGAATCGAAATAGCTCGTCGTCGTCGAGAGGGTCGCAAAGCCCGCGTCATAGCTCATGTCGAGGCTGCCGAGATGCGACGAGCGGCTGTAAGGCTCGCGCACATTGTTCACCTGTTGATATTCGCCCGTGGCCGGGAAGGTGATCCGCGGATCGACCGAGCTTGTGCCGCCCGCATAATTGGGATTGTCGACCGGACCGCCCTCGCCCGTATCGCGCGAGAAATTATACGCCGCGACGATCTTGAAGTCAGAACTCGGTTCCCAGAGCAGCGACGCACGCACGCTGCGGTTCTTGTTATAATTCACGTCCAGCTTGTCATAATAGACCGCTGAACTGCCCGCGACATCGGAAGGATCGGCGAGAACGGGGGCGCTTACCGCATTACCCTGCGTTTGCATGATTCCGGACTGGTCGATGAAGCCCGCGCTATGTTCGATCTTGCCGCTGACGCGCAGCGCCGCGGTATCGCCGAGCGGAATGTTCACCAGCCCGTTCACCGAGCGGTCCCAGTCTCTCGAATGCGAGACGAGCGCGGCACGGATACCGACATAGCCCTCGAATTCGCCGATCTTCGGATCGTTCGGGATCAGGCGAAGCGCGCCGCCGAGCGAGCCACCACCATAGAGCGTCCCCTGCGGTCCGCGCAGGACCTCGACCCGCGCGACGTCGTCCACCGGAAAATAGCCGTTGACCGCGACATTGCCGAGATAGGTGGTAACCGGAGCCTGGCCATAAGCAAAATTGCGTGCGGAAGACGACGCGTTCAGGCCGCGGATGATTGGTGTCTGGACCGAAACATATCGGCCGCCCGCGCTGTTGATCGCGAGCCCAGGCACCTGCTGCGCCAGATCCGCCACCGACTGGACACCCGTCGCCGCGAGTTGATCGGCGCCGATGGCCGAGATGTTGTAAGGGATCGACGTGATGTCCTGCTCACGCCGGTTGGCGGTCACGACGATTTCACCCGAGAATCCGGCGGCGTCCGCTTCGGCCGACACGGGCGTTTCCTCAGCGAACGCGGCCGGGGCGACACTTATCCCAAGCCCCGCACTGATGAGCAGCTGACTCATGAGCAGGGCCCTGCGCCGCGCAAATGTCGATCGATCCCGATTCCGGAAATTCAGGCCACTCATGTCCATCTCAGTCCCCTTCATTTTATCACATTATCAAAGCCTAATTCACCGTGAGACGGAGACTTTGAGGGAGCGGACCGCATTCATCAGCCGAGGAATTCGTCGTCGCACCGTCGGGCAACGCGATCTGGAAGCCCCCTCATTCGGTCTTTTTCCCACCAGCCCTGGTCCGGGCGAGTCTTTCCATGTCACTTTTTTGACGTTTGACTAATCTTTGTCGTTCGTCAAGATTAAATTGGTGGAGCCTTTGCAGCGTGACCGCAGGTCGAAATTACGGGCAGTCGACCAGCTCCGAATGACGGAGGCTGACCCAATGGACGTATCGCGATGATGCAGAATTGGAGCCAGGTCGCTTGTACGCGGACTCACCTCCGACGCGGCCCTGACCGACATCGAGGGGCACAACGGGCGCATGGCGTAGCGGCATCGAGCAAGGACACGCCGGCACGCTCGCTGGGAGAAGTCAGAATCTATTCGAGACGCCTACAGGCTCTTCTCGCCTTGCGCGCGGCCTCATGCGATGATGACCGGCCCGGTTTTCCGCTGCGCGTAAGGCAGCGTCCGCTTGGGGAACGACCAAGCCTCTAGCGACACCTCTTCGAACAGGCGGAGGCAAACTCCGTCCGCATTCGCCGTTCATCAATCCGGAATTAAGGCGTCAGGCGATGGAAAGCCCGTCAGTGGCCACCGCGTCGCCAGGTTTCATCGCCTTCACGAACGCCACGAAGCAATCGCAGGCCATTTCCTCCAGCGCATCCATGCGCTCTTCCCAAGTCTTTCCATAGCCCGCGAATATCGCGACTCCTTCCAGCGACGACAAGATCAGGACAGCGGCGTTCTTTCGATCCTCGTCCCCCAGCGCGGGATTCAGTTCCGCGATAATTTCCTCGAAATGGCCCTGTTCCGCGACATACATCTCCTCGACGCACGTCTGCACGAAAGGGTCGTGATTGGCGAGCGCCCAGAGCTCGGGAAAAAGATACGCCGCCTGTTTCGTTCGGCCGTCTTCAAGCATGAACCGGATCAGATTCTTGAGCTTTTTCTCAGGGTCGTCACCTGCCTTTTCGGCCATTGCCTCGATCGCTTCGTTGTAACTCCCAGTGATCATCTTGAGCAATGCGCGGACGAGATCGTCCTTCGATTTGAAATAATAGGAGATATGCCCGGCCTTCAGGCCGCATTCCGCGGCGATGCGGCGCAGGGTCATCGCCTTGTAGCCATGGTCGATCATGACGGACAAGGCCGTCTTGAGAATCAGCTCGTGCCCGTCCGCTCCACGCGCATAGCCGCCCTCACGAGGCACAAAGCGGTCAACTGAGAATTTCATCTCCGACACAATGTCTCTTTCCAAGCGAGAAACTCTCGCGATCTATAGAAACTGACATAGACCAAATAGGCGGCGCCTATTCAACCCCTAGAGCATATCGGTTTCCAACCGGGGCGAGCACGCTGCCCGCCCTTCCCAAGGGGGCCCGCGAGCGGACGGGGCAATGCGCAATCGGCACGGGCGGACAAGGGGTGGCTGGCAGCGGACGGCGCCACACGCCACTTTCGCTTGCCATATCCTGCGGGTCACGTCCGGTCGAACGGAAATCATGGACAGTTTGCGAGCGCTGCGGGCTGATCGCCGACGGTTGATCAAATTTTGACTGTTGACAAATTTCTGTCACAGGACAAATCTTCGCCGCAATTCACGCGATTCCATTGTTCATCGAAAGGCTCCGAAAATGCTTCAGACGCTCGACCCGGCGACTCGGGAAATTGTGCACCTTCCCTGGGGCGCGAGCCCTGAAGAGGTCATGGCGGTCATGGACCGCGATGGCGTACTGATCTTCGACGATGTCCTGTCGACGGACCAGATCGCTCAGGTCAATGCGGACCTCGACCCGCACCTGGCGAGCTTGCAGGCAGGATCGCTCAAGGACGACGAAATCGTCAAGGAATTTCACGGTGACAAAACGAAGCGCCTGACCAACATCGTCTCGATCAGCAAGACCTTCCGCGACGCCGTCCTCGGGCATCCCACGACGTTAGGATATGTGCGCGCCGTCTATGCGGGCGTCTCCGATAGCTTCTGGCTGAACACCGCCCAGGTGATCGAATTGATGCCTGGCGAGGATCTCCAGATCCTCCACCGGGACGTCGGCAATTACCCCGTATTCGCCACATTTGGCCCGGACGGCCCCGAGGTCATGGTCAATTTGATCGTGGCACTTGTGGACGCGACCGATGAAAATGGCGCTACGCGCATCATCCCCGGCAGCCACAAGTGGCCTTTCGACCGCGAATTCTCTCAAGAGATGACCGTCCCGGCGGCGATGAAGGCCGGGTCCGCTGTCTTCTACAGCGGCAAGACGGTCCACGGCGGCGGCGCGAACCGAACCGTCAATACGCCGCGGCGAGTCATTGGCTGCCCCTACAATCCGGGGTTCCTCGTCCCGGAAGAAGCATATCCGTTCACCGTTCCGCTCGACGTCGCGCGGGAAATGACACCGGAGATGCAGCAGCTCATCGGCTTCCGTTCTATTCACCAGAAGAATCCCGCGGGCGGCAGCCTGTGGCAGCATAACTACGAAGAACTCGCCGACTTCCTGGGTCTCTGATTCGGCCCCAGTCACCGCCTCGTACCGTCTACATGGCCAGAAGGAGGATCTCGCGGACGCCGCTCGCTCCGCTTTCTGTCGTAGAGACGCCCCCTGATCATCAGGTGCGCACCTGCAAAAGACAATCTCTCCGTATCGCCGAAAATATTACGAACAATTGGGCTTATTTCGCGACGGGAATAACGGCAGCACTTCCGTAGTCGTGCGGATTGCCAATGAGCCAAATTTTGATGATTGACAAACTTCAGTCATTTGACCAATCTTCGAGTTAAAGGCATTGGCACGCAGAGAAACCGCGTGCCTCGAACAATCCGAACCGGGAGCCGAAGCGCGGATACCGATTGATCGGCAGAGCCTGGCTTGGAGAGACCCGTGACGGATACTGAACACCTCGCCGGAGAGCGTGACCCCGAAGGACATCTTTCCTACATGGGCTGGCGGATCGTTCTGACGCTGTTCGCGGTGATGACCGTGCTTTATGGCTCGGCCCTCTACGGGTTCATCATTCTTTGCCGGCCACTCGCGGAGTTGCATGGTTGGTCGACGAGCCAGTCGGGTAGCCTGGTATCGGCGCTATGGTTGGCCGCTCCCCTCGCGCTGGTAAGCGCGCCCATCCTCAACCGCATTGGCGCATGGCGACTGCTGTTGATCGGCCTTCTTCTCATCGCGGGCTCCTTCATCGCTCTCACGATCACAACCGAGTTCTGGCAAGTGTTTCTGCTGCGCCTGATCACAAGCGCGGGAAAGGTTTTCGCGGTCGTGTCGATCCCGGTGATCGTCTCGCAATGGTTTTCGCGGCGCTTTTCACTGGCGATCGCGGCCGCATATTGCGGCGGCTCATTCGGCGGGCTCATCCTCGCCCCCGCGACCGAAGCCACGATCCTCGCCTTGGGCTGGAAAGCCGCATCGCTTGCTCTCGCCTCACTTCTCCTGATCGTCGCAGCGATCGTTGCCGCGCTTGGCCGGCATAGCGCCGTCCGGAACAAGGCCGGGACGGACACAGGCAGCGCCGAAGCGGAGGGTGTTCGCCCCGCCTGGCGAACACAAATCTCGGCCATCGATCCGTTCATCGCCGCCCCGATGGCGCTCGCTGTAATCTTTGTGGGGATCGGCGGGATGGCTTATGTCATCAGCGCTCCCGAATTGCTCGAGGCCTATGGCTTCTCATCAACGATCGCGGCCACCCTCCTCGGCCTGGTGGCCGCGGGCGCTATGGCCGGCAACCTGATTGCCGGCTGGACGCTCGACCGGGCGAAAGTGGTTTGGACCAGCATCGGAGCGGCGGCGTTCATCGCAGTCGGACTGCTGCTACTGCATCGCCTTGACGTCGCCCCCGATCTCGCGGCGGCAATCGCCGCCGCATTGCTGATCGGATCGGGAATAGGGGCCTGCGAGATATTGTGGCTTACGCTCACCAAACGCCAGTTCGGCGCCGCCCTTTTTGCGATCACCTATGGCTGCTGGAGCTTCTGCTACCAAGCTGGGAGCATCGTCGGCACCGCGTTAGGAGGCTCGATTTTCGCGGCCACCAGCCACGCCGGATTCCTGGTGATCCTTGCCATTATCTTTGCACCGGCCATCGCATTCAGCCTTTGGAGGCCCGGCATGCGAAATGAGGAAATGCCGGCCGTCCTCAAGCCCCAAGCCACATAGGATATCTATGACTGACATGTTCCAAGCCGATTCTCCGGCTCTGTTTCGCAGTACCTCAATGCCGCCGTGGGCGCAGGGACTCTAAGGTGATTTTGGGATCGACATCGAATAGCGGCCAACGCTGGCCCGCCATCAGCTTCGCCGAGGCCGAGCAGCGCCTTTGTGCGCCCGGCGCCCCCTTCGAGTTTGAGACGATCGACATCGATGGCGTCCCGACGCGTAGCTGGAAGCACCAGCCTGCGAGCCTCGCCTCGCTCGCCCGCGATGTCCGGACACGGTTCGGCGCGCGCGACTTCCTGATCTTCGAGGACGAACGAGTCAGCTATGAAGGCTGGTTTCGTGCTACCGCAGCCCTAGCCCAAGGGCTGCGCGCCCGGGGGGTCGCGAAGGGCGACCGCGTTGCCCTCGCGATGCGCAATCTGCCCGAATGGCAGGTCGCCTTCGTTGCCGCCACCTGTATCGGCGCAATCGTGGTTCCGCTCAATGCTTGGTGGACGGGAAGCGAGCTTAACTATGGCTTGGCCGACAGCGGCGCCAAGGTGCTGATCTGCGACGACGAGCGATGGCAGCGAATTGTTCCCTTCTACGACACATTAGGCGACCTTCGCCATGTCATCACCTCCCGCAGCCAAGGCCTTCCGGAAAATGCGGAACGGCTCGAGGCGTTCATCGGTATGCCGGGAGACTATGGCGGCCTTCCCGATGTCGATCTGCCCGATACCGATCTCGGGCCCGACGATGACGCGACGATCTTTTACACCAGCGGCACGACGGGCTCGCCGAAGGGCGCGCTTGGTTCCCATCGCAATATCCTCGCCTGCACGCAGGCTGCGCCCTATCTCGCGCACCGCGGCGCCCTGCGGCGCGGGGACGGACCGCCGCAGCCGGTCCTGCGCAAGAACCTCGTCGTCATTCCCTTTTTTCACGTGACCGCATGCTGCTCGATCCTGATGCCGACGATGCACGCCGGCAATGCGATCGTGATGATGCGCAAATGGGATCCGATGCAGGCGATGGGACTCATCGAACGCGAAAGGATTACGAACACCGGCGGCGTCCCGACCATCGCCTGGCAATTGATCGAACATCCGGAACGCCATCGCTTCGATCTGAGTTCGCTTGACCTGATAGCCTATGGTGGCGCGCCCGCAGCGGCGGAACTCGTCCGGCGCATCGCGAGCGATCTCAAGGCCTCGCCTTCGATCGGCTGGGGCATGACCGAAACCTGCGCCACCGTGATCAACCTGGCCGCAGAGGATTATCTGCTTCGGCCCGACAGCTGCGGCCTCGCGCTCCCCGTTTCGCGGATCAAGATCATGAACGAAGACGGGACGGCCGAGATGGCTACCGGCGAGGTCGGCGAACTGTGGGCGTCGGGCCCGCAAATCGTAAAGGGTTATTGGCGCAACCCGGAAGCAACGGCGGAAACATTCCGCAACGGATGGGTCAGGACGGGGGATCTGGCGCGCCTCGACGACGAAGGTTTCTGCTATATCGTCGACCGCGCCAAGGACATCATCATCAGGGGCGGCGAGAATATCTATTCGAGCGAGATCGAGAATATCCTCTACGAACATCCTGCCGTCATCGATGCCGCCGTGATCGGGATCGCGCACAGGACGCTCGGCGAGGAACCGGTAGCGGTCGTCTGTCTCGCGCCCGAAAGCAGCGTCGGCGAAGACGATCTGCGCGGCTGGATCGGCGAGCGGCTTGCGCAATTCAAGGTGCCGGTCCGCATCCATTTCCTGACCGAAATGCTGCCGCGCAATGCCAACGGAAAAATCCTCAAGAAGGATCTGAAACTGCGGTTCGCGGCCGGTTGAACCGGCTTTGCGTCACGGTCGGGGTCCGGGTTCACTGCGCTCCCGCATCCCCCGCCCGCATCGCATCAAATCCCCTGAAAACGGAACGCCGGTGCCTCGACGAATTTCCCGCTGACGTCGCCTGAAAACAGGTTCGCCTGGTCGACGCCGAGATCGAGTTTGCGGACCTTGCCCGTCTCCTTCGCAAAGTCGATCTTGCCGAGATCGACCCAGAAGGTGTTGGGTGTCGTCGCGGACTCGAAGAAATAGAGCTTTCGCTTGTGGTCGAAGACGGTGCGCCACCGCGTCGAAGAGATTTCGGGCTGGTCGGGCGACGCAATGCCGAGCGGGACCGACACGTTGCGGATAACGCCGAACACGCTCGCGAGCATCCGGTTCGGATCGCCCGTTTTCGGAATGGTGTTCACATAAAATGACGCGCGCGCGAAGCGATCGGCAGCGCGGTTCGTGCCGGGGAGGACCGTCGTTCCCCCGATCGATTGCCAATAGGCATTAAGCGCGAGTTGCTGGTCATAGGTCGGCGAATCGGTCATCACCTGATACTCGCGGCCGTGATGGATGACCTGCTTGCCGCCGATATATTCGATGATCGCGCTGTCGCCCGTCGCGTCTGAAAGCGACAGATGAAGAGTGGTCAGCCGATCCTGACCCGGCACATTATCGGTCACGATGACAAAGGGCTCTTTGCGCAGCGCCGCAACGGCCGCGTCGACCGTCGGAAAGCTGTCGAGGACATATTGGGCCCAGGCGACGATGGTCAGCCCAGGCTTGCTCCCCTTTTCGAACTTCGGATACTCGGCTTCGGCAAGCCAGAGAACATTCGCGACGAGGCCCGCCTCATTGGCCCCGTCCGTTGTCGAGACATCATAGCCGGTGGCAACGACCGGTCCGTATTTCGCGGTCCATTTGAACGAATTCGGCCCCGCCTCGCCGCTGCGCGCGATACCGCGCGGCAGGATAGAGGTTCGTGCCGATGTCATACTTCCAGACCATCGAACGCGCCGTGACCACATGACCCTCGTCGCCCAGATAAACGAAGCGCGAGCAGGCTTCCGCCGCGATCGGCGCACTCGCCAGCGCCGCCGCGCAAACCGCCGTCAATCCTCTCCGGAACCGAATGCCGAAGATCATGCCTACACTCCTATCCTACATGAAGACTCGACGAACGCCGCGCCGCCTGTCCGGACATCGCGTGTCGGCGTTTCGCGGCCCATTCCCTCGCCAGGACAGGCGATAGGTGACGAGAAAGCCGTCGTGATCGGAGAGCCGCGCCCCGTTGTTAGAGCCGTCGAACATCGCCTCAACGCGGATGGGTTCGACGGACACGGTGTTGCCATTGTCGAAAGCCTGCAGGTCCTGCGTGTCCATCCATGGCTCGTCACCATCCCATGACATTTTGACCTCGCAGACTGCGGGCTTCTCGATGCACCAGCGATGCACGATTGTGTACGGAATGGCGGTCGCGAAGAAATCGAACCGCCCGGGGTTCCGGCGCATGTTGAAATCGCCGCCGATGATCAGCGGGTTATCGGGCACATGATATTCGTCCAGAAAATGCGCCGCCTCGAGCGCCTGATATTGATGTGCCTCGCCCGAGCGTTCGAGCGAGACGCGCGCTGCCCGGCCAGAGTTCATATGCGTCGTGAAGATGTCGATCGGCGACGGCACGCCTGGCACCGTCACCCGGATCAGCATCATCCCCTTGGCCGCGAGGCAATCGAAACCCGCGCAGGCGTTCCGCGCAAAACCTTCGCGGACCATTTCGGTGACCGGAAAATCGCTGAGCACATAAAGGCCGCTTCGCATCAGCTTCGGCCCGCGTTCGCCTTTCTTCCGGCGCCGCTCGGCGACGAATTCGCCGGCGACCGCCGGATCCTTCGCCATGTCCGATCGCTTCGGCCCGCCGATCGCATTGGCGTATCCCGTATGCTCGCCTATGCGCGCCGCCCGGCTCGTAAAGGTCTCCTGCATCAGGACGATATCGGGCGCCCTGCCTTGCGCCCGGAAATCGGCTAGCGTCTTTCCGATCCGGTCGAGCGAGGGCCCGCGATTCTTGCGGGCAGGCCACGGCAGGCCTTCGACATTGTAGATCAGAATACTAAGCGTCGTGCTCTGTCGCCCGTCCGCCAGACGCGTGATGGCGGGCATTTCGGGCGCGGTTGGACAGGACGCATATCGGTCCTGCGGCCAGGATGCGCAGCCGGCCGCGAACAGCATGATCGCCGCGGAGGCGACGACCCGTCGCATCAGCCTCTCACCTCCGCGAGAACCCGGCGCCCGAGCGCCGCGACAGCGAGCAGCGCGAGGCCGTTGAGCATCAGTTCGACGCCCAGAAACGTGCCTAATATGGCGGAGCGCCCGCCCTGGAGATGGCGATAGACGAGCAGCGCGAGCAGCAGCGAGACAGCACCCGAAACGAGGAGCGGCCAGAAGCTCGAGTCCTCGCGGTGCGAGAAGCTCCACACCAGTTTGCCGAGCCCCGAAACCAGCAGCAATATGCCCATCAGGATGGTGAGTGCCTTGGCGCCGGCGACCGGATGGAACAGGATCGACAGGCCAAGCGCGAGTGCGGCGCCCGCCGTCAGCAGCGACGGCGCGCGGGTCCGCCATCCCGTTTCGAAAAAGGCACCGACAAGCTGGATTCCGCCCGACAGGACCAGGGCGATGGCGGCGAGCGTGACCGCCGCCATCGTTGCGGCCAGCGGGTTGAGGATCGCGAGAACACCGCAGATCACCGAAAAGGCGCCTGCGAAACGGAGCATCATGGACAGGGTCGACACAGGCTTGCACTCCTCTTGTCGGTCCCGGCGGGCCGAACGGTTACGAACTCAGGGCACGGCGGATGTCAGCAGGAAAAATCCGCAAATGACGAGATGGATGGCTCCCTGCAAAACCGTGGTGCGCCCCGTCCCCAGGGTCAGTGCGCCGATCAGCAGCGTCAGGCCCAGCAAGGCAGTCTGCGCCGGCGGAAGCCCTAGATCGAGCGGCTGCGCGACGACGAGGGAAACGATCGCCACGGCGGGAATGGTGAGCCCGATGCTCGCGATTGCCGAACCGAGCGCGAGATTGAGGCTCACCTGCAATTTGTTGCGAACCGCCGCCTTGATCGCGGCGATGCTCTCGGGAAGCAGGACGATCATCGCGACGATGACCCCGACGAACGCCTGGGGAAGCCCCGCCCCTTCGATCGCCTTGTCGAGCGGATAGGAAAGCTGCTTCGCCAGCAGGACGACGGCGATCAGGCAAAGGACGAGCAAGGCAAGACTGACGAGCGCAAGGCGGCGCGAGGGAAGGATCTCGCTTTCCGCCTCGCCATCATCGGTCCCGAACAGAAAATAGTCGCGGTGCTTCACCGTCTGGACACGGATGAAAATGCCATAGAGCAGGAGCGACGCGAACGCCACGAACAGGAGCTGAACGGACGAATAGGCCGCCCCGGGCGCCGACAAGGTATATTTGGGCATGACGAGACTCAGCACTGCGAGCGTGCCGAGAACCGCGAGCGCCGCGGTCGCCCCATCGAGCTTGAATCCGAGCTCGCCATGCCGCCGCGCGCCGACGAGAAGGCTGATGCCGACCACGCCGTTGACCGCGATCATCACCGCCGAAAAGATCGTGTCGCGCGCGACCGTCTCGACCCCCTCGGCTCCCGATAGGAGGAAGGATACGATCAGCCCGACCTCGATCACCGTGACAGCGACCGCGAGCAGGATCGAACCGAAGGGCTCACCGAGCCGCAACGCCAATATCTCGGCGTGATGTACCGCAGCGAAGACTGACGCGCCGAGCAGGGCTGCTGCGAGCGCAAGTATGCCCGCATTCTCTACCCCTATGACGTGCGCGCTGAGGCCCGCTATCAGCACAAGCGCGAGGATCGGTGCCGCCGCGGTCCAGACCGGGACCGTCCCGACGGGCGATGCGCTCATGCTATCGGCATCCGCGCACGAAGCGCCGGACCGCTCACTGGCCGCCCTTGTATAATTTGCCGTCCTTCATGATCACGTCGAAATTCTTCACCGAATCGCCGAGCAGCTCGATCCTAGCGAGCGGATCGCCGTCGACAAGGATGAGATCGGCGAGCGCGCCTTCCTCGACGACCCCGAGTTTCCCGGCATAGGGCGTCCGGGGTCCGGACAGCGCAAGAAGCTGCGCATTGTCGTAGGTCACGAGCTTGACGATCTCGGCCGGCGTGAACCACGACTTCAATCTGATCAGATAGGCGTTCTGTTCGGCGTTGAGTTCGGGCTCGAACAGGAAGTCAGTGCCCCAGGCAAGCTTCACGCCGAGCTTCTTCGCATTCTGCCAAAGCGCGGCATTGTTGGCGAGGATTTCGCGACGCTTTTCGCGCCGATTGGTGTCCATGTTCGGATTGTCGTCGGCCAGCGTCTGGGTCGAAAGCCAGATGCCCTTTTCGGCCATCACGCGGAGCGTCGCTTCGTCGAGAAGCTGGCCATGCTCGATGCACTTCACGCCCGCGTCGATCGCCCGGCGGACCGCGCGCGGCGTATAGGCATGGACCATCACATAGGTGTTCCAGTCCGCCGCCGCGTCGGCAGCCGCCTTCATTTCCTCGAACGTATATTGGGTAACGTCGATCGGATCGTAATCCGACGAAGTTCCGCCGCCTGCCATCAGCTTGATCTGGCTGGCACCGAAGCGCAGATTCTCGCGGGTCGCGGTCAGCACTTCGCTGGCTCCGTCGGCGATGAAATTGGCGCCGAACAGTTCCGATCGCGAAGCTGTCCCGCCGAATTTCCGCGACCGCTCACTCGGTAGTCGGAAGTCGCCATGCCCGCTGGTCTGCGAAATCACCGCCCCCGACGGCCAGACGCGCGGCCCGACGACATCGCCGGCGTCGATCCGCCGCTTCAGTCCAAAAATCGGGCCGCCCGCGTCGCGCACCGCCGTAAACCCTCGTAGCAACATATCATGTGCCTGGCGCCCGGCGGCTTCCTCGGCCTTTTCGGGGGTCAGGTCGGGCGACAGCATCTGCTGCATCGTCAGCGCGCCGAATGTCAGATGCACATGCACGTCGATCATGCCCGGCATCAACGTGCGGCCCCCGCCTTCAATGATTTTTACAGGCCCGCGCGGGGTGATGTCGCCGCCGATCTTTGCGATCCGGCCGCCCTCGATCAAAACGTTGGTCGGTGCACCCAACTGCCCTTTCACCACGTCGAGCACGCGGACATTGCGGAACAGCGTTTCGGATACCGCCCGATCCTGAGCCTGTACGCCGACGGAGCAGGACGAACCGAGGACCGCTGCCGCAACACCTAGTCCCCAATGCAAAGCCGTCTTGTTCATCGCCTGCCCCTGTCCAGTTCGAAAGTCCCTATCGAAGCTCCGCGTCTGCCTTCCGGTCGATCAGAATGTGACCGTCGCGCCCAGAAGCGGGCCGGCGAGCGCGGCGTTCGTCCGGACATTGCCGCTCTTGTAGTCGACATAGAGATAACGGTAGCCGCCCGAGAGCCAGATATTCTTCGTCACGCGGAGGTTTGCCGTCGCGGCGGCCTGCCCCGTGACCTCGGATGCAGCACCGAAGCCACCGATGTCGCCGTACAGCAGGAATGTCAGGCTCGGCGACGCCTTGATGTTGAGGCGCGTCGCAAAGACCGGATCGACGAAGCTCGCCTTCGCGCTCGCCGAAAGATTGAGCGCTGGCACCGCCGCCTTCGGGCGGATCCACCAGGCCCGCCCGCCGACCAGCACGTCGAGCGAGGCACCTTCCTGTTCAACGGCCCGGTAACCGACGAGCGCGGTCGCCGACGTCTGGCTCAGCTTGCCTTGGGCCGGCACAAAAGGAAGTGCCGGATTGCCGGTCGGCACCAGTCCCTCGCGCGACGATGACGAGTGCGTGAGGTCGGCGACGATCACCAGGCGGTCATGCTTGATAAGCCCGCTGACGAAGAAGGCCGCATCGACATCCTCCATCAATTCACCGAAGCTCTTGTCGACATGCACGGTCGGCGCGCCCAGCCCGGGACGGAGGGTCCCGCCAAACCCCGTTGCCCAGACATAGGGCGTGACCTGAACGGTCGTCCCGCCGCTACCGGTTTCGGATTGCGCTGCCGCCGGCGCCGCCGCCAGTAGGAGCAAGGCGCCCGCGCCCACAAGACTGGATCGGATCTTCATTCGACATGCCCCTGCCAATTCCGGCGGAGGGAGCACGTCTCCCGAACCTCGCCGTTACAACCTTGCGCCATGTCAAAAATGGCACACCGTTATTTCTTCGCCGATCTCCACCGACCGTTACGATAAAGTGACCCCTGCAAACTTGTCGTTCGCCAAACATCCATATTCGTCAGCATGTTGTCAATCGCAATTCCCCCCGCAATTCTGCGAAAGAGTCTCAACGGCCGGTCAACCATGCGGTCCGCCCCGCCGCCGACGATCACTACGTCAGCGCTTCGGGGCGAGCAGCTGATGCAACGCGCGCGACGTCGCTATTCCCTGTTCGATCGCGCCATCGATGCAGCTTCGCCATCCGCTGGCCCAATCCCCGCTTGCAAAGAAGATGCGTCCATGCGGCGCCTGCAGCGCTTGCAGCGCATGAGAAATTTGCCCGGGCCGCGAGATACACCACGTCCCCTTCGAATAGGGGTCCGCGTTCCAGTCATGCGCTTTGACGTCCGCGACAACCGCGTCCGGGAGGAACTGCCGGACAGCGGCCTGTACTGCTGCCTTGTCTTCGATTTGGAGCGGGTGATCGGCGGTCCCGAATGCAATTAGGTGAGTGTAGCCGTTTTCAGCGCTGTCCCACATCAGCTGGTTCAGAAGGCTCGGGCCACTGCCGGGCGCCCAGGCGGCGAAAATGGGGCGTTCGCCTTCGAGCAGAATGTGGATTTTATTTGCCCGTCCAGCATGGCGCTCGGCCGACACCTTGGACTTCTCCTTGGGGAGCGGCGGAGAAAATCTGACATCGTTGAGGACATTCAAGGGGAGGGTCGAGATTGCGGCGTCGGCCGTGTAGGTTTCCCCTTTGACGGTTGTTACACGCACGCCCTGACCGCTCGCTTCGATGGAAGCTACCGGGCTATTCAGCTGAATGGTCGCGTCGCAATCGGCGGCAAGCGCCGAATAAAGCGCGTGCGTGCCACCCTTGATCTTGAAACGGGCGCACACGTCCGCAAACAGCCGGAAATCGTAAGCACTTAGGGCAAAGAGACGAGCGGCGTCGATCCAGGCCATGTTTGCCGGTGCACAGCCGCCGAGCGACGTAAGAAATGTCTCGACGAGGATCCGGCTCTCCGGCGTTTGCTGTGTGGCGGCGATTTTGTCCGCTACCGAAAGCGTGTCTGCCGCAATCCATTTCGTGTCGACAAACGGTTCGGCGGGCCGGGGAAAGATTTCGCGCGCCTCGGCCAACATGGCGACCATTGGCCCATATAAGGCTTCACCCATTTCTGAGATCTTGGCCTGGTGCCGGGCCCCCTGCAAATCCAGATACACGAGGTCGTCGGCGTCGCCATTGGGAGATACTTCGAGTTCGACGCCATATCGCGTGATCTCCGCCCAGACATGGGGCTGAAGCCAGTGCACCCAGGTCCCGCCAAGATCATGCGGCTTGCCAGCAACCTCGCCGGTGTAGGTGCGCCCGCCGATCCGGTCGCGCGCTTCGAGGACGAGTACACGGTAGCCATGTTGCTTGAGTTCGCGCGCCGCCGTCAGGCCGGCAAAACCTGCCCCAACGATAATTGCATCGAAGGCGTTTCCGTCGCCCTTCCCGCGATCGACCGACGCCCGCGCCTGAGGAAGCGTAGCCGCCGCCACGCCCAACGCCGCCGCCGTCATCGCCGCCCGGCGTGTGAGGCGCTGCTGCCCCGCTTCCTGATCGCTCATAGATTCGATTTCCTTCCCATCGCGGACACTTATTGCGGCGGGTCGAGCAACAAATTTGTCATCAGTCAAGTTTTTATTACCGGGTGAATGGCGGCGCTGCGACGGGGAAGAGCGCTCCGACTAGATCGCCTCCTCAAACTTTGACTCTTGACAAATATCATATCCGGGTCGCACGGCGGTCTCACACCGGACGACGGCGATGATCTTCGTCGGGCGATCAAATCAAAATCCTTTGTCGAGCCCCCCCTGGCAAGGGGTCGAACTGCTGGAGCCTAATATGTCCATCGTAAAAACCTCGACCGATTCTGGCCGTAGATTTGCTGCGTGCGCGGCGATTCTCGGAGCGCTGTTCATCTGGGCCATGCTGGCCTGCTATGCGATCGCGGTCGGAGGCGACTTCGAGGTTTTGGCGCACCCCGCGATGGCATTGGCGATGACAGCTGCAGCGCAAAACTGGTTCGTCGCGTCGATGCTCGCCGACATCGGCGTCTACCTGTCGTTCTTGGTCGTTGGAGGCTATTTCTGGTCGCGGCGGCGCGGGGACCGGGATGTGTTTATCGAAATTGCGACGCTGTGTATAACGTGCTTCGTGGTGTTGGGTGTTGCGGGCGCCTCTATGCAACTCGCGGCATTGCCGGCGTTGGCCCATGCGCATGCCACAGGCGATGCCATGATCCGGGCGGCCTCGGAAAGTACATGGCTGGGGGTGGTCGCCATGGCCCAGGGAGGGCTATGGTGGGTGGAAGGGCCGCTGATGGCTTTTTGGTGCATCGTCGTCGGCCGGGCTCAACTCCAGACAAACGCCGGCCTCGGCGGCTTGCTCATCGTCGCCGGGTTCTTTTTTGGAGCCAATTTCATCTTCGCCATCGCGGGCCTCGCGAATGTGGCGCAGGCCATCGAGCTACCCTTGATCGGCGCGCTGTCGTTGTGGATGCTGTTTACGGGCGTCGGCCTGCTGCCCGCGGCGCCCGTCACCACGGCGATGTTGCCGGTCGAGGACACCGGCTGCGGCCGGACCCCTCCTCTGGGCCCGTCCGACATCGTCGCTTCAATATTTGGCGGCGAGCGATAGTCCGAACGTCCGCTGGCGCCCGAACTTGCGGATCGTGTAGCCGAGCGTCGAAAGGTCGAAGATCGAATTGATATTGGCGGTGTTTCCGATATTTTCGACATAAGCCGACAGCTTCCACCGGTCCGACGACGGCGCGAGCGAGATGCTCGCATTGTGCAGCGCATAGGAGCCGGCCCGCACGACGGGCGAATTGACGACGTTGTAATAGCGGCTCGACGAATAGTTACCGTCATATTGGACCGCCAGCGTATACTCGCCGAGGTCGAACGCCTTGCGCGCCAGCCAGTTGAGTTTCCACTTGGGCGAATTGATCGGGCGCTGGTCCATAACGCCGTTCGGCGTCGCGACATCCTCCACCCGGGCGTCGAGATAGGACACACCGCCGAGCAGGTCGACACCGTCGCCGGGAGTCGCGACGACCTCAAGCTCGCCGCCCTTGAAATTGCCCTGCTTGTTCAGGATGACCGAGGTCAAGCCGCTGAACAGAAAGGTCTGGAAGTTCCTGTAATCATAATAAAAGGCGCTGCCGTTGATCCTGAGCTCGGGGATCACGCGGGCCTTGAAGCCGAGCTCATAGGCATAGAGATTTTCGGGACGATAGGGTAGCTGGTCCGGGCGGAGCAGACCGTCGAGCGGGACGGTGAAGCCGCCCCCCTTCAGACCCTTGCTGGCGCTGGCATAGATCAGCATGCCCGGCGCCACCTTCCAGTCGAGTTCGATGCGGCCTGACCAGTCGTCGCTCTTCTGGCCCAGGTGGATCATGTTGTCGGCGCCACCGATCGCACTGATGATGTCGGGTGAGGTCAGGAAGCCGTCGAACGCACAGGCGCCTTCGGCCGTCTCGACGCACGAGCCGAACAGGTCGAGTTTCCGTTTGTCCCAGGTCCAGCGTATGCCGGCAATCAGCGTCAACTGTTCCGACAAATCCTGTTCGGCCTGAAAGAAGACCGCGGCAGTCTTGGTACGTACCTCATAAACGCTGGTTGGGGTCGCGCTCGACAGGGGGTCGGGGAAGGCTTCGGGATCGAAGAGGTTGGCGAGCGTCGGCAGCGAAAAGCGCGTGTTATAGAGTCCGTCGAGCTTGAGCAGATAGATGCCGCCGACCCAGCGGAATGCCCCGTCGTCGTCGTTCAGGCGCAGTTCTTGCGACCATTGGCCGGAATTTTCGGATGCGTCGTAAAATGCCTGAGCGAAAGGGGTCGAATCGGTGTCTTCGAGATAATAGGATTTGACCTTGGTATAATCGGTCAACGAACTCAGCTTGGCTCCGCCGAAGTCGTGATTGATGCTGCCCGTGAAGGCATAGATGTCCTTGTTCATCCGGCCGATCAGGTTGGGCGAGGCGGTCCAGGGATTGTCGTCGGCTTCGCGATAGCCGTAGAAATCCTTGCCGGCGCCGGTGCCATGGATATCGCCGTCGGCGGGGACAAACTGGCTGACCCCGTTGGCATCAACATATGAGGGCAGCGGGTCATAGACACCGTCGCGCGAGCGCTCGCGAAACCCGCGCGCGATCAGACGGACCTCGGTATCGGAACCGGGCTCGATCAGCAACTGGAAGCGGCCCGCGAGCCGGTCCTGCGCGCCGAGCCGCGCTCCGCCCGACTGATTTTCGACATTGCCGTCGTCGCGAATGTAAAAGCCGGAGAGGCGCGCCGAAACGGCTTCAGACAGCGCACCGCTGATATAGGCTTCGGCGCGTAGCTGGTCGAAACGGCCATAGCCGATCTCACCGCCGGCCTCGAAATGCTGCGTCGGCTGGCGGCTGATGAAATGCACGAGGCCGCCGGTCGCATTGCGACCGAAAAGCGTGCCCTGCGGTCCGCGCAGCACCTCGACGCGCTCGAGGTCAAAGGCCGGAAAGCTGCCCCCTGTCGCGGCGCCGGCATAGATGCCATCGAAATAGACCGCGCTCGGCGTTTCATGGTGTGCGGCGAAGTCGCTGTTGCCCGATCCGCGAATGGTGATCACGCTGACCGCCGATCCGGCCGCCTTGGCGATCGTCACGCCGGGGGTAACCAGCGCCAGCTTTTCGGGCTCGTTGATCCGCAGGTTGGCCAATTGCTCGCCGCCGAGCGCGGTGATCGAAATGCCGACATTGTTCACCGATTCCGACCGCCGCGTCGCGGTGACGGTAATTTCTTGGCTGAACACCGACCCGTCATCCTGCTGCGCTTCGTCGGTCCTATTGTCGGTTATCGTGTTTCCATCCTGCGCCTGAACGGCGGTGGCGGCCACAAGCGAGGTCCCCAGCAGCAGGCCGCTGAGCGCCCGCTTCGACACGGATATAGTTGTACAGGACTTCATTGCTCACCCCCTTTTGGTTCCGAGCCGTTTGCCGGCCGTGTCGGGGAACTAAAGCAATGTTCGCGCCACTATGGATAAGTCGTTTAAATACAAATTCTTAGATTTTCCTCGTATCGTTTCCCTCGTGCGCGTCGCTGCGATGGTGCAGCGCGGCCGCGCAAAGTTGCAGCGTATTGGACTAGGTTGTGTTGACATTTGCGGGAGAGCTTCGACATCAGGTCCCCGCCTCGTTCGGCCTGCACTGCAATCCGGAACGCAATGCGCGCACGAGGTCGCCGTCGCCGCCCGACATATACTCGGTGCCGACCCCGAGAAGGGAAGAGATCAGCGCCGCGGGCAGCATCCGGCCCAATATCGGGCACCGCAAGACTCTCTCGCGGCTATTTACCCATCGCAAAGCATCGCCCCACTATCGCTCTGATCCGGCCGGAGGCCGGATCATGCGGAAACTCGCTAGGGCAGCCTGGCCTCCCGCGGCCGCGGTGGAGGATGCGCTCCCTTGCGCGTGAGAACGCAGGTCGCCTCCTGAAGCGGGGGAGTATCTGAGCGGGGCCATCGGTCGGCGCGAAATGCCTCCCTCTCGCCCCTTCCGTCGCAGAAAAATTCAACATTCTGAAATCTTCATTCTAAATGATGAATTCCATGCCACGTGCAGTTTATGGATGCATCTCGAACCGAAGGGAAAGCATGATGCCCAAAGCGTTGGCAGGAAAAGTCGTCGCGATCACCGGCGCGGGACGCGGGATCGGGCGCGAGCTGGCGCTGTATTGCGCGGCACAGGGCGCGGCGGTCATCGTCAACGACCCGGGAGTGGCGCAGGCGGGCGACGGTGGCGACGCCGCGCCGGCCGAAACGACCGCCAACGACATTATCGCCGCGGGTGGCAAGGCGGCCGCGAACTTCGCCAACGTTGCCGACCCGAAGGAAGCCGCGTCGATCATCGAGGATGCGATATTGAAGTTCGGTCAGATCGACGCGGTCGTGAACAATGCCGGCATCCTCCGCGACATGATCTGGCACAAGATGAGCTATGAGGATTGGAAGAGCGTCATCGAGGTCAATCTGACCGGCGTGTTCAACGTGTCGAAGGCCGCGACGCCCTATTTCCGTGAGCAGCAGTCGGGTAGCTTCATCCACTTCACCTCAACCAGCGGGTTGATCGGAAATATCGGCCAAGCGAATTATTCTGCCGCGAAGCTCGGCGTCGTTGCGCTGTCGCAATCGATCGCGCTCGACATGGCGCGCGTCGGGGTGCGCTCGAACTGCATCGCGCCCTTCGCATGGAGCCGCATGACCTCGTCCATCCCCGCGACGACGTCCGCCGAACAGGAGCGCGTCCAGCGCCTCCAGTCAATGTCGGCCGACAAGATCGCGCCGCTCGTCGCCTATCTCGCCTCCGACCTGTCGAAGGATGTGACGAACCAAATCTTTTCAGTGCGCAAGAACGAGATCATGCTCTTTTCGAAGCCGCGCCCCATTCGTTCGATGACGAAGGTCGAAGGCTGGACCGCCGAGACGATCGCCGACGAACTGGTCCCGGCCTTCCGCCCCAGCTTTGCGCGCGCCGACGAAGTGTCGGCGCATGTGTTTCCTTACGACCCGATTTGAGGATCAAGCCATGAGCAACCCCGGCATGGACGCAGACGTCTTCGAGCAATTCATCGAACAGCTTCAGCGCTATGTGCGCGAACGCCTTCTCCCCGCGGAGAAGGAGATCATCGAGAGCGACGAGCTTCCGGACGAGATCCTGTCCGAGATGCGCGACATGGGCCTGTTCGGCCTGACGATCCCCGAGGAGCATGGCGGCGCGGGGATGAACGTCAGCCAGTATATCCGCACCATCCATACGCTGAGCTATGCGATGCCGGCGTTCCGTTCGATCATCTCGATCAACATCGGCATGTTCGCCTCCGCGCTGAAGAATGGCGGGACCGAGGCGCAGAAGGCCGAGTGGCTGCCACGCGTCGCGTCAGGCGAGATCGCCGCGTTCGGCCTGACCGAGCCGGGTTCGGGATCGGACTCGGCGGGGCTTCAGACCACCGCGACCCAGACCGACAATGGCTGGGTGCTCAACGGCACCAAACGCTACATCACCAACTCCCCCTTCGCCAAGGTCGGCCTGATCATGGCGCGCACCAGCAAGGACAATCTGCCCAAGAACGCCCATGTCTCGGCCTTCATCGTGCCGCTCGATGCTGCCGGCGTGACGATCGGCAAGTCGGACAAGAAGATGGGCCAGTCGGGCAGCCATATCGCGGATATCGTGATGGACGATGTCCGCGTCGGCGGTGAAGCTTTGCTCGGCGGCGAGCTCGGCAAAGGCTTCGCCTTCGCAATGATGAGCCTCGACAACGGCCGGATGTCGGTCGGCGCCGCGGCCACGGCTTATGCCCGCCGCGCACTCGACAGCGCAGTGCGCTACGCGACCGAACGCAAGGCATTCGGTGAACCGATCGCCAACTTCCAGCTGATTCAGCAGATGCTCGCGCAGAGCGAGATCGACATCTATGCCGCCGAATGCATGATGAAAGATGTCACGCGCCGCGCCGACGCGGGCGAGAATGTCCTCAGAAAAGCCGCGGCGTTCAAGGTGTTCGCATCCGAAATGTGCGGGCGCGTCGTCGACGCCTGCGTCCAGGTTTATGGCGGCGCGGGCTATCTCGCCGAATATGATGCCGAACGCTTCTTCCGCGATGCGCGCATCTATCGCATCTACGAAGGTACGACGCAGATCCTGCAGCTCCAGATCGCTAAGCATATGCTGCGCGAATTTGCCGCGGCGAACTGATCGACGCCGACCCGTCCCCCTTTGCCTGACCGGAGACCCAAGCCATGCCCCTTCGCCGCGCCGCCATTGTCGCACCGATCCGCACCGCCGTAGGCAAGTTCGGCGGCAGCCTGTCTTCGCTGACCGCGGGCGAATTGGGTGCGGTGATCCTGAAGGCGCTGGTCGAACGTACGAAGATCGATCCGGCGCGCGTCGACGACGTCGTCTTTTCGCAAGGTTACGGAAATGGCGAGGCGCCGAGCATCGGCCACTGGTCGTGGCTTGCCGCGGGCCTGCCGCTCGAAGTGCCGGGATATCAACTCGATCGCCGCTGCGGGTCGGGACTGCAGGCGGTGACCAACGCCGCGATGATGGTGCAGACGGGCATGTCCGACGTTGTCGTCGCGGGCGGCGTCGAATCGATGTCGAACGTCGAGCATTATACGACCGACGTCCGCAAGGGCATCCGCGCGGGCAACCTCACGCTTCACGACCGGTTGACGCGCGGCCGCGTGATGTCGCAGCCGATCGAGCGCTTCGGTGTCATCACCGGTATGATCGACACCGCCGAAAATCTGGCGAAGGATTATGACATCAGCCGCGAGGCATGCGACGCCTATGCTGTGCGCAGCCACCAGCGCGCTGCTGCGGCGTGGGCGAATGGGCTGTTCGACGACGAGCTGGTGCCGGTATCGGTGCCGCAGAAAAAGGGCGGCCCGGTGATCTTCGCGCACGACGAAGGATACCGCGCCGACGCGACGCTCGAAACACTCGGCAAGCTGGGGCCGCTCGAAGGCGGCGTGGTCACCGCGGGCAATGCGAGCCAGCAGAATGACGCTGCCGCCGCGTGCCTCGTCGTCGCCGAGGACAAGCTCGACGAACTCGGGCTCGAACCGATCGCCTGGTACCACAGCTCGGCGGCGGCGGGCTGCGACCCCAGCCGCATGGGTATCGGCCCGGTTCCCGCTGTCGAACGCCTCTTCGCCCGCAATGGGCTGGGCTGGGGCGACATTGACCTCGTCGAACTCAACGAAGCCTTCGCACCGCAGGTTCTCGCGGTGCTCAAGGGTTGGGGCTGGTCCGATGACGACAGCCGGAACGAAATCCTCAACGTCAACGGATCGGGTATCTCGCTCGGCCATCCGATCGGCGCCACCGGCGGGCGCATCCTCGCCAATCTGACGCGCGAACTCGTCCGCCGCAATGGCCGCTACGGCCTCGAGACGATGTGCATCGGCGGTGGTCAAGGCATCGCGGCGATCTTCGAGCGCGCCGCCTGAGCGTGAGCGACTTACGATCTACCTTGGTGGCTGCACAGGCCTATCGCGCCGCGCTGACCGGAGGACGTAAATGATGAGCAATTGGGACGCCTGGATCGGCCGCGAGGATATTCGCCACGATCATGTCGAACCGGCCGCAGCGAAGCGCTGGCTCGCGACGCTCGACCGCGCCGCCCCTAGCGACAGCAGCGTCCCGCAAGCCTATCACTGGTGCCTCTGCCTTCCCGATGCCCCCACTGCGATCCTCGGCGCCGACGGACATCCGGTGCGCGAGGACAGCGACGACAGCTTCCTGCCGCCCATCCCGCTCCCTCGCCGCATGTGGGCCGCGAGCAAGGTCGAATTCCTCGCCCCCCTGCGCCCCGGCCAATCGGTGATTCGCAGCGCGCGCGTCGTCTCGATCACCGAGAAGCAGGGCGGCACCGGCAAGCTCGTGTTCGCCGAGGTCGCCCACGAAACCCACGGCGACGGCGAACTAGCGGTGCACGAAATGCAGTCGATAGTCTTCCGCGAACCGGCGCCAGCCGGAGCGCCGCCCGCCCCGCCGCCGCCCGGCGATGGCAGCTTCGATACGTCCGACTGGGACGCGCACCGGATGCTCGTGCCGTCGGAGGCGCTACTGTTCCGCTACTCGGCGCTGACCTTCAACAGCCACCGCATCCATTACGACCTGCCCTATGCGACCCAAGAAGAAGGCTATCGAGGCCTTGTCGTCCACGGCCCGCTTGCCGCAACGCTGCTGCTCGACCTCGCGGCGCGGCATTTCGGCGACAACGCCCTCACACGTTTCGATTTCCGGGGAACCTCACCCGCTATCTGCGGCGAGGATCTGCATCTCGTCCTGCGCGGCAGCGGCGATGCGGTAGAACTCGGCGCCTTCGCCCGCGACGGGCGGCCGGTCATGGCGGCAACGGCCAGCGTCTGATGGAGCAGCAAGAACCCGATTGCCAAGCGTCAGCCGGCGTGCGTCGCCGCCAGTTCCGCAGCGGTGCAGCGCGACAAGCAGCGCTCGGCGAGCCGAAGATGCGCCCGATCGATCATTTTCCCATCGAGGAGCGTGACACCATTGTCGGAAGCCGAAGCAAAATGAGCCACAACGGCCCGAGACCAGACAATCTGGTTTTCGGGAGGGCAAAGCGCCGAGCGCACGGCGTCGATTTGCCCCGGATGGATACACATCTTCCCGGCGAACCCCAA
Source organism: Sphingopyxis sp. (assembly GCA_016463225.1). GTDB lineage: Bacteria > Pseudomonadota > Alphaproteobacteria > Sphingomonadales > Sphingomonadaceae > Sphingopyxis. Next base: position 54,070 of record JAEMRT010000005.1, on the reverse strand, counting down.
GCGCGCCGCCTCTGATGTCTCGCGCGACAGGCCAGCGGCATCGCGCGGATCCGGGAACGGCGTGTCGATCGCGGGCACTTGGGCCGCGGCCGCAGCAATCGCAACCCGGCGACGTGCATCGACCAGGAGCGGGTTGAGCCCCATCTCGTCGCGCGGCGAGACGCCGAGATCGGCTGCCAGATCCTCGCCGGCGAATGCCAGGCCCGCGAGGCGCTCGCTAGCGCCGCGATAATCCATGGACAGGAGTGACGCGGCGGTCTCGGTGACAAGCGGGATGATCTGTATGATACCGGGCCGGAGCCCAGCACTCGCCTCGAGCGTCGCAATCTGGGCGTCGAGCCGTATCACGTCGGCTACGCTCTCGCATTTCGGTAGCATGATGGCGTCGGGCGCGAGCGGAACAATCGAGGCAACATCGGAGAGATGCCAGGTCGTATCAAATGCATTGACGCGAGCGACCAAAGGCTTGCGCCTGCTTGCCGACAGCAGACCTGAAACTATTGATCTGGCTGAGTCCTTCATGGCGGGAGCCACCGCGTCCTCGAGGTCGAGGATGAGGATATCGGCGTTCGTATCGAGCCCCTTGGTGATCTTTCTTTCAGAATCGCCCGGTACAAAGAGCAAGGCGCGCAAAGGCAGTCCGGTCCGGCTCGTCACTTGCGCGTCCTCCTGAAATGTTTCGCTGGCGCTTAGGCAATCGCCCCATAGGCAAGCGCCAGGAGATTATTCAACATTGTACATGCATTTTTCAGAATGCTGAACTAAATCGAGTTATGGCCGAATCAGTTCGCTCGCTTTCGCAAGCCTTTGCAATTTTGCGCCTGCTCGCTGACGCAATGCCGATGCGTCTCACCGAGATCAGCGTGCGTTCCGGCATCAGTCCGTCTTCCTGCCTCAACCTGCTGACAACACTAACGCAGGAAGGACCAGTCGCTCGCGATCGGCAATCGAAGACTTACCGGCTTGCGGTCGAGTGGGCCGACCTTCCCGCTTTACGCAAGGATCTAACATCGAGGCTGATCGAGCGAACCCAGCCCCTGATCGACGAGCTTGCAGCGTCATCCGATGCCGCCATCGGCCTGTGGAAGATCGTCTCGCGCGAACGGGTCCAGCTTATCGCGCAGGCAGAAACCAGAGGGGGCGTGCGATTACGCCTCGACGAGGGACAACGCCAGCCGCTCGGCAGTGGAGCGGTCGGCCGCGCTATCGCCGCTGCGCAAATGGTTGAGGGAAGCGAACTCGAACAACGGTTTGCCGCCGTACGATGGCAAATTCCATTCTCGTTCGCGGAGTTCGAACAGCAAGTCGTCCGGGCGAGGCGCTACGGCTATGCGATCGACCGCGACATAACCTACCGCGGCATCAGTACAGTGGCCGTTCCCATGACCGACCTACCACCCGGATTCAGCCTGTCGGCATCGCTGGTGTCCGGCTCCAGGAACGACGCGGAACTCGCCCTGCTGGGCGGAGACATGCTGCATCTGCGCAATATCATATGCGAGAGCGGCTAGGCGCCGGGTAAACGGTGTCCATGTTTGCTGCCGGCTGGCGCACGGCGAGCCGTCAGCGCGCCTCATCGGCTTCGCGCGCCAATTTTCTCAAGAGCGTTGTCACATCGATCCCGAGGCTTGCCGCGGCATCCTTCTTGCTTCCATGTTTGTCGATGGCAGCCTGAATGATCCGGGCCTCGATCGCGCGAACCTGATCGCGCAGCAGACCGCCGACGCCATCCTCCGCGACCGAAGTGGCCGAGGGAGTGCCTTTGCCCAAGATTGCCTCGTCGGCGAGGTCGGACGCGTCGGCCAGCGTGTCGCAAACGATGTCGAGATACTGAACGATACTCTGCATCTCGCGCAGATTTCCTGGCAGCGGCGCATTCAGGATCGCGGAGCGGCATGCCTCGGTCAGGCCGAGCGGTCTGTCGCGATTCTCGTTGGCATTCGTCAAAAAGGCATCAAGCAGGATGTTGCGGTCATCGCGATCGCGCAGTGGCGGAATCGTGACGGGAAAGGTCGCAATTCGAAAATAGAGATCCCGCCGAAACGTCCGCTCCGCAATCATTTCCGAGAGATTGCGATTAGTAGCCGCGATGACGGTCGTCCGGATCTTGCGCGACTTTGCCGAGCCGATCGGCTGGATTGTGCTGTCCTCGAGGAATTTCAATATTTTCGCCTGCGAGGTAATGGGAATCTCACCGACCTCGTCGAGGAAGAGCGTGCCGCCTTCTGCACTCTCGACAAAGCCCGTCTTGCCGCTGCTGAGCGCACCGGTGAAGGCGCCCCGCTCGTAACCGAACATTTCCGATTCCATCAAGGTCTCGGGAATGGAACCACAGTTCACATGGATGAAGGGTTTGTCGGCGCCGGAGGATGCCTGATGGATGTATTTCGCGATCGAGGTCTTGCCCACTCCCGACTCGCCAAGGAGCAAGACGCGCAATCCGCGACGATGGGCCGTCACGGCCCGGTCGATCCGTGCCCTGAGATTCGGCGGCAGGATGAGGGCGCCGCGGGTCTGGGCCTGCTCCGCCGTGCCTTGGTCGGCCGTGCCTTGTCCCGGCGGCGACAAGACAAATACCGTGTAGCCGGACCGCGCCCCGCGTGCCGGTATGACCCGGCGCGTAACATGAAACTGCGGCTCGCCCTCGGCTCCGACGAAGGATTTTTCGCTTCTCCCCTTCTGCACGAAGGCCGTCCAGTCGGAGGGCAATATTCTCGAATTCTGCAGCAGCGTGGTCAAGGGACGCTTAAAAACGTCCTGCGGCTCTACGCCGAGATAGCGTCCGGCCGCCACATTGATGTGGACGATGGCTTCGTCGGGCGAGATTACGACAAGCCCGGTCGCCAGAAGGTTGGCGATCGTGGTGAAGGCCGGGGAGGCCAGCATCTCTTCGAGCGCGCTCTGAGAGACCGGGCCCGACTGGCTGACGGCAAAATTCATCGGAGAGATTTGCGATCTACGCTCCAACCGCGCCTCCCGTCCCCGCTTCCGCTCCGCGTCCGGCGCCCGGCTCATCGACGGTTGCTGTAGAGGTCTCCTGCAGACGTGCGCTCATCCCGGCGTCATCGGGCAATTCGCGGCACCGTCCCCAAATCCGGATCAGTTGCCCGTCATGAAAATGGGCACGGACATCATTCTCGATGACGATCGGGGTGCCATCATGGCGCATGTCTACCGACAATGCCCTGTCGATAGCATAGTTGGATCTGATGATTTCCGTGACGAACCGCTCGTTTTCAGGGCTTCGAGGCCAGTAGAGATGCACATCACCTTCTTGGATCATCGCATCGTCGGGAAGCTCGTAGAGACGCGCCATCGCCCTGTTGGCGACGCGCCACACCGCCGCATTCTCGAATATCTGGGCGATGATCGCAGCTTCGGGGCGGTCGAGAGAAACCGGCTCGAGAAATTCGATGCACCAATGACCATCGCGCGCCTGATCGAGAATCTGTCGTAGCAGGCTGTTGAGATCGAATAACTCGCGTCGCGTGATATTCGCAGCGCCGAACGGCAACTTTGTCAGGCGGAAGATATGCTCGGGGTGCGCCGCGATCTTGCAGCATCGTGCGAGGACCGGGATCGGCTCTCCCTCGCGTCCGCGAAGCTCAAGTTCAAGCGAAGTCACAAAGCCGGTAGGAAGATCGCGCGCGAAAAGCTCCAGGAGCGATCGACAAGAGTCAGCCGTGTAGATGGCCTCCAATTCGATGCGCTGCGGCAGTTCGTCGAGACCCAGCAGCTCCCGCTGTGTAGGGTTTGCTCCGAGCACCCAGCCCTCGCGCGTGATCGCATCGACGAGCGCGTCGCCACTCCCGTCAAGCCTCAGGGATATTTCTCCCAGCGCGTAGGCGGGTGCTTTCCCCGTGCCATCCTTTCCGCGCTCGATTTTCTCCACCTAATCCACCTCGTGTCAGATCCGCTTGTCCTGAAGATTGAGCTCGCCGCGTACCGCCCGCCCGAATGCCTCCAGAAGCGCACGATTTGGTGCGCTCTTTTCCGGTTTGTACTCAGGATGCCATTGGACGCCAACCGCAAAGGGGTGATCGGCGACAGCCACCAGCTCCGGAAGGCCGTCGTCGGCCGTGCCATGCACCACGAGCGCGTCTGCAACACGTTCGAGACCCTGGTAATGAAGCGAGTTCACACCGAAGCGAGTCGTGCCGAATATGGAACGAAGCGCGGACCAATCGGCGAGAGTGACCTCGTGCAAGGGCGCGTACCGAACATCCATGGCGACGCCTTCCTCGGAATGGTGCGCCACGGTCGAGTCCCGCTTTTCTAACTGCGTGCGCAGACTGCCGCCGAGCGCGACGTTCAGTTCCTGGTAGCCGCGACAGATGAAAAGGGCGGGGCATCGCCGTGAAACGACCGCGCGCGCAAGCGACAGGGCGAACTCATCTCGCCGGAGGTCGAAGGGGGGCTGACGCTCGGCTCCGTCATATCGGTCGGGATCGACATTGGAGATGCTCCCGGGGAAGACAAAACCGTCGAAGCGCTCCAGCAGGATGTCGAGGTCTTCGCCTCTCGGCGACGGCCAGAGTGCTACGGGAAGACAATCCGAGAAATCGCTGATCGCTGACGCATATTTCTCGCCGATCACCTGATTGGGCATCTCGTCGATAAGTCGCTCGTCCATCACGAGCCCAACGAGCGGTCGCCTGTGTGTCATCAGGAAAACTCCGAAACACCGACACCAGCCGTCCTCTGTCGGCTGGTGTCGGAATAGTTGCAATCAGGGGAGATATTCCAGGAAGCGGTCATAATCCCATTCAGTGACGGTCGACATGAAGCGTGCCCATTCGTCGCGCTTCAGGTGGAAGAAGCAGCGGGCCATGTCCCCGGGCATGGCGTCGAGAATGACGGGATCCGCCTCGAGCGCGAGGAGCGCATCGCGAAGGTCGGAAGGCAAGCGCTGCACCTTCTTGCCGGCATCCATCGCTTCGTAAATGTTGCGCTGTTCGGGACGGCCCGGATCCAGTTTGCGAACGATACCGTCGTCGAAGGCCTTCAGCAGCCCTGCCCCCATCAAATAAGGGTTCACGAGACTGTCGACGGCGCGATACTCGACGCGACCCGGCGCCGATACGCGGATTCCGACGGTGCGGTTCTGCATGCCCCAGTCGGCATAGATCGGCGCCCAGAAACCCGTATCGCTCATGCGGCGATATGAATTGACGGTAGACGACCCGATCGCGGTCAGCGCGGGAAGATGCTCGATGAGGCCGCCGATCGACTGAAGGCCGACGGTATCGGGCAACCACTCGCCCGTCTCTCGAAGAAAGGCGTTCGATCCACCCTTCCGGTAGGTGAAGCTTTCATCGAGGCCGGGAAGGCCATCAGCGCCATATTCGAAGCTGTTGACCACATCGTCTCCGCCCGACCAGAGCGAGACATTGTGGTGGCACCCATTGGCCGAAACCCCTTCGAAAGGCTTCGTCATAAAGGTCGCGATCAGGTTGAATTCACGCGCGACTTGCGCGCAGATCTGCCGATAGGTCGTCAGCCGATCCGCGGTCCGCAGCACATCGTCATACATGAAGTTGAGCTCGAGCTGTCCTGGCGCGTCCTCATGATCGCCCTGGATCATGTCGAGCCCCATCGCGCGAGCATATTCGTGCACGCGCATGATGACCGGAGACAAAGCTTCGAACTGGTCGATATGATAACCGAGCGGACGCGTGGCGCCGCCGGCCGCCTTGCCGTCCGGCCCGCGCTTCAGCCACATCATCTCGGGTTCGCAGCCGAGCCGCAGGCCGAGCTTATGGCGATCCTGGAATTCGGCATGGATACGCCGAAGATTGCCGCGACAATCCGAGGTGAGAAACGCACCGGCATCCTCCTCTTCCTCACGGTGGCGGAAGAGCGTGCAGAACACACGCGCGACGGACTTGTTCCAAGGTAGCTGGACGAAGGTCTCGGGGTCGGGCAGCGCGACCAGTTCGGCGGCATTCGCGGAATAGCCGATATATTCACCCCGACGGTCGACCTGAACGTCGGCGACCGCGCCATACCAAAGCTGCACGCCCTTTTCTGCAATTGTCAGCCAGTGGTCCGCAGGGACGGACTTTCCCATGACGCGCCCGGTGACTGAGATAAACTGGAAATAGACATGCTGAATTCCGAGCGCCTTGATTTTGTCTCCGACGCGGCGGACACGCTCCTTGCGTTGTTCGTCGGCGACATAATTTGCAAGATCGGACATCGATTTCCCCTGAGAATGAATAATGGAATGAATGACTGCACCCCTGCGACCGCAGGGATGCGGCCGTCAGCCTTCGGCGTATCGTGCGAATTCGTCCCGGCTCACCGCGCGCGCGAGGCTCGCATGTTCGCTGGCGCAGGCATCGGCAAAGTTGTCGATGAAAGGATCACCGAACAGCTTGCGCGCCAGGCCACTTGCGCGCAGCGTCTCGGCTGCGGAACCGAGATTCGAAGGAAAGCGGGAGGCGCCGGCGGGAATCTCGTCCGGACCAAGGTCCGGCGACGGGTCGGTAACGCCGAGCTCGCTTTCGATGCCTTCGAGGCCTGCCCCGATCATGAGCGCGAGCGCGAGATGTGTGTTGCAGTCAGCGGCAGGAACCCGGAATTCCAGGCGCGCATTGTCGGAGTCGTCGGGGACCGACCGGATCGCGGTGGTGAATGTCCATTCCGCCCAGGTCAACGACTTGGGCGCCCAACTCCCGGGAGCGAGCCTGCGGTATGCATTGACCGACTGGGCACACATGGCGAATGCGTCCGGCACCACGCGTGACATGCCGGCGATGAAGCGACGCGCCAGAAGGTTGGTGGTGCCCGCCGGGTCGGAGAACAGGTTCCGGCCTGTCGAACGATCGACCAGCGAAAGGTTGATATGTCCTCCAAGCCCCGGATAGCCGGTTCCGACATAGGGCATGAACAGCGCCGTCATGTCGCGCTGCCGCGCAAAGGCCCGAACAGTCTGACGTAGCACCGCGGCGTCGTCTGCGGCGCGCAAACCATCGGTAGCGCCGAGCGTCGCCTCAAAGCATCCAGGCCCCATTTCGCCGCCCACGGTGAACAGGTTGATGTCGCTGGCCCGTATCGCATCGTCGAGTTCGGCGACGAACATCGCCTCCTGTGCTGCGGTCTGCCCGGACCAGCATTTGTTGTCGGGAACAAATTGGCGCAGGCCGCGATAATCGGCATCGCGCATTGACTGGGCGGTTTCGGCCAGGAAGATCATTTCGACTTCGAACGCTGCCCGGACGTCGAAGCCGAGATCGGCAGCTCGCTTGAGCTGGGCTTTCAATACGGAACGCGGAGTAACATTGGCCGAGGCCCCGCAGTGGTCCGCGATGACGAGCACGGCATTGGCCTCGAACGGAAAGCGCCGAAGCGAGTCGATGTCGATCGCAACGCGCTCCGTCAGGTACGGACCGCCCGCGTGAAGGGATTCGGCGTAATTCCATTTCGAAAGCGTGTTCGAAAATCGCGGCGCCCGGGCCCAGTTCAAGAAGGCGGCCTTGTCCATGCGGCGGCTACGAAACATCCCCGCATAGTCGAACTGACCGACGTGGATGATCCGGATCGCCTCGGCATCGAGGCGCTGCTCGATGGCGGCAAGAGACAAAGTTTGCTCGGCGGTGCTCATGCGACGGCCTCGAATTTGATGGGGAGCGTCAGCGGCCCGGTGTTGCCACTATCTGGAAGAAACACGGGTTCTCCATCGTAGCGGATGTTGGAAACCTTGCGGGACAGGGCCTCGAAAGCGACCTGCATGTCGGCGCGCGCGATGAAATTCCCGAGGCAGTGATGGATGCCGCCGCCAAAGCCGAAATGCGTCTTGCGCTGCGCCGCAATGTCGAACTCCGGGTCAGGAAAGGCGCTGGGGTCGGAACAGGCCGATTGCGAAAACAGGTGGAGGGTCGCGCCCCGCGCGATCCGCAGACCCTGATATTCGAAATCCTCGACGGCCTCGCGGGTTACCCAGGTCACGGTCGGACGGGCACGCATGACCTCGTCGACCGCGGCCTCCGCAAGGTCCGGCCGGGCGCGCAGCAATTCCCACTGCTGCGGGTTCTGAATGAACATGTCGATCCCGAGCCCGAGCTGGTTGCGTGTGGTGTCGATGCCGGCGAAGATTGTAAGGACAATCATGTCCAACATCTCCTGATGGCTGAGAGCGTCCTCGCTGGCCTCGTTCACCGAGAGGAGCGTCGAAAGGAAATCCTCACCCGCAGGACGCGAGCGCCGGTCGACAACCAGCTTCTCGGCAATCGCGAACATACGGTCCGTCGCCTCGTTTACCTCGTCCATCTTCTCGAAGTAGGAAACACCGAGCGCCTGGCCCATCACCACGGTAATGTCCGCGAGCTCGCGCCAATTGTCCTCGGGAATTCCGAGCAGCTTGCATACAACACGGGTCGCATATGGCTCCGAGAACTGCCTCATATATTCGCAGCGACCATCTCCGACGAACGCCTCGGTCAGTTCCTCTGCCATGCTGTGAAAGCTCGGGAGTAGCGCGCGGACGATCTTCGGAGAGAAGGCGGGATTGGCAAGTTTGCGAAGACGCGCATGATCGCCCCCCTCTTTGCCCAGCATCATGTTCATCCACCAGCGGGCGAAGCTGCCCGTCGCATTGTTGAGCGCTGGCCAGGCGTAGCTCCCCTGGCGCAACATCTTGTGCCGCAGCAGCTCCTTCAATTCGGCATAACGAAGTATTGCGATCCCATAGGGCGTATTAGCGTACCAACTGGCTTCACGGGCAGCAGTCACTTCCGCCGACCTGACCGAGAATTGAGAATCGCTTACATTGAGAAAATGAGCATCGCCGTGCATATTAATATTCACCCAATTCCCCCCTGCAGGCGTTTTTGCCTTACTGTCATTCCCAAGCAACAAATGTGCCAATTGCCCGACCCGCCGAATTGCCGCTATTTTTGGGTTCACGGAGAGGTTCCGGCCTGCAAATCTGCAGCTATGCGGCAAATCTGCTTGGCGCAGACAGGTTGGAAGAAGCCCGTCGGCGGATTGATCGCCAAACCGGCGATTGCGCACGCTCCGGGCAAAGACCGGCAGTGACCATGCCGTTAAACCGTCGCAAGTCCGGCGCCGCGTTGTCGGAGGCGAAATTCGACGTGCGCGACATCATTGCAAAGCGTCAACGCGAGCTTGCCGCCATGATCTCCCCACCTGCGGGACGCCGTTCACGTCGCTTGCTGCGGCGCCCTTTACCGTGCCCCGTGGCGTTCTCGTCAGCCGATGCTCAGGCTCTGCCCGGTCGCGCCTGCAAGGTTCGCGACGAGCCAAGCGCGAAATCGGGAAAACGTCCTGCTCTCCCAATTGTCATTGCGGGCGAAGAGGTAATAGCCTCCGAAACGCACCTCGCGAAACGAAGCGGCCGCCGGTCCGATTTCGACAAGACGACCCGCGGCAAGAAGATCGCGTGCCAGGAGGTCGTTGGTCAACGCCACTCCGTGACCATCCACCGCGGCGGCGAGCGTCATATGCGCTTGCCAGAGCTGGAGCAGAGGCGAGGGCATGCCGGCGGGCAGGCCTTGCGCATTCAGCCACATTGTCCATTCGGTATCGTCCTTCTCGTGCAGCAAAGGCAAAGCGAGAAGGTCGCCTGGCGATGCGATCGCGGCTGCGTTCAGCCACGGCGCGTCGGGGCGCGCGACGGGGAAGATCCGCGGCCGCGCAAGGAGCTGATGCCTCAGCCCTTGTGCGGCGGGCTCTGCCTGTGCATCGAAGTCGTTCAGCCAACGAATATCTCCATCGGCCTCGCGACGCGCCAGATCCGGGGGAATATCCGCAGGCCGCAGATCGATCGCCAGTCCGGGATTTTCCTGGCTGAAACCCGGAAGCTTCGAGGTGATGCATAGATAGGCAAATCCGGGTGCAGCCCAGATGGTAAGCCGGCCTTCCGTACCGCGTATCTGCGCGGTCGCTGACGCGAGCTGATCGAAGGCAGGTGCGATCAAGGCATGATATTCCTCTCCCAATCGCGTCAACCTGCCGTTGACACGATCTACAAGCATGACGCCGAGCCAGTCTTCAAGCGTCCGCAAGTGCCGCGACACGATCGTGTGGCTCAAACCCAGTGCAGCAGCGGCACGTCGAACTCTGCCATGTCGGGCATAAGCCTCGAATGCGCGCAGCGCCGCAAAGGGTGGCAACGGACCTCTTTCACTCATTTTGGCAACCTCAGGTTTCCATCACGCTCTTCGTTGATGACTGGCCGAACCGGGTAAAGTTTGTCAAGCGCCCTATATTCACCATCGAACTTTGGATATCGGCCATGACCAGCAACAAATCACTTCTCGCACGGCGCGAAAATGCCATCCCGCGCGGGCTTGCATCGTCCACGGCAATATTTATCGACCGGGCCGAGGGCAGCGAAATCTGGGATGGCGAGGGCCGCCGCTACATCGACTTTGGAAGCGGGATTGCCGTTCTCAATACCGGGCACCGGCACCCTGCGGTGATGGCGGCCGTCGAAGCGCAGATGTCGCGATTCACCCACGCTGCCTTCCAGGTCACGGCCTATGAAAGCTATGTGGCCCTCTGCGAGCATCTCAACGCGATCGCTCCCTTCTCGGGCGATGCGAAGTCAGTCCTTTTCACTACCGGCGCCGAGGCGACGGAGAATGCGGTGAAGATCGCGCGGGCCGCGACCGGCCGGTCGGCGGTCATTGCGTTCACCGGCGGGTTTCACGGACGCACTTTGCTGACATCCGCGCTGACCGGCAAGATCGCGCCCTTCAAGCGTCAAGCTGGCCCGATGCCCCCCGAGATTTTTCACGTCCCCTTCCCGACCGGCATTGGCAACGCGACGATCGAGCGGAGCCTGGAGGCGCTGGACTATCTGTTCGCAGCCGATGTGGACGTCGAACGCGTCGCTGCCATCATCCTTGAACCGGTCCAGGGTGAAGGTGGATTCCACGTCGCCCCTCCCGAATTCCTGTCGGCATTGCGCCGGATTTGCGACCAGAACGGCATCCTGCTGATCGCGGACGAGATACAGGCGGGCTTCGGCCGAACCGGACGGATGTTCGCGATAGAGCATAGCGGCGTGCAGCCCGATCTCGTGTGCGTGGCCAAGGCCCTCGCGGGCGGGTTTCCCCTTTCCGGTGTGATCGGACGGACGGCGATAATGGACGCCCTTGAACCGGGAACGCTCGGCGGCACGTACGGCGGATCGCCCATCGGATGCGCTGCCGCCTTGGCGGTCGTCAAAGTCATCGAGCAGGAGCGGTTGCTTGAACGATCGACGGCGATCGGAGCCCGTCTCAAGGACGCCGCCACAAGCTTTGCCAAGGCCGGCCTCCCGGTCGCGAATGTTCGCGGACTGGGCGCCATGGTGGCTTTCGACGTTTGCAACGCGGCAGGCGAGACGGACGGCGGCTTCGCCCGCGCGGTGTGCGCCGCGGCTCACGAGAAGGGACTGATCCTGCTCTCATGCGGCACCAAGGGCCAGACAATCCGGATACTCGCCGCGCTCACTATCACGGACAGCCTGCTCGACGAGGGAATTGCTATTCTCGGTTCGGCACTCGCCGACGCGAAGGAGGGCTGACGATGCGCCCTGACCTGAGCAGAGCCGATCTGTGGCGCGAAGATTGCTATATTGCCGGCGTTTGGCGATCGGGCGACGAGCGCATCGCTGTCGACAATCCGGCGAACGGCGAGACGATCGGGTCGGTCCCGTTCATGGGCACCGCCGAGACAGAGGAAGCCGTGACCGCGGCCGATGCGGCCTTGCCCGAATGGCAGCGCCTTACAGGCAAAGAGCGCGGCGCAATCCTGCGGCGATGGGCGGCGCTGATGCTTGAGCATTGCGAGGATCTCGCGCGCATCACGACGGCCGAACAAGGCAAGCCTCTCGCGGAAGCGCGTGGCGAGGTCGTCTATGCTGCGGCGTTCCTCGAATGGTTCGGCGAGGAAGCCCGGCGCGTGCGCGGAGAAGTGCTGACGCCCCATGCAAGCGATCGCCGTCTCGTGGTTTCGCGCCGACCGATCGGCGTCGTCGGCGCAATCACGCCATGGAATTTCCCGCTCGCAATGATCACCCGTAAAGCAGGCCCCGCTCTTGCGGTCGGCTGCACATTCGTCATCAAGCCTTCGGAATTCACGCCCTTCTCGGCTATGGCACTGGCGCTATTGGGAGAAGAAGCCGGCATCCCACCGGGCGTCTTCAACGTTGTGACCGGTGACGCACCGGCGATTGGCGAAGTGCTGACCGAGGATGTGCGGGTCGGCAAATTCACCTTCACCGGCTCGACTGCGGTTGGCAAGATGCTCGCCGCCCGCTGCGCGGGGACCGTGAAGCGTGTGTCGCTCGAACTCGGTGGCAATGCGCCCTTTATCGTATTCGAGGATGCCGACATCGATGCCGCGGTCGAAGGCGCGATCACATCCAAGTTCCGGAATACCGGCCAGACCTGCGTATGTGCCAACCGGTTCATCGTGCACGACGACGTCTATGAACGCTTTGCCGAGAAGCTTGCAGCGCGGGTCGGCCAGATGATCGTGGGTGCGGGCCTCGAGGGCCCCTCCGATCAGGGGCCTCTGATCGACGAGCGCGCGCTCGCGAAGGTCGAGGACCATGTTGCCGACGCGCTGGCACGAGGGGGACGATTGCTGGCGGGCGGAAAGCGACATGCTGCGGGCGCAAATTTCTATACCCCGACCGTCATCGTCAATGTCGCCCCCGATGCGAGGCTCTGCCACGAGGAGACGTTCGGTCCCGTGGCCGGCCTTATCCGTTTCCGAACCGAGGATGAGGCGATCCGTCTCGCCAACGACACACGGGCGGGCCTCGCGGCCTATGCCTACACGCGCGATGCATCACGACACTGGCGCCTGTCGGAGCAGCTCAAATATGGAATGGTTGGGCTCAATACCGGCCTGGTCTCCACCGAGGTCGCTCCGTTCGGCGGCGTGAAGGAGTCCGGGATCGGCCGCGAGGGGTCGCATCTCGGGATCGACGATTATCTTGAGACCCGGCTCGCCTGCATTGCCGTCTAGAGGAGGAGGGGCTCATGACTTTGCTGAAGATTACCGATCGGTCGAACGAGACCCACGACATCGTCGGCGAGCCGGACTTTTCCCTGATGGAGGCGATCCGCGAAGGCGGTGTGGACGAGATTCTGGCGCTATGCGGCGGGTGCTGTTCCTGCGCAACCTGCCACGTCTTCGTCGATGAGGCTTTTCTCGATCGCCTCCCCCCGATGTCGGAGGACGAGGACGAACTGCTGGACAGTTCGGCGTACCGCTAGGCGAATTCGCGTCTCGCATGCCAGATTTCGCTGACTGCTGGGCTCGCCGGCCTCCATGTGACGATCGCCCCTGAAGACTGAGAACATCCCCCGCCCGGGGGGAGCTCGATCGGCGAACTTCGCTCTTTCAGCATCACGCAAAAGCTGTGACGCCTATTCCGGGCGGTGTCGGCCCCATCGTTGTCACCTGTCTGCTCAGCCAAATCGTCGCGGCTGCGAGGAGCCTTGCGACGGGAAGCACGCCGGACCGCGACCCGCCGCGAAGGCTAGGCGCCGGAGCGCGCATTCTCCTCAGTCGCCGCCACGGCGTAAGCTAGGAAATTGTCGATGAGCCGTTCACAGCCGTGCAGATATTCGAAAGCTGTCCGATCATCGGTCAGTCCATACCAGAGCGTGGCAAGGCGATCGCAGCTTACTTCGGGGTGAAACTGCACCGACACCCAGCCGCCGCCGTAATCGGCCGCAGCGACGGTCTCGGCCCCAAGCGCCAGGACGCGTCCGCCTTCCGGCATAGTGGACACATGGTCGAAGTGCGCGAATTGGAAGCGCGGGTCGGGTCCGAGGCCAGCGAAGAGCCAATGATCCGCTCCGTCCACGGTCATTCGTGCCGTTCGCGAACCGACAAACGGCCCGGTCGCGCGCCGCGACACAGTGCCGCCCATCGCCTGCGCCATCAGCTGGTGCCCACCACAAATGCCGAGCAGCGGGCGCCCGATCTCCCGCCACCGCGCGAGCCAGGAGGCTAGTCCGACCTGCCAGGGGAGGACATCGTTGACCGACGCCACGCTTCCGCCGAGCACCACCGCATCATAGTCGAGCCCGATCTCCTCGCCGCGGTCGGCGTGAACGGCATGGAGTTCGAAGCGCGGGGCATGATCCAAAGTATCGAAGACTCCGCGGAAGGCGGCGGCATCGTCAGCGCCTCCTTGGAGCCGGGCAAAGATGCGCGGGTCCGCACCTTCGGGAACCGCCAGCTGCGCAACAAAGGCTAAGCGAAAAACAGGGCGTGCCTGCCTCTCCACATCTACCCCAGCGACCGATTCAGGGGTCATGCGCCGCCGCCTGCAGTCGCGCCGGTCAACGGCCGCCGACTGAAAACACCAAGGCGGCGCAGACTCGGAAAGGGCATCGATCATTTTCCTTGCTTGTACAGGACTATCAGGTCGGCCACGCCGAGGCGCAGCCGGCAGGAGCGGGACGGCCGCAACTTGGCTTCCCGCGAGGCATCACAGCCGGTTTACTTCCGCAAGCGCGTCGCCGTGGAGCGCCTCGCTTCGCTTTTCCGGCCGTCCGATAAACAGGTACAACACACCGCTGGCGAGGACTGCCGTCACGCCGAGAATCATGGCATGGTCAATATACCAGGGGCTGTCAGGGGCACGCGGCCACATCATGTTCACCAGCGCGCCGAAACCGTAAAGAAACGCCGCGACATTCACCAGCCAGCCCCACCCGCCGAGCGTGAAGGCCCCGGTGGGCCGCCAGCCGCGAAAACGCGCGACGAGCGCTGCGATCACGACCATGTGGAAGGCAAGATACACCCCGGCTACCGCAAAAGTCACGATCGTGGTCAGCGCGTCGGCCATCACAGCACCGAGGAGCACGATCGCAGCGGGAACCGCCCCGGCAAGCGCGAGCGCGGCGACGGGGACGTGGGTATCCGGCGACAGGCGAGCGAAGAGGTCGGCGCTGAAGATCATGCGATCGCGGGCGAAGGCGAAGATCAGTCTGCTGACGGCTGCCTGGAGACTGAGCACACAGGACATGAAGGATATGACGATGACCACCGCAATCGCCCGCGTCCCCGATGTTCCAAATGCCGCGACGAGCACGTCGGTGAGCGGCCGTGGCGACTCCCCGGAGATGACAGCCGGAATGTCGGGAACCGCGAGCAGCAGGGCAAGACAGGCGAAGACCGACGCGCCGATCCCGACATAGATCGTCATCCGCATGGCCCGCGGGATCGTCCGCTCGGGATCCTTGACCTCTTCGGCAACATCGGCGCAAGCCTCGAAACCATAGCAGGAGAACAGGCCGAGCAGTGAGGCCGCGAGAAATGCCGGCAGGTAGCTGCCGCCAGCGGCAGCGGTCATCGGATCGAAAAGGATCTCGGGCGATTGCACGCGTTGAAAGAGAAGGAGATAGCCGCCGACGAAGAGCGCCCCGACAAGCTCGCAAATGAACCCGAACATCGCAACGCGCGCGAGAAACCTTGTCCCGGCGAGATTGCAGACGGTCGCGGCAAGCAGCAGCGCCAGCGCGATCAGGACTGCGAGACCTGGCCCGTCGTCGGTACCGAGCAGGATCGAAAGAAAGGGCGCCGCGCCGGTCGCGACCGCCGCGATCGTGGCGAACAGGGCCCAAGCGTAGACCCAGCCAACCATCCAGCCCCAGCGCCTGCCGATGAGACGGCGCGCCCAGGGATAGAGACCGCCGGCGAGCGGATATTGCGACACCAGCTCACCGAAAATCAGCGCGACCAGCAACTGTCCGACGCCCGCGATCAGATAGGTCCAGATCATGGGGGGACCGCCCGTCGCGAGGCTACTGTCGAACAGGGTATAAGCTCCCACCACGGGCGAGAGATATGTGAAACCCAGCGCGAAATTCTCGAGCATGCTCATCGATCGATCGAACTTCGGCTCAACACCGAGAGCAACAAGGCGCTCGGTGTCCTCTTTCAAATTTACCGTCATGGACTACCCCTGTTTTCGGCGGCGGGATCGTCTCGCCGCCATCTCGATCAATGGCTGCGGCGGATCGCGCCTCCGTAGATCGACTTGATCTCGAGAAATTCCTCAAGGCCGAAGACACCCCATTCGCGTCCATTGCCCGACTTGCCGTAACCGCCGAAGGGAGCGGCCGTGTCGAGGGAGGCGCCGTTCAGATGCACCATTCCGGTCCGCAGGGCGCTCGCAACCGAAAGGGCCCGCGCGCGATCCTCGCTCCAGACGTAGCCGGAGAGCCCATATTCCGTGTCGTTGGCGAGACGGATGGCGTCCTCGTCGTCCTCAAACGACATGATGACGAGGACAGGCCCGAATATCTCCTCGCGGACGATGCTCATGCCGGGAGAGACGCCGCCGAAGATGGTCGGCGATACGAAGTATCCGCGATCGAGGTGCGCTGGGCGCTCGCTTCCCCCGGCGAGGAGGACGGCGCCTTCGCGCACGCCCGTCTCGATCATCCCAACAACGCGCTCATATTGGGTCCCGTTCGCGACGGGACCGAGATCGGCTCCGCTTCCTTGCGCGCCAACGGTGAGGCCCTGCGCGGTTGCCGCGGCAATCGCGCAGGCTTCGTCATAGCGCCCGCGCGGGACCATCATTCGGGTCGGCGCATTGCAAGATTGCCCGCTGTTTAGCATAACTGCCCGAACGCTCTCTGGCACCGCCACCCCGAAGTCGGCATCGTCGAGGATGATATTCGCCGACTTGCCGCCAAGCTCGAGCGAGACGCGCTTGATCGAGCGGGCCGCCACTTCGCCGATCGCGATGCCCGCCCGCGTCGAGCCGGTGAAGGAGATCATGTCGATGTCGGGATGCGCGGCAAGCCGCGCCCCGACGCCGGGGCCATCTCCGTGAACGAGGTTGAACACCCCGGCGGGAACCCCCGCCTCATGGATGATTTCGGCGAGGATAACAGCATCGAGCGGGGCGAGTTCGCTCGGCTTGAGAACCATTGTGCACCCCGCGGCCAGCGCGGGCGCCACCTTGGTGGCGAGCTGGTTCATCGGCCAGTTCCAGGGTGTGATCAGCGCACAGACGCCGACGGGCTCGCGTCGCACGAGGGTCGAGCCCATCGCCGTCTCGAACTCATATTCGCGCAAAACCCTGATGATTTCTGCGAAATGCTGGGTGCCGGATGTGGCCTGTGCCCGACGGGAAAGCCCTTCGGGAGCGCCCATCTCGGCCGAAATCACCGCGGCGATCTCGTCGTTCCGCGCAATCAGCGCCGCGTTGATAGCCTCGAGCATCTCGATCCGCTCGGAGACCGCCGATCTGCTGAAGGAGGCGAAGGCCCGCCGTGCAGCCGCTACCGCGCGGTCCGCGTCATCGGCGGTTCCTATCGTGACCGAGGCAAAGGCCTCCCCCGTTCCCGGGTCGATTACCGGGCGCGGCGCGCCGCCGTTCGATTCCTGCCACCGTCCATCGATATAGAATTTCGTCGCCTCTATCACTGGTTCACCCCTTCGCTTCCGTCGACCGGGCCAAGAGCGCAGACAGCGCATCTTGTCCGATCACCCGGGCATAGCAAGGAGCGTGCCATGTTGCGGGCGCTTCAGCACCATTCTACGGAGAAATGCGCCGTCACGCTGGTCGCCGGCATTGACGGCCATCAGAAGCCTGGGCCTCAACCCGCGATCGTCAGGTCGTCAGTGGTCGTCGCGCCAACCCATTGCCCGCTATTCGCGAGGTCGATCAGGGTGGCGATAGCAATATCCCGGACGACCTTTACCGATTTGGCGATGGGGCGATCTATCGCATGGGCAAGATATACGTCTCGCCGAAGCCACGGATCACGGATCGGCCAGGTCGCAAGACGACCAGCTGCGGCATCACGCGACACCGCATGTTCGGGCAGGATCGAAAACCCGAACCCTTCGGCGGAGAGGTCCTTTATGTTCGAATAGGAATCGACGTCGACTACGGTGGTCAGCTCATGACCGGCGGCAGCGGCCGTGCGATCGAGATGGTCGCGCAATCCATGCCCCCTACTTGGCAGAATCAAGGGCTTGCCTGTCAGAGCCTCGAATGTCACCGCCTGCCCCGACGGAGGGAGCCCGCTCCCTCCGTCGGGCTTGGCAGGCCCCAGAAAGACCAAGGTTTCGGTGAGAAGTTTCAGAGTCCGGATCGCAGGATCTTCGGCCGACGAATAGAGCACAGCCAAATCGACCCGACTGTCGCGCAGCCATTCGAGAACAAAGCCGCTCATTCCCTCCAATATCCGCAGCTTGATCGAGGGGTAGCGATGCCGCGCCGTGCGGATCAGCGGCACCGACAGTATCTCGCTGATTGTTCCGGGAAGGCCAAGTCGAACTTCCCCCGACGGAACATCCTCATGGGACCGGATCTCGGTCTCCGCGAGCATCAATTGCTGAAGTATGTTTCGGGCATGGCGGAGCAAAATGCTCCCTGCCTCGGTGAGAACCACGCCGCGCGGCGTTCGGAAAAGCAGCTTGGTGCCGAGCGCTTCCTCCATGTTGCGCATGTGCAACGAAAGCCCGGGTTGCGCAACGTGAAGGGTTTCCGCGGCACGGGAAAAGGAACCGTTTTCGGCGATTGCGACAAAATAGCGGAGCTGGCGGATATCCATAGAGACCCCGTGGGGAATGAAAGCAGACATATAACTTCTATGGCCAAAAATAGCCATAGATATATAAATTTCTGATAGGTGTCGGAACAAAAGTGTATTTGTACAGGCTTGCCCTCGTCGTGCACGGTCGAGCGAATTGTCGGCATGGCAGGAAAGACTGACTTTCATGAGCATCACCTATCGTCTGTCAGAGTTTGTCGTCGCGACGCCGGCATCCGACATCCCGGTCGAAGTCGCTCGACGAGCGATCACCCTGACAACCGATTTGATCGGTTCGACGTTTCGCGCCGCACAAGACTCCGATTCTTCCCCGGCAATGTTGGACATGGTCGAAATGCTGGGCCTCGGGGGCGCCGGCCCTTGTACCGTATTTGGGCTGAACCGGCGTTTTGGGGCCGCCGCTGCGGCGCTACTCAATGGCGCGTTCGGGCATTCGCTCGATTTCGACGATACGCATGCAGCGAGTTCACTCCATCCCAGCGCACCCGTGGTTCCCGCTGCGCTCGCGGTTGCCGAGTTAACGGGCGCGAGCGGCCCGGAAACGGTCGCCGCAATTGTGATGGGTTATGAGGCGTGCTGTCGCCTGGGGGTCGCGCTTGACCCGGCCGCCCATTATGCGCGGGGTTTCCATCCCACCGCCACGGCAGGAAACTTTGGCGCGGCCATCGCGGCTGGCCGTCTGCTCGGGCTGGACGCCGCAGCTATGAATTCCGCGCTGGGGATCGCCGCAAGCCAGGCTTCCGGCTCGCTGCAATTCCTAGCGAATGGCGCCTGGAACAAGCGCTATCAGGTCGGAGAGGCCGCTATGAAGGGCGTCATGGCTGCTACGCTGGCGGCTAAAGGATTCAAGGGGGCATGCGAGGCGCTGGAAGGAAATCATGGTTTCCTGAGGGGCTATAGCGACAGAAGTTCTCCTGAGCGGGTCGTTGCCGAACTGGGAGTCGACTGGGAAACGATGCGCATTGCTCTAAAGCCCTATCCCGCTTGCCGTTACACCCATGCGGCGGTGGACGGGCTGCTTGCCATGCAGCGTCAGCATCACTGGCAATCGGACGAAATTACCGCGGTGACGATCGGTCTGCACACGAACGGCATCGCGCTGGTCGGTGATCCGCTAGAGTCCAAGCAGAAAGCGCGGTCGATTGTCGAAGGGCAATTTTCGATGCCCTTTGCCGGCGCGGTCGCGTTGCTGCGCGGACGCTTTGGGTGGGATGATTATGACCTGCTGGGCGCGCAAGAGGCCGAGGCGCTCGCCGCTCGCATCTCGGTGCACCGCGACCTGTCGCTCGAAGGGCTCGACCATCCCTTTGGCGCAAGTGTCGAGGTGGAGGCGCGGGGGCAAGTCCATCGGCTGGTCGTTTCCGATCCATCGGGGGAACCGGCCTCCTTTCCTGACGATGCAGCGGTGGAGGAAAAGTTCACGGGGCTCGTGCGGCCGGTGCTCAATATGTCGACTGCGGTGTGGCTGGAACGCCTTCGCGCGCTTGGTGAGGCGCCAAGCCTTAAGGGGTATTTTCCCTGATCCGCGCCCCAGTGCCTATAACTTAATCATATGTGAATCAGCATTAGTTGCATTTTTCTTATATGTGCTCTGGTGACAGAGCCTCGACAAAATGACTGTGCTCAAATCGAGGATGTGGCGATGAGTAATCCGACTGACCAGTTTCGGGATATACGGGATGCGATCCAGGCGCTTTGCGCGAAATTTCCTGCCGAATATCATCGGCAGATCGACGAACGGCGCGGTTATCCCGAGGAATTTGTCGAGGCGTTGACGCGCGAAGGCTGGATGGCGGCGCTGATCCCGGAAGAATATGGCGGATCGGGCCTAGGTCTGACCGAGGCTTCGGTAATCATGGAAGAGATTAATCGCGCCGGCGGCAATAGCGGCGCTTGCCATGGCCAGATGTATAATATGAACACGCTGGTGCGGCATGGTTCGGAAGAACAGCGCCGCCGCTACCTGCCCGCTATCGCCAGCGGCGAGCTGCGTCTGCAATCGATGGGGGTTACCGAGCCGACGGCGGGTACGGACACGACCAGCATCAAGACGACCGCGGTCAAGCGTGGAGACCGCTATGTGATCAACGGGCAGAAGGTGTGGATCAGCCGTATCCAGCATTCCGACCTCATGATCCTGCTCGCCCGCACAACGCCGATCGGTGAGGTGCAGAAGAAATCAAAAGGTCTTTCGATCTTCCTCGTCGATATCCGCGAAGCGGTGAAAAGCGGCATGGAGGTTCGCCCGATCCCGAACATGGTCAATCATGAGACGAACGAACTTTTCTTCGATAATCTTGAAATTCCAGAGGAAAATCTGATCGGGGAAGAGGGGGAAGGGTTCAAATATATCCTGACCGGCCTCAATGCCGAGAGAGCCCTGATCGCCGCCGAATGTATCGGCGACGGCTATTGGTTCATCGACAAGGTCGTGGATTACACGAAAGAGCGCGTGGTGTTCGGGCGCCCCATCGGCCAGAACCAAGGCGTCCAGTTCCCCATTGCCGAAACATATATCGAAGTAGAGGCAGCCAATCTGATGCGGTTCGAGGCATGTCGGCGTTACGACGCCGGGCTGGAATGCGGCGGTCAGGCCAATATGGCGAAATATCTTGCCGCAAAGGCAAGCTGGGAAGCGGCCAATGCCTGCATCCAGTTTCACGGCGGTTTCGGCTTCGCCTGCGAATATGACATCGAACGAAAGTTTCGCGAAACCCGCCTGTACCAGGTGGCGCCGATCTCGACCAATCTGATCTTCGCCTATGTCGCCGAGCATATCCTCGGTTTGCCGAGGAGCTTCTGATGGCGTTGCCCTTGCAAGGTATTACCGTCGTGGCGATCGAGCAGGCGGTCGCTGCGCCCTTCGCTACATCGCGCCTTGCAGACGCGGGTGCACGGGTGATCAAGGTCGAGCGGCCGGAGGGCGACTTCGCACGCGGCTATGATCAGGCAGCCAACGGGCAGTCGAGCTATTTCGTTTGGCTCAACCGCGGCAAGGAAAGCCTCATCGTCGATTTGACCCAGCCCGGCGGCAAGGAGAGACTTGCCGCCTTGCTAGATGAGGCCGACGTGCTTGTCCAGAATCTCAAGCCCGGTGCGTTGGCGCGCCTTGGCTTCGGACCCGACTGCATAGCGCGTGACTGGCCGCGCCTGATCACTTGCTCCATTTCGGGTTATGGCGAGACCGGGCCGATGGCCGATCGCAAGGCCTATGACCTGCTGATACAAGCGGAGTCCGGGCTTTGTTCCATTAGTGGAGGGCCCGAGGCACCAGCAAGAGTCGGCATTTCTATCGTTGATATCGCAACCGGCGCCACGGCGCATGCCGCAATTCTCGAAGCCCTGATCCAGCGCAGTGTAACTGGCAAGGCGGCCCATATTTCCATCTCAATGTTCGACGTCATGGCAGATTGGCTGACAGTGCCGCTTCTGAATCACGAAGGCGGCCACACGCCGAAGCGCCTCGGCATGGTCCACCCCTCGATAGCACCTTATGGCGTTTTCACCTGCAAGGGCGGCGGCGAAATTCTCATATCGGTGCAAAGCGACCGGGAGTGGCGGAAGCTGGCGGACACATTTCTTGGCGACCCGCGCCTTGGAGACGATCCACGCTTTGCCTCGAACGTCGAGAGGGTAAAAAATCGCAACGACACCGACCGCCTGGTCGCCGCGGCCTTCACCGAGCGATCCTTCGAGGATGCGGCCGAGGCGCTTGCTCGCGCCGAGATTGCCTTTGCCAGCATCAATGACATGGAAGGCCTCGCATCGCACCCTCATCTTCGCCGGATTGCCGTCGACACGCCGAACGGCCCGATAAACATGCCTGCCCCCGCGCCGATCTTCGACGGGTTCGAGCGCGAATATGCGTCCGTGCCGCCACTCGCGTTCTCGAAACCAAAGGCGCGGTTGTGATGACAGTGGAAGCCAAGAGGTGAATCCGGCACGGATAGCCAAGCAACGAGGAACCGTAACAGATCGGATAATCGATGCGACAACCGAAGGAGTTCATGCAGGCAACACCCAGCGCCTGTTCCTCGACGCCAACTTGCCGGTCCATGTGCTGCGTACGCCCGCCTCGATACGTTCGCGCAATTGCTCGATACGGGCTGACATGTTTCCGCGGCCGCTGTCATCGTCGCGATAGCTTCCGGGCCGGTCCTGATAGCGATTGTCCGAATCCTGCGCGGCCGCAGGGCCGGTTATAGCCGCGGCCGAAATGGCCAAGCCTAATAAAAACGTTTTCATCTGATTTCTTCACACGACCCCCAAGCATGCAGCCCTTGAGCGCCCCGGATCTTGTCTCGGCGCTGAATGAAGAATTCAGAATATAATCACAACTTAAGAATCAATTCATATATTTATATTGATTGGTGGCCCTGTAGGCAAAGTTCATTTTTTTATTCAAAATACATACTCTGTTGCATTGTAATTTCTGGAACTTCAGACGTCGTTTTGCGTATCGATTGCAACTCCATCTCCTGAGGCTGCATGTCTCACAGATCTCAGGAGATGGAGCCGACTCTCAGGAGATGGAGCCGACAACTTTCGCCTGTAAAGGTACCGTCGAGGAATTGCTGCCGATAAAAGTCGTGTTCTGCTCGTCGTCTGCAGGCGAAGACATTGCATGCGCTGCTCGACGTACATCGTGATAAAACCTGGTCGATTGCGGCCTGTCACTTTCCGGACGCGAGGAGCGGAAGCAGACGCATACCAGCACCAGTTAGGCATAATCGGCCCTTCCGCGGTGGAATGAAGTTTCAAAACATCGGACATTCGGCACAGTTAAAGCGCGGCGCTGAGACGACCCGCATGAGAAACCTTTGCTGGCCCGAACTGGGAGAGTGACTTTCGAAATAAAAGGCGATTGAGAGCAGAGTGGAGCAAACGCCCCCTAGGCTTCTGTGTTTCCAAAACGTCGTGCCGCCCATTCCATGAACACGCGAACCCGAGGCGATAGCTGACGGTTTGGCGGATAAAGCAAGGAGACCGGCACCGAGGGTGGCAGATTATCCGCCAGTATCTGTACCAGATCGCCGGTCGCGAGATGCCGCTCGGCGTGGAACCGTGGGACCTGGAATATACCAAAACCAAGCAGCGCTGTCGCCAGGTAGCTCTCCGTGCCAGTTACGGAGACAGGCGCTGGCAAGGTGGTCGTACGGTAGCCATCGCCAACCGCAAACTGAAGCGGTGCAAGCTGACCGGTCGTATGCGAACGAAGTCCAATCATGCGGTGACCGTCAAGATCCTCGACACCCGTGGGGCTACCGAAACGTTCAAGATATGCAGGCGCCGCGCAGGTCATCCTGTCCATCATCATCACCCGGCGCGCAATCATGTCGCTGTCCGCCAGTTGCCCATAGCGCAAGACGCAGTCGATTCCCTCTCGCACGACATCGACCCAGCGTTCGCCCTCGCTCATGATGATTTCCAGATCTGGATAGTCCGCGAGAAAATCAGGCAGCCCAGGCAAAAGAAAATGCCGGGCGATCGTGCCCTGGACTTCGATCCGCAACGCGCCTTTCGGTTTGGCACCACCAAATGCGCCCTCTGCACTTTCGATCTCGGCGAGAATGGCGACGCAGCGGCGCGCATAAGCTTCGCCGTCAAGCGTCGGGCTAACCACCCGGGTGGTGCGCTGAAGCAGCCGGACGCCCAGCCGCTGTTCCATCTGCTTGACGACTTGGGTCACGGTCGATCGCGGGATGCCGATATCCTGCGCTGCGACTGTGAAGCTGCGCCGTTCGACGATCCGTACGAACAGCCGCATGGCATCAATCCGGTCCAAGCTCGTTTCCTCATTGTTTGCATTGATGGAACAGTGATGCTCATTCTTGGGTGATTATCTTCACGCTGTCACTCGCCAAATAGTCTCCATGCCCAGCCAAGGCGGCGGGCAAGCCAAGGAGACAGACAATGAGCATCGAACAGAACGGCAAGGTCGCAATCGTCACCGGCGCATCGCGCGGCATCGGCGCCAGCATCGCCCAGCGCCTCGCCCGGGATGGCTTCACCGTCATCGTCAATTACGCTGGCAGCGCCAAAGCAGCCGAAGACGTGGTCGCCAAGATCGAGGCCGCCGGCGGCCGCGCCATCACCGCGCAGGCCGACGTCAGCGACGCTGCTGCGGTCGCCCGCATGTTCGAAAGCGCGGAGGCGGCCTTCGGCGGCGTCGATGTGCTGGTCAACAATGCCGGCATCATGAAGCTGGCCAGCATCGCCGACAGCGATGACGCGCTTTTCGACAGCCAGATTGCGATCAACCTCAAGGGCACGTTCAATACCTTGCGCGAAGCAGGCAAGCGGCTTCGGGATGGTGGCCGGATCGTGAACTTCTCGACCACGGTTGTCGGCCTACGCCTCGAAACCTACGGCGTCTATGTCGCCACCAAGGCCGCGGTCGAAGCGATGACGGCGGTGATGTCCAAAGAACTGCGTGGCCGGTCGATCACCGTCAACGCGGTGGCCCCCGGACCCACGGCAACCGCGTTGTTCCTCGATGGCAAATCGCCCGACCTGATCGAGCGCATGTCCAAGATGAATCCGCTCGAACGCCTCGGCACGCCCGACGACATCTCCTCGGCCGTCGCCTTCCTCACCGGCCCAGATGGCGGATGGATCAATGGCCAGGTGCTGCGCGCCAACGGCGGCATGATCTGAACACCCATCCTTTCCGATCTCTTCCGAACCACCCTGACATTTTGAAGGAATTTATCATGACCAAGCAGATCATCATCGTCACCGGCGCCTCCAGCGGTTTCGGCGCCCTCACCGCTCGCCAGCTCGCACTGGCCGGTCACACCGTTTACGCCGGGATGCGCGCCACAACGGGGCGCAATGCCCCCCAGGTGGAAGCCGTTGCTGCCTTTGCCGCCAAACATGGTGTCGATCTCCGCGCCGTCGAACTCGACGTCCAGTCGGACGCCTCGGTCGAAGCAGGGATTGCGCAGATCATCGCGGACTGCGGTCGCCTCGATGTCGTCATCCACAATGCCGGGCATATGAGCTTCGGCCCGGCCGAAGCCTTCACGCCCGAACAGTTCGCCGACCTCTATGACATCAACGTGCTGTCGACCCAGCGGGTCAACCGTGCCGCGCTCCCGCAGCTGCGCAAGCAGGGCAAGGGCCTGGTGTTGTGGGTGTCGTCGAGCAGCGCCCGTGGCGGCACGCCCCCCTATCTCTCACCCTATTTCGCAGCGAAGGCGGCGATGGACAGTCTCGCGGTCAGCTATGCCGGGGAACTGGCACGGTGGGGCGTCGAAACCTCGATCATCGTGCCTGGCGCTTTCACCAGCGGCACCAACCACTTCACCCACAGCGGCAAACCGGCGGACGAAGCGCGCACCGCTGAATATGCCAATGGTCCAGGCGCCGATATCCCGGACACGGCGATGAAGGGGCTGGCCGATCTGGAGCCTGCCGACGCCGATGTGACCGATGTCGCTCGCGCCATCGTCACGGTTGTCGACACCGCACATGGCAAGCGTCCGTTCCGCGTCCACATCGATCCGTCGCACGACGGCGCAGAGATCGTCAACGCCATGTCTGATCGCGTGCGCGCCGAGATGTTCCGCCGCATCGGTCTGGAAGACCTGCTCACTGCCCGCATCAACTGATGTTCATAAAGCCGGGTCGGCCCGAGCTGGCCCGGCTCCAATGAAAGGATTTTCGCCATGACCTCATCCATCGTCTCACCCGCACCCGCTTTTACGGGAAAGCTGCGGTTCCTCGCCATCAGTGCCGCAGCAGCCCTCACGGCCGCATCCGCCGCTCATGTCACCACCCTGATCGCCGTGCCCGCCTGGGCGATGTTCATGGGCTGGGTGGCCTATTACACGCGCGGGCATTCGGGGCGCGACGGGCTCGTCAACTATGCCTGCCTCGCGCTGGGGATCGCGCTTGGGCTCATTGCCGTGATGGCGCTTGGTGCGCTGGCGCCGACCTTCGGTGCGTTCGCCCTGCCGAGCGTGGTCTTGGTGGTCGCGACGCTGGTGGTGTCGCTGCGCGCCATGCCGGTGCTCAGCAACATACCGGCCTATTTTCTGGGCTTGGTTACCGTATTTGCGTCTCATGCGCAGCCCACTCTCGCTGCGCTGGCGGAACTGGGCCTTGCAGGCGCAATCGGTTCGTTCGCCGCTTGGTTCGCCTCCGGCTGGCAGCAACGGCTGGCTTCCAGGTGATGACGGCGGCCCATAGTTCGCCACTTCACGCGGAGCGGTCGGATCGGCGGTCCGACCGCTCATTGCTGTCGCAACGCGCCTTATCGTTGTCATAGGAAGGAGCGTCGATATGCACATGCTCATGGTGATTGCAGGCGGCACGGTCCTGCTGGGGGTCTTCCTCCTGTTTGGCTATCTCTGGGGCGGCAGCCCGGCATCACTGACAACAGCGGCCAAATTGTTCGTGCCCGTCTGGCTTGCCATATCGGTCACGAACCTTTGGATCGGCGTCAGCAGGGCGGGCTATACCCTCGCAGAGGAAATTCCCATCCTGCTCGGTATTTTCGCCGTGCCGGTCGTTCTGGCTGCCTTGGCAGTCTGGCAATACGCGCGTTCCTGACAATGGCCTTCGCTCAACCCGCTGCGCGCGCCTTTGCCTATCGACACTCGGCGTTCAGTAGACCGTTCTGGCGCGGGACAAAACGGCTCTAAATCACCGATTACAGACGGGCGGCTCTAGTCGTATGACGCGGTAAAGCAGACGCCGTCGAGACCACCGCCTTCATTCCATCGTGTTTGCCTGCGTAGTTTTTGTGGGCCGATCATCGGCCGGTGGCGAACGAGGCGAGTAATGTCCGCGCGTATCTCTAACGCGGGAACGAAAAAGCTCGCCGCGGATTCCCCGACCATGCGGCGACCCGGCACAAGCCGACAATCGCACCGCAGATGCGGAGGTGGCGGTGCAAACCACATTTCTGTTGCTAGTACCGATGCTGGTATCGATCGCGGGATGCAGCGAAAAGATCGAAGCTCAGGAATACGATTCGAAGCCGAGCGAGATCGGGATGCCGCCGGAGCAGGAGGACGAGGCGTCTAACGCCTCAGAGGAACAAGAGACCGACCTCAAACTTCACTCGCCGGTCGGTCTCGATTGAGGGATTTGTCCCGCCGGCGAAGGCCGACGGGACGTCATTCCCATTTAGCCGTTCAGGCGATCCTTGACGGCCTTGGCCGGACCGAAGGTCAGCTTTTTCGCCGCCTTGATCTGGATCGTTTCGCCGGTCGAGGGGTTGCGGCCTTCGCGCGCGGGCGTTGCCTTGACCTTGAACTTCCCAAATCCGTTGACCGAAACTTCGTCCCCCTTGGTGGCCGCATCGGTGATCGCGGCAAAAACAGCGTCCACCGCCTTCTTGGCGTCGGCCTTGCTCAGGCCAAGCGATGCTGCAACGCTGTCCGACAGATCGGCGTGGTTCATATGTATCTCCATAGGGTCAGCCGGGACTATCCCGAGCCGGAGCGCCGCTATAGCGGCTGTACGGGATTTCACCACATTCTGAACGCGGCAACTGGGCAGTGCTAATTCACCTCGTGGGCACTTAGCCCAACGTGGCCGGTAAGAGACAGTCTGCTTCTAGCAGGGCCAAAGCCAAAGCAGACACCACTTGACCTTGTAGTGACTTCAACCTTTATGGCGCCACCGGCTGACCGCATCTCGTGCGGTCGAGTAACAGCCAGCCGGAGACGTTATCGTGAGACCTTCGAAATTCCTGCCCGTTGCCGCAGCGGCGATGTTTCATAGCGCCTTGCTGTGGGCGCCTGCTGTGCAAGCGCAGGAACAGCACGACGAGGCGGAGGACGGCGAAGAAGATATCGTCGTGCAAGCCACGCGCTCGGGCCGCCGCGTGCAGGACGAAGCGATCCGTGTCGAAGTCATCGGACGCGAAGAAATCGAAGAAAAATTGCTGATGACACCGGGCAATGTGTCGATGCTCGTCGCCGAGACACCCGGCGTGCGCGTGCAGGTGACCTCACCCTCGCTCGGATCGTCGAACATCCGGATGCAAGGCATGTCAGGTCGCTATACGCAGCTTCTCTCCGACGGCCTCCCGCTCTACGGCGGCCAGCCCTCATCGATCGGCCTGCTCCAAATCCCGCCGACCGACCTCGGACAGGTCGAGGTCATAAAAGGCTCTGCGTCGGCGCTTTACGGACCCTCGGCGCTTGGCGGTGTTATCAACCTCGTCTCGCGCCGCCCAAAGGCCGACGCGGAGGCCGAATTGCTGCTCAACGCGACGACCCGCGATGGGCAGGACGGGACCGGCTACACATCGGGGCCTCTTGGCGCGAACTGGAGCTACTCGCTCACCGGCGGTTATCACCGCCAGACGCGCAAGGATCTCGACGATGATGGCTGGATCGATATGCCGGGCTTCGACCGCTGGACCGTCCGCCCACGCATTTTCTGGGAAGGCGGCGATGGCGCAACCGCTCTGGTCACCGTCGGCGCAACGCATGAAGATCGGTCCGGCGGCACGCTCGCTGGTCGCACAGCGCCCGACGGCCAGCCCTTCCCGCTGACGCAGGACAGCCGCCGTTTCGACGCCGGACTTGTTGCTGAATTTCCGGTCGAAAATCTCGGCAAGGTCGGTGTGCGGGCTTCGGCGATGACGCAGCGTCACCGCCAGCTGTTCGGCACCAGCGCCGAAACCGACAACCAGCATACATTTTTCGCCGAAACCTCGATCGCCGGGGAAAGCGGGCCGACGAACTGGCTTGCGGGCGCGGCGTTTCAGGCCGACCTCTACCGCTCGCGCGCCTTCCCGGCCTTCGACTATATCTATACCGTCCCCGGCCTGTTCGGACAGGTCGAACAGGAGCTAACCGACGAGCTGCTGCTCGCGGGCAGCGCGCGCGTCGATTTCCACAGCGAATATGGCACGCGTTTCAGCCCGCGCCTGTCGGCGCTCTATCGCCCCGGCCCGTGGACGATCCGCGCCTCATTCGGCAAGGGGTTCTATGCCCCCACCCCCTTTGTCGACGAGATCGAGGCGGCGGGCCTGTCGCGGCTCGAACCGCTCGGCCCGCTCAAGGCCGAAACCGCAAAAACCGCCTCGCTTGACTTCGGCTATGCCAAGGGGCCGATCGAGGCGAGCTTCACTCTCTTCGCGTCGGACATCGACAATGCCGTGCAGCTCGTCGACGTCGACGCCGACAGCGTTCGCCTCATCAACGCCCTCGGCACGACGCGCGCGCGCGGCGGAGAATTGATGCTCCGCTACCGCTGGCAGGGCTTCTCGGTCACCGGCAGCTATGTCTTCGTCGACGCCCGCGAACCCGATCCCTCGGGAACCGGGCGCCGGACAACCCCGCGCACGCCGCGCCACACCGCGGGGCTCGTCGGCATGTGGGAAAAACATGGCAAGGGGCGCATCGGGATCGAGGCCTATTATACCGGCCGCCAGCAACTCTACGACAATCCCTATCGCACGCGCAGCCGTCCTTATTTCGAACTCGGCGCGCTTGGCGAAATCAACCTCGGCAAGATCAGCCTGTTCGTGAACGCCGAGAATATCCTCAATATCCGGCAGACCAAATATGACCCGCTGCTGCTTCCGCAGCGTGCGCCCGACGGAAGCTGGACGGTCGATGCCTGGGCGCCGACCGACGGGTTCGTGGTCAACGGCGGCGTACGGTTCAAGTTCGGCGGCCATTGAGCGTAACTTGTCGCTGCGCTAATCCAACCTTGCAGAAACTATAGGGTTGAATCCATGCGCATCGGCGAGCTTGCACGCATCACGAAAACGAAGACCGAGACCATCCGCTTCTACGAAAAGGAAGGCCTTCTGCCGCAGGCGGCGCGAACAGCCGCCAATTATCGGAGTTACGGCAGTGGCAACGTACAGCGTCTATCGTTCATCCGCCGCGCCCGCGGCCTGGGATTTCGCCTCGACGATGTCCGCGAACTGCTGACCCTCGCCGACGATCGGTCGCGGCCGTGCGGCGCTGTCGACGAGATCACCACCCGACATCTTGCGGAGATCGACGCCAAGATCGCCGATCTGGGGAAGATGCGGGCGGAGTTGAGCCGTATGCTTACGACCTGCCAGCAAGGGACGATCGACGACTGCCGGATCATCGAGACGCTTGGGCCGACAGACGTGGTGCGAGATTGGCCGACACCGCACAGCGCCAAGTGACTAAAGTTGCAATTTGGCCCTACGAAATTCTCATCGGTTGCAGATGGCCGTCCACACCTTTAGTCCGACTTCACCGGGGCGATGCGACCTCCCGGTTAAGCGCAGCCTGCGCTCAAGCGTTGCCTTTTGGTCTTCGCCTATGCGGGGATGAGGGGGTTTGCTTGAAGCGTATTTCTCTTTCGGTCCTGCTGCTTGTCCCAACGCCCGTGTTCGCCGAAGACGGGCTCAGCCTCAGTGGCAGCACGCGACTTCGATATGAAGTGATAGGCGGACAGCCACGAGCGGGCTTCAACGAGTCCGACGATCTTGTCAGCATCCGGACGATCGCAACGGGCGAGTACCGGACCGGACCGCTTAGGCTTGGCGCCGAACTCTACGACAGCCGAGTCTATGGCGGCGATGCCGGAACGCCGATCACCACCGGCGAAGTCAACACCCTGGAATTGGTGCAGGCCTATGTCGGCTACGAGGCACCTGGCGCTTTCGGCCCAAACACAAAACTCGGTCTCCAGGCCGGTCGCTTCACGCTTAACCTCGGATCGCGGCGTCTCGTCGCTGCCGACGACTATCGCAACACGACGAACGGCTACACGGGCGTCCGGGCCGACATCACCCTCCCGGACAGTTTCTCAGCAACCGCAATCTACACCCTGCCGCAGGTGCGCCTTCCCGACGGAAGGGCCGACCTTGTCGACAATCGCGTCAAGTTCGATCGCGAGAATTTCGACCTCGTTCTCTGGGGCGGCCTCGCGACCAAGAAGTTCGCGAATAAGCGCAGCTCAATCGAACTCGCCTTTTATCATCTCGGAGAACGGGACTCCCCGAGGCTCGCGACGCGCGACAGGTCGCTCGATACCGCCAGCCTGCGGCTCATCCGCGACCCCGCTCCCGGCAGCTTCGATTTCGAGAGCGAGACCATCTATCAATGGGGATCGATCAGCGCGTCAGTCGCCGCAACTGCGCCGACGCTCGATGTTTCCGCCTGGTTCGCGCATCTCGAGGCGGGCTATACCTTCCGCCATCCATGGTCGCCGCACCTCTCGATCGAATTCGATTACGCGAGCGGCGACGGCCGCGGGGCGAAGTTCGCCCGCTTTGACACGCTGTTCGGCATGCGCCGCGCTGACCTCGCGCCGGCCGGCATCTACAATGCGGTAGGGCGGGCCAACCTCATCGCGCCCGGTCTGCGCATCGAAGTAGCGCCATCGAAACGCGTCGACGCGTTCGCCGCCTATCGGCCGTTGTGGCTCGCGTCGCGATACGACAGCTTCTCGACGACCGGCGTCCGCGATGCGTCCGGCAGCGCTGGAAGGTTCGCCGGTCATCAGGTGGAAGCGCGAGTCCGCTACTGGCTTCTCCCGAAGCGGCTACGCCTAGAATGGAATGGCGTCCTTCTCGCCAAGGGAGGGTTCCTCCGCGACGCGCCAAACGTCCCCATCGGCGGCACCACGATCTACAATTCATTCAACGCCACGATCAGCTTTTAGAGCAAAATGGCCGTTTGGAGACCGTCCGCTTGTGGCGGGAAATCGCGAAAAGCAGACCTTGGATCCCGGATCGGGGCGTACAACCCCAATCGACCGGTAGTTGCTGTCCCCCGGCGAGGCGTATTTGATCTAGCCCCGGCGCGCGGAAACGCATAGTATCCGCGCCAGAGGGGGAGCTATTCGGCCCCGGCCGGATACTCAAGGTTGATCATGGCATCTGCGCAGCAGCTAATCGGACTCATCAAGAGCCACGCCGAAGGTGACTCGGATCGTTTCTTCGATCTCGCGATGCAATTGTCCGCCGCGGAAGAGCAAAAGGGCCATGTCCGCCTCGCGGAACAGCTCCGGCAATGGGCGGAGGCCGGGCAGCAGACGCCCGCACGGGCGCCCATTCCCACGCCCATCTCAGCTCCGCGCGGCGATCTCGCCGAATTTCTCGCGGCGAGCTACCCAGCGCAGCGCCTCGCGGACCTCATCCTTCCCGGACACATTCAGGCGGAGTTAGCGCACCTCGTGACCGAGACGCGCATGCGCGAAAAGCTCGAGGAAAAGGGTCTGAAGCCGCGCCGGCGCCTCCTGCTTTCGGGCCCTCCCGGAACGGGCAAGACGCTG
Organism: Sphingopyxis sp.; assembly: GCA_016463225.1. Classification (GTDB taxonomy): domain Bacteria; phylum Pseudomonadota; class Alphaproteobacteria; order Sphingomonadales; family Sphingomonadaceae; genus Sphingopyxis. The sequence continues at coordinate 21,284 of JAEMRT010000005.1, read as the reverse complement.
AGCGCGCACGGCCTTGCGGGCGAGCTTCAGTTTCCCCTTTTTTCCGTGATGCTCCATGGACTCATCACCAAGTTCATGGGCGAGACCGCGCAGAAACTTAAGATGGTCTTCGATGCGATAAAGTCGACACGCGGCGTATATCTCTTCGACGAGATCGACGCGCTCGCTGCGGCGCGCGACGACGGCAACGACGTGGGCGAGGCGCGCCGCGTGCTGAACTCTTTCCTGCAGTTTCTCGACGAGGATACGGGTCCGTCGATCGTAGTCGCGACGACCAATCTTCCGGGCATTCTCGACCGTGCTGTCCTGAGGCGCTTCGATCTCGTGCTTTCCTACGATCTGCCCGACGAGCAGGCAATCCGAGAGGCGCTTCGGCGGCGGCTGATCGGATTCTCCGTCGCCCGCCTGTCTTGGAAGAAAATAACCGCGTTCGCCTCGGGGCTCTCAACCGCCGACGTGATCGCTGCCGCCGAAGACGCGGCGCGGCGCGCCGTTCTAGTAGATCGCCACGCAATTTCTACGCAGGATCTGTTAGAAGCGCTTGATCGGCGGCGTTCGCTGCAGGGCATTGGGGGTAACGCTGTTGGCGAGAGACTTAGAGCACTTCCATCTCCAGAAAGTCGGAGCTCCGCATCCGTTCCGCGCAAGACCCGGCCGCGGCCAAAGACCCTCTGACGTTCCCAACCGCGCCGCTCACGCGCAGGCTCTGCTCCAGGCGCTCGACGCGCTCACCGACTCAAAGGCTGAGAATCTTCCCGGCCTTTATCTGGAAGTAACAAGCCGTCCGAACGAGAAACTGAAAAAGGACAGTCTCGATACGCGAGAAGTCGCGCTGTTGAAGTGCGACACGCGGACGGAGGGCGGTGTCAGCCGCGAGACGGCGACCCTGTTCGCGACCGCCAAGGGCGTGGGCCAGCTTCGGAAGAAGGTCTCGGACTTCGAGACGCGCGATACGTCGCCTCGCGAGAAAGATGGCGAAATCACTCCCGGCCGCCCGCGCAATGCCGATCTCGTCCAGAGTCTCGCCGCCATCACCGAGGCGGGGCTTAGAGCCCTGTGGCGAAGCCCGGCCGCGAAATTCCCCACTGGCGATGCCGTCTGCACTTGGGAAATATGGCTCGATCCTGCCGGGGCGGATCAGTTCATCGCGCAGGCGGGCGCGATCGGCGTTGCCATCTCGGCCGACCGGCTGGTCTTCCCCGAGGATGTGGTGGTGATCGGCGATGCGGCTCGCGACATTCTCGCGCTCGCGGTTCGCCGCTTCGGCGGTGTACGGGCGCTGGCCACGCCGACAGTCACGGCGGATTTCTTTGACAGCTTGGATGTCACCGAACAGGCCGAGTGGGTCGCCTCGATGGAGAGCCGCTGCACGTATGCTCCCATGCAAGGCGCGGGCTATGTTACGCTTCTCGATACCGGCGTCAGCCGCGCGCATCCTTTGATCCAGCCCGCGCTCGCGGTCGATGATCGTCACGCCGCTAATCCCGCGTGGGGGCTTGACGATATCAGAGGACATGGGACCCAGCTGGCGGGCCTCGCTCTCTATGGTGACCTGACCTGGACGCTCCAAGCAACGCTCCCAGTGACGGTCGCCAACCGGCTCGAGTCCGTGAAGCTGATCCCCGAGGCCGGAATGAACCCGCACCATCTTCTGGGGGCCATGACGCGCGGCGCCGTCGATGCGGTTGAAGCCGTCAGCGATAGGCGACGGACATTCACGATGGCTTCGACCACGGGAGAAGATACCCCGCACGACGGTGCTCCTACCTCCTGGTCCAGCGAGGTTGACCAGCTTGCCGCTGGAGTGTCGGGTGTGAAAAAGCTGAAGCGCCTTATCCTCGTCTCGGCGGGAAATACCGACAATTTCACATTCGGCGCGGGAAGTTACCTCGACACGTGCGACCTCGGTGAAAATGAGGTCGAATCGCCCGCGCAGGCATGGAATGCAATCTGCGTCGGCGCTTACACAACGAAGACCAACCTGCCCGCTGGCACGGCGCAGACAGCGCTCGCGCCCGCGGGCGATCTGTCGCCGGCTTCGCGGACAGCGTCCTGGGCCTCGCACTGGCCACTCAAGCCTGACGTCGTGCACGAGGGCGGCAACTGGATCAACTTCGAGCCGCCGCCGCCGATGCGGCACGGCTGGCTTTCGCTTCTGAGCACCCATCACAACTATCCCGCCCGCTCCTTCTGCTTCAGTCACGACACGAGCGCCGCCACGGCGCTGGCCGCGAAGGAGATCACCGAACTCTGGAGCCTCTATCCGCAGCTCTGGCCCGAGACCATTCGCGCGCTATACGTATCGTCGGCGCGCTGGACGCAACAGATGCGCTCGCATCTTCCCGCCGCCGCGCAGAAGGGCGACTATGCCCGGCTTTTCCGCCGGTATGGCTATGGCGTTCCCGATATGCAGCGCGCGCGGCGGAGCGCCTCCAATGCACTCACGCTGATCGTCGAGGACGAGATCGTGCCTTACGGCCTGTCGGAAAAAACCGGGGGCGATGTCCACAACGAGATGCGGCTTTTCACACTGCCGTGGCCGGTCGAGGAATTGCGCAAGCTCGGAAACAGCGAAGTCACGCTGCGCGTGGCTCTGAGTTCGTTTATCGCGCCCAATCCGTCGGAGGCGTCGCGCGGATCGCGATACCGCTACGCGTCGCACAATTTGCGGTTCAAGCTCAACCGGGCGGGCGAGAATGCCGAGCAGTTCATGGCGCGCATCAGCATAGCAGCCGAGCAGCCTGGCGCTCCGCCGAACGCCGAAGATGATCTTTGGGAATTTGGGAGCGTGCGGCGCGACGTTGGGTCGCTGCATATCGACCAACTGCGCTGCCGCGCGTCGGATCTCGCGAGGCGCAACCTAATTGCAGTTCACCCCGTCACCGGTTGGTGGAAGTCTTCAGCACTGCTCGAGGCGGGCCTGCCGACGGTCCGGTTCGCCCTCATCATCGAGATCGACGCCGAAGAACTCGAAGCGGAGCTCTACATCGAGGTGGGTACCGCCATTGCGGCGATGAGCGCTGTGAAAACCGCGACCACGATCGTGACCTGAGCGGCGGCTCGTCAATTACCAGTCGGCGTGAAAGTTACAACCGACGCCCCCTGCGTGCCGGGTCCGCCGAACCAGTGCTCGAACCGCGCCGGCGCAATCGCTCGACAATGCCCGGTTCCGGTCAGTCACTTAGCGGTATAGAGACCATATTAGCGGACATACATCGAACCAAGCCGGCCGCTCGCGACCCACACTTCATTTTGCGCTCGCTTCTCAATAAGTCTTTACTGACGCGATGGCGTGCGGCTGAACGCCTTTGCGCTGCGGCGTGAGGTCGACGACGAAAGTATGAGCATGGCCAAGCCACACGATATCAACGACAGCTTCGATCTCGACGGCTTCTGGTGGCTGCCCGAGGCGCCGGAGCGCCGCGTCGCGGGGGTGCTGAGGTATACCCAAGAGGAGGGCCCGGTGCTGACACTGACCGGGACCTTCGATCCGACCCAGGAAGCATTCGGTTCGGAAATGGAGGACCGGGCCGTCATCCACGGCACGACCAAGGACGAGAAGCACGTCTCGCTGTTCAAGGTCCTGCAAATGAGCAGAAAGGGAGGATTCTTTCAGGAGGCCGTCCACGAGGTTTATCGCGGACATACGCTTGCGGTAGGGTGGCATTTTGCGTCGGAGGAAGAGCAGATTTTCTCGAAGTCCTATGTGATTTTCGAGGATATCGAGGAATGGCTCGGTCACCGGTTCTTCGACTTTCGTCCCGTCGAAGACAGCACGGATTGGCGTCTGAATATCGACCGCTCCGTAAGCCGTCCGCTCGGCCAGATCGAAGGCGTGAAGTTTAACATCGGGTCCGGATTCTACACTGACAAGAACAGCACGAGTTTCACGGTATCCGCTCACTGCTACGTCGAGATCGCACCCGACGAACCCAAATCACTGCGCTGGCATTCGGCGGCCGCGTTCAAGATTAGAGGGCTGGCTTCGCTTTGTGCGGGACGACACCTGCCGGCGCGCCGCCTCATGCTCGATGGTCCCGAAGTCCGTTTCTCAAAAGATCACAGCCGCAACACCGAAGTCTCCGTTTACGCATCAATGTTGCATCAGGAATCCAAAAAGGTCCGCCAGTACGAGCGACCGATGATCCAAACCTCAGACTTTCCCGACCCCGCCGACGAACTCTTACAGCGATGGTTCGACGGCTATGAAGATTTCTCGTCCGCGCAATATCTATTTCTGACGGCGCTCGCCGACCGAGGAATGTTCATCAACACCCGCTTCTCATTTGCGATCCAGGCACTCGAGGTTTTTCACCGGCTAAGCTACCCGACCACGATCATAGCCCCGAAGGATCATGCGGCACTCCAGAAAACACTAATGAGCGCCATTCCGGAGGGCACTCCCGCCGTCATGCGCGACAAGTTAAAAGGCTTGCTAGCCTTTTCGAATGAGCCGAGCCTCGGACAGCGATTGAAGGCGTTGCTCAGGGAAGTGCGCGCGCGCCTCGGCGAAGCCCCGGCTGGTTTCGACAAGGCATTCGTGAAGCGCCTTGTCGATACCAGAAACTACTACACGCATTTTTCGCCCAACTTCGAAGGCCAGATCCTCGCAGGCGCGGACATGCACTATGGGATCCGCCGCATCGTTCTGTTGTTGGTCGTCCTTCAATTCCTTCGCATTGGTCTTGATCCGGCCACTGTGAGGGCGGCCATCGACAAACAAAGCGAATTCAAGAAATTATGGAAAGAAGAAGGTAACCCAAGCTGACTTCACGCCGCGGTGACCGAGAAGAAGCACTGTGACGCGGAGCCGCGCACTAACCTCCGCTGCTACGTCGATGCGATCGAACCGGCATTTTCGTCTGTGCCGCCGCCGCGCTCGACGCGAAGATCAGAATTTCCGGCGGCTTCCACGCGATCGGCATAGGCTACTACACCATGAAAGAAGTCGACGACGTTCGATCGCGTGAGCTTTTCGGCCCGCAGCCCGGCAGGTTCAAAAGCTGCGATTGCATTCATAAGGGCAAGTTCGCAGAGCTTGGCGCCGAGTCTCACGCCTTCGAAGACTTGATCCGACTTGGGCGAGAGCGATCCGTGCGCGAGCTTCGATCGGAGCGAATAGGCGCGCTCGGCCTCCTTCCGAAGTTGCTCGCGGTTCCCAGGCTCGTGCGGATCGAAGCAGATCGACGACACGCGTGTCGCAACCTGGGCCGTGATATCGTCCTTCTCGTCAGTCATGACCAATCGCTCGAGAGCTGTGACATATTTGATCACCTTTGCGGCGCGCGATGTTTCGCGCACGGCCTCGCCGTACCACTGCGCCGCATCGAGAAAACGCTCGCTCATGGGTCGGTCAAGCCGCGGGTCAACGGCCGACTCGAGAGCGATGCCGAACAATTGTAGTAGTAAACGATCTTCCGGCCGATCGAATGAAGACGCCCAGTCGTCGGGAAAGGCGACTTCGCCGAGCGAGCCGATCGATGTCGAGAAATTTAGTGCCGAGTCCACGAGTTGCATACTCGCGGTGCGGCTGTGATTTACGGCTGGTCCACCAACAGTCATGCGCGAGGAGTGGCTTGCGCTGAACAATATGTGGAGGCAATCGAGCGCCGAAGTGACCGCTGCGGTCGCGACCCGCTCCGAGGTTTGCTCGTCACAGCTGTCAATGGTGACCTCCGCAATCCAGCGGAAGTTGCCATAATATTGCGCGCATTGACGGCGGAGCCAATTGTCACCGCGATGAATGCTGCGATTTGGCCAGATCTTCGCCGCGACATGCGAGCGGAAGGTCTTTTGACTCATGAACCGCACGGGTCCGATCGTGAATTCGGAAGGTTCCTCAACATGCATTAGATGACAGGGAAGATAATGGGTCCGCGGCTTGATCGAACGGGTCGCTAGTTTTGCAACCTCTGACAACGCCCGGTCGGCATTCTTCGTGTCGAGCGGCCGCTTTTCGAGTGAGAATTTGCGAAGCAGGATTTTGCCGAGCGGCATCATGATCGTGGCAAGTTCGATTTGACGATCGATCCCCGCGCGCTGAAGCGCGATAGCCGCCAGTGCCTCCAGCCGCTTGATGGCTTCTCGGCCGACGATGAGCTTGTTGGAATTGTCGGTCGGGTGCGGAATTTCCCACAGGAAAGCGTTCTTCAGCTCGTCAGGGCAAATTTTCGTGGAGTACCACTCTTGCTCCATCCGCATCATCCGCGCGCGTTCGGAGAAGATGAAAGCGATATCGTCAAGGATCTTGGTTTTGGAAGAAGGCATTGAAAGCTCTCGAATAATGAAGCCAACCATTGCAGCAACGGGAAGACTTAGTCGCCCGAACGACGCGCGCGCAATTTATATGGGTCGGGCAGGATCAAGCCCCTGTCCGGCTCTTGGGCAAATCGCAAAAGCAGAGCGCGCAACTCGCTATAGAGCCGATTGGCGCCAAGGTCGCCCGACATCAGGCCGTTGAAATAGGTTCCGTAGGTCACGAAGAAGGAATCTACCTGATCGTTGAGGAGTCGTTCGTCGGTGAGCTTCGGCCGGCCATCGAGAAGCCATTTTTCGGTCAGGAGCAGACGTGCCAGAATGTTGCGCACGCCAAAATCGTTCAGGACGTCGAGCCAGTCGTACGTCTGGTAGCGATCCGGAGCGTCGAGGAGATGCGCGGCGCCCGTCACGGCTATGTCGACCATAGCCCATAAAATGTCAGGCGAGCGCTCTCCCTTGCGCAGGTCTCGAAGAGCCTCTTTGGAATAGGCCGCGCCGAAAATCTCGTGGAATTCGCGAAAAATCTCTGGAGACTGTAACGCCAGAAGTTCATTGGCCCTGACGTGGAGCATCAACGCGTTTGAGACCATATGGGCGTCGTCGAGACCGATAAACGGGATCGACGCGGCGTGGAGCGGGAACATCTGCGTATATTCCGGCCAGATCATCGCCTCGACAAAGTCGGATTGTCGAGGATCGAGCCGCGCAATGCGTCCCGTGCCCCTTAGGACTAAAACCTGCGCCGGGAACTCGGCAAGGACTGCCATCGATTTCTGGATAGTGATGAGCGGATTGACCTTATAGGCCTCCATCGACGCATAGTCGGTGAGCACAGCGCGATGACTCGGCGCTCCAGCGAGAAAGTACCGGAGTTCGTCGCTTCGCAGGCGATTGCTGTCGATCACTAGATTCATGATGAACCATATCTCGAGCAGTTCCACTCGCGCCGGAAATCGCGAAAGCGCCCGCTCGCCTCTTGTTGTTACGCGCCCGCAGCAGGTTGATCCGGATCGAGCTCTAACAGCCGCGGCTCTATGAAGATATCATGCGTGTTATCTGCCATTTCTCTGAACGTTACGGCGTGCTTGATTATATCGAAGATCTTCTCCGCGCGCTCATAAATGAACCAGGGTTCGAGCTCGCGCGCGCTCAGCATGATAGCCCGCCTCCGGAATTCGTCGTTCAATGAACTGATATGTTGAACTTCCTCCACGCCGAAGTCGGCGAGCTTCGCGAAGACGATATAGACATCGAAGCTGTCCTTCGGAAACGCATCGGCGACCCGCCGAAGATTGGCGACATCCTGCTCGCTAATCGGCTGACGGGTTTTGCATTCACCGATGAGGATCTGGATCGGGCCGCCACGTTCACTCGGCGCCAGCAGGATGAAATCGCTCTCACAGGCGGCGATGTCGGCACCGTCGGGGCGCAATGACATCGCCATGGTTACGATGTTTGGCCTGAGGTCGTGCATCTTCGTCAGCTGCTGGAGCGCAAGCGTTACCGGAATGGCGCCTTCCTGATTGTCGCGGCGTCCAAACAGCCCCGAGCGCCGAAAAGCCCAGTCGCGATCCCGAAGCTGCGGCCCCAGGTTGAAGACATGACCGCAATATTCGCACTCGTTGCGCGTGCGGACATCGTCAATCGATCGCCAGAAATCGAGCTTGCAGCTCGGGCATGCGAGCTTCAGTCCGGGACGAAAGATTTCGTGACGAAGGAGATGCGCGAAAATGGCATCATTGGTGAGCGCCTCGCGCGATCCGCGCTGTTCGATGTAGAGACCTTGATAATTGCCGAGCGCATATGGCTTGCCCTCGGCGAAGATCAGCCGCTTTGCCTCGCTGCGTGTGAAGCTCTGATCGGGCGCGTAACGCTCGATCAGCTCGCGGACGCCCCCTATCCGAAACACGCGGCAACTGTCGATGCCGCCCATCTGGCGAACGAGGCGGCTGCCGAGGAGTCCTGCCGCACTCGGCTCTGCTGCAATCCCGACCGATCGAAATATCGCCTCGACAAGCGAGATCGAGCTGACAGGACGAAGCGTGAGATATTTCGTTGCGGCGTCCGAAATCACCCCAAGGGAACCGGGCTCCGCGCGCGCGTGGTTCCAGCGCCAATTCACATTGCGCCCGTAGAATTCGTTCAGCGCGGGGAGATAAGGAAGGCTGAGCGTATAGCGTTCGTCATAGGAAAGACCGATACCGGCATCGACCGAAATTACGAACTTCTGTGCATGATAGGGTTCGGCCGCAGCGAGCGGATTGTCGGGTACCGGGATAGTTATGGCAGGCGGCTCGACCGTCTTGTCGATCGATGCGAGGCTCGTCGCCTTGCCGAACATCATATAGGGAGCGCGAACATTCAGGCCATTCCAGGTCTGCGGCCCGACGGTACATTTAAAGATGTCGGGGCCGAATATCGCCGGATCCCCGATCTCGAACTCCTCACGATGCCAAAGCGCAGCGCGCTCATGCGGTCGGCGGGGGTTCTCGAATGCAGGAAGCCGACCTTGCCAATCGTTCTTCCATTGTTCGAGCCTTTCGGCATGCACCGGATCGTAAAAGACCAGCGGAATGTCGGTGGCCTTGAGGTTCCAGAAGGTGACGAGATCCTCGAAACTCGCGACATCTCCGATATAGAAACCGGGATATGTCCAGTTGTTCTCCACGACATAGTGGCGCTCGATGTAGAGCCGGTTGAAGGCCGACAACGACAGCATCGAGGCCGGTGGGAGCGTCGGCGGGATCCCACCGCCAATTGCGACCCGCTCGGCGCGCAAATGCATCTGCATCAGGCTAGGATAATCCTCGGCGATCTCGTTGACGGGAGGCAGGCCGCCCAAGTTCGTCAGGAACACATCCGCCAGCGGATCATCGTCCGCCCAGGTATGAAGCCGGATCGACGGCTCGGCCTGAGGATTATTACGATAGTTTTCCTGATAAAGACGTCCGATCGGATGCATCAGGTCCGCGACGGTCGATGCTTTGCCGAGATGTCCACGTTCCATTACCAGCGGACCCCCAAAATCGAATCTCGGGATATGGCTCTGTGTTTCGATAAAGGCAGTGACTGCGGGCGAGGCTGTCGGTGCGAAGAGAGAGTCGACGCGAAACAGGTGGATCATTTGCGCAGCAAAATCCGGATCACCGATCGGGATGATAGGATTGAAGCGTCCGCCCCATAGAGTGAAGCTCCAGCGCACCGCTTTCCGAAACCCCTCGAGATCGCCCGGCTCGATGCACCAGCCTATCCTGAGGGGACGGTAGCGAAGATGGAATGTCGTGGTGCTCATCGCGCCGTTCCCGCGATGACCATTTCCGTTCGCGTGACTAGTCTATCGCATGCCGACGCAATGTCGTCGCCGAGCCCCGAAAACATGGCATCATGTGCCGCAGGCAAGATCGTCTCTAAAATCATCGCCCTTGCCTATCGGCTACCAGGGCTTGTGCCAATCGCCCGATTGATCCGGGTTGATGGCCAATAGTCGCGATCATGTTTTTCCGGAACATCAGGCGCACCACTTGCAAATCCTCCGGCCACACAACAGCGGGCTTCCGTACCCTCACCGTGAGATCGTCCCGAATAGTTGCGCCGCGCGCACGAGGTTCAGCCGAGTGTTCGATACGCGCTTTCGGCGGCGTTTTATACTCGCCCCGCCGCCGCGGGCCGATTACCACGAGAACCATGCCCAGGAACAAGAACCAGCATTTCATCCCAAAAATGTATCTGCGGCTGTTCGGTAACGCCGACGGCGCGTCGATCGGCGTATTCAATCTCGCATCGGGTCATTTTGTGCGCGTAGCGAGCATCAGGGACCAGGCATCCAAACCGTGGTTTTATGATCGCGACGGCGAGGTCGAGCGCGGCCTCGCGCATCTCGAAGGCGGAGCTGCAAGACTGCTCGCGGACATTCTGAAATATGATCGCTTACCGCCGCCGCGCAGCAGCGCCTATTATGTGCTGCTGCGCTTTGTCGCCCTCCAACGGGAGCGCACGCAGGCGGCCGCCGCGGACCTGGACGAACGAAACGACCGCTATATGAAAGCCATGCTGAGATATGAGCTTAAAGATCGGGAGATGATCGACAATCTCGACCTGGTCCGTTTCAAGAGGACCGAAGTGGTAGCCGAGGCTGTGCTCGCCGCCCATTTGGGCACGCCGATCCTTCACGACCTGAAGGCGAAGCTGATCAAGAATGTCAGCGGGCGGGCCTTCTACATTTCCGATGCCCCCATCGTCCTTCATAATCGCCTGTATCGCGGCACCGGCGCGCCGGCCGAGGGATATGGCAACGTCGGCCTCCAGATCCTGATGCCGATCGGGCCATGGCGCGCGATCCTCTTTTATGATGACACAGCCTATGAGGTCGGGAGGCCGGCAAGCAAGATTGTACGTCTCGTCAATCCGGACACCGCGTCACTGATCAACGATCTGCAATGGGAGGCTGCTTACAAGACGCTTTATATTTCGCCTGCCACGGACGAAAGCGAGCTTCACCACCGGTCAGACCATTGGCGAGAGCGCCGCAAATCCGAGCGGCTGTTGCTCACAGACAAGGTCATCGAAAACGAGAGCGGCGAGATACGTGTGCGGATCGGCGTCGGGCGACAGCCGTCCGGCGTCGCATTGGATCTCCCGTTCGTCAGGACGAGGCTTACCAAACCGGCCGAATGGCGCGGCGATGACCATCCGCCGCTACGGTTGCCCGAATGGTATGACTATGTGCTCGGGCTTGCGGAAATGGTAGAGAATGAGGCGTTGAGCTTCGTCGAGTTTTCGCGGCGCACGCTGGTTCCGCCGGGTGCCCGGACTTTCCGGACGCGGCAGGCTCGGGCTATAAGGACTTAGAGTGGCGGCAAACAAGGGATCACCCAGGAATGCGTTCGAGCGGGCACTCGACGCCGCGTTGGCATTTCAGACGAGCTGGTGGCACTCGGTCGAAGACGCGATCAGCAAGGATCTGATCGAAGCCGAGATATCGGAACCCCAGGTCGTGCTGCTCGGCGACGAAACCAGCGCGCTTGGACCGCGCTATTTCGATCGGCGCGTCCTGACGATCAAGAAGAAGGCCACAGCGAAGGGTAAAGCGAAACCCATCGAGCAGTGGACCATTACGCGGCCGATGCCACTGCGCTTCAGCTCCCTGCCCATCGAGCTTCTCGAGACTTTGGCACGCGATATCCTCGCGCAAAGCGAAGCACTGTGGCGGCAAGCCAATATCGACAATCTCGTCGCCGAGGCCCAGAACTTCGACCTGAACGAAGCGCTCCAGACCGCGCGCGAGATTCTGGGCGACGATGCCGGCGAGGCGGACCTCCTCGAATTCGCAAATCAGATGCGGCTGCCGGCCGAACTGGCCGAAGGCGGCGACGCGGCGGCGAAATTCTTCGACGAATCCATTTCCCGAGTTTCGATTGACGTCGATGACGATGGATCGGTCATCTTCCCCGAGACGCCCCAACCGCCCGGCGCCCAGCCCTTCGATGCCGGAGAATGGGACTTCTATTCGCCCGAGGAAGTTGCGGAGTTCGAGGGGCCGGAGACGGACGCAGCCTATGCGTTTCGGGTCGTGCGATTGTGCGAGGCGATAGCCGCGTATCCCGACGCCGCCGTGCAGCTCGCAATGCAACTTGGCGCGGTCACGCGCGAGTGGGAGATTTGGCGCGAGAATGAGGAATTTTTGCGCGCGGGCCGGACGCAGTTCGCGCAGCAACAGGAGCGTGCGCGTTCAAAACGCGAAAAGGCCTAGATCGCGCAGGTGCGCGCCGACGTGGCCGCCGATCGCATCGGTCCGAACATCGCGGAATATTCGAGGAAGCTGTCGCGAATGCATGCGCTGCATCCGCCGAGCGCAGAGCGTATCCGCAATTTCGTTTCGCAACTGAAGCGCGCGCAGGCACTCGGCGACGAGGCATCACAATAGCCAGGCTTTTGTGACACAAAAGCCAAGGCATTTGTGACGAAATCCATGCTTTTACCCTCCAGTTCGAAACGATGGAGGATGTGATGATCCTATTGGATACCGAATTTTTGCATGCGCTGGCGCAGATCATTCTGGCTAGCGCCACGCTCGCGGCCGCCATTCGGCAGCGCAAGCCCCCCGAAACGTGATTGCGAGCGGCTAGCCCGGGCCGCCAGCTTTTGCGCTAATGAAGGGATTGAACTTTGAACGAATACGCAACATTCATGCAGCGAGAATGAAAAGGGCTAATCTTCCCCGAACACTTTGGCATGAACGCGAGCGCGACATCGTCCGCGTCGACCGTTCCTTTTTACTCAGCGATCCGCGCTCGCTGGTGATCCTGGGCGAGGCCGGCATGGGTAAAACAACCCTGTTCGAAACCTTCCGGGACGAGCCCGGTTACAGCCTTTGCACCGCGCGCCAGCTGATCAACCGGCACAATCCGTCGAGTCTGCTCGGGGACGCCCACAGTCTTGTCATCGACGCCCTCGACGAGGTCAGTGCCCAGACCGAAGGCGATGCCGTCGATCTTGTGATGCAAAAGCTCGGCGAGCTTGGCTATCCTCGCTTTCTCCTGAGTTGCCGGGTCGCCGATTGGCGGAGCGCAACGGCGGCGCAGGGTATCGCCGAGCAATACGGCGCGGCTCCGATCGAATTGCATATCGATCCGCTGAGCCGGGAGGATGCGGCCACGTTCCTCGCAACGTCGCCGGGCGGCGACATGGAGAAAGCGGAAGCCGCGCTGGCGGGCCTCGAAAGCCGTAGTCTCGATGGGCTCTGGAAAAACCCGCAGACGCTCGACTTGATCTCGGATCTTATCACCGCCGACACCCTTCCGGCCTCGAAGGGTGAACTCTTCGAACGCGCCATCGCTAAAATGTGGGCGGAGCATCGCGCCGAAAAAGAGGGCAGCGCATTCGCGCGGCTCAGCGAGCAAGAGGTCCTAGATGCCCTCGGTGCGGTTTTCGCAGCGCTGATCCTGACCGGCAAGGAAGCGATGTCGCGCAACATTCCCGTCGGAAATGAAGATTTGTCGCTTGCCGAGATTGCGAAACTGCCGGGAGCGTGGTCGATTGGCGACGCGCTCAATGCTCGCTTGTCCGGCAATCGGGGTACCGGCCGATTCACCTATGCGCATCGTGCTATCGGCGAGTTCCTTGGCGCGCGCTGGCTCGCGCGCCAGGCAAACACACCGCGTAAGGAGCGGCGCATATTGGCGCTGTTTCACGAACATGGCCTAGTCCCCGCAAGCCTGCGCGGCCTGCATGCGTGGCTGGCATGGCACAGCGTTTCGATGGCGATCGCCGTCATCCGGGCCGATCCGATGGGGGTCGTCGAATATGGCGACGCCAATCAACTCGATCTCGCGCAGGCACGCGCAATGCTCGACGGGTTAAAAGCTGTCTTCCAGGAACAGCCGATATTCCCCCATTCACGCGACTATGCGGTTGCCGGGCTCATCCAACGTGCGCTCCTTCCGGACCTCGCCGAACTGATTACATCGCGTGAAACCGATTTCGGGCTGCGCCTTCTGCTCCTTCAGGCGCTCGAAGGGTCCGACTTGCTCGGAGATCTCGCAGAAATCCTGGAGCAGATCGTTCGCGATCCATCGCATTATTTCGGGACCCGGAGCGAAGCCGGCAGTAGGCTGGTCGAGTATGGCAGTGACACCGACTGGTGCGCGCTGATCGACAAGCTGGCTGACGAAAAAGGCGACCCGGAAGACGAAATTGACCAATATGGCCCGCGCCTCGCGCTCGAGCTGATCGATCTCGTCGGCTACGATCAGTTCGACGATTCACTGCTCTCAAAAGTCGTCGCGGCGCAGATCGGGCGGGACGAACGCACAGTCGGCATCTTCTACCAGCTCGAGAAGAATCTTCCCGTCGACCGCATCGATGCGATGCTGACCTTTCTCGGCCCACTTGCCCGCGCTCGGCCGACCGAAGATGAAGCCCGTACCGGCAATTATCGGGTTACCGATCTAGCCTATGCGCTCCTCATCCGGCGCCTCGAGGCGGGCGGCGTCACGCCCCGGCAATTCTGGGACTGGATCCAGCCCTTTCATGCCGACGTCGGATATGATCGCGATGATCGCAAGGAGTTGGCGAAATTTCTCCAGGGCGATGCGACGCTCCGCCGCGGCATCCAGAAGCTTGTTCTGCTCGAAACCCCCGGCGATCAGGGTATCTGGCACCGCTTCTGGCGGATGCAGCGCCGATCGAGCGGTCTTGGCATGGAAAGCGGCGACGCAGCCGCGCTGCTGGGAGCTCTCAATCCCGGCAATCGCAAGGATGAGCGATGGCGACAAGTGCTGCGTCTTGCGCACCATAATTCTGCAGATGGTAAGGAAACACGCGCGGCCGCCAAGCTTTTTGCAGCGCACCGCCCGGATCTACTGCAGTGGATCGACAAGCTTGCCGAACCGAGGATTCCGGAATGGGAGATAAAGCAGGCCGAGAAGCAGAGGAAGCGGCGCGCAAGACAGGCAGTCAAATTCATTGAGCATCGGCAAAGTTTCAAGGCGGCGATCGATAAGATGCGCTCGGGGCACTATGGCCATATCGTCGGTCCGGCCCAGGCCTATCTCAAACTGTTCAGTGACATGGGCGATGACGCCCCGGACGGCATCGGACGGCTCGACGAATGGCTCGGCGAAGAGCTGCGCGACGCTGCGCTGGAGGGCTTCGATGCATTCCTGCTCGCGCCCCCCCCCCATCCCGATGCGACCGAGATCGCGAACAGTCACGCCGACAGCCGCCACTGGAGTGCTGCCTACATCATCGTCGCGGCGCTCGCCGAGCGCGCGAAACGCGATCCGACCTTTCCGGGACTCCCCGACGAACGTCTGAAGGCGGGGCTGTACGAGCTTCGCTATACGTGCATCGACGATCATGCCGGGATTGCCGAGCTCGACCAGCAGCTCGCGGCGGCGCTGCGCGCCCGCGGAGCCTGGGCGGCTGCAATGCGCGAATATTATGAGCCGCAGTTTGCGCTGCGACGTGCACATGTCGACAGCCTCCACACGCTTATGCAGGAACCGCTCGACGACGAGCTGGCAATCGCACTCGCGAGCGAATGGCTCGAACGCTATCGAGATATGGCGGAAAGTCCGGAAGGCTGTCTCATCGACAAGCTTCTCGCCGCCGGACGATACGACCGACTGAGGGAGCTGGCGGACATCAAGCGCGAGGCCGGCGGCCTCGACGAAGCCCGCACGCGGCGGTGGAATGCCGTCGCCTTCCTCACCGATTTCGACAATGACAGGGAACGGCTGTCAGCCCTCGCAGCAACGGACCCGGACATCCTTTGGGACATCCGCGACCGGCTCGGCGGACGCGAGGACAAGCGACGCTCGCTCACGGTCGCCCAGCTCCTTTGGGTCATATCTACGTTCCGCGGCGTGTGGCCGCTTGCCTATCATCGGACGGGGGTGTCTAGCGGCAATCGCAACAAGTGGGACGCAACCGACTTCATCGTCCGCATGATGAACCAGCTCGGTGAGACTGTGTCGGACGAAGCGATCGATGCCCTGCGCGGCCTTTGCGACGCCCCGGAGGACAGCTATACGGCGAAGCTGCGCGAAGTGGCGGGGAACCAACGGCGCAAGAAGGTCGAACAGGATTACCGCCCGCCCGCCCTCGGCGAGGTCGCGGCAGCGATCGCGGATGAAGCCCCGCACTCCGCCGGCCAGCTGGCGGCCGTACTTCTCGAGGAGTTGAGAGATATCCAGAAGGAGCTTCGCGGCTCGGACATCGACTGGTACGCCGATTTCTACTCTAATGGGCTACCGCGCGGCGAGGAAGACTGCCGCGACAGCCTCTTGAAGATGATGCGGCCGCTGCCCTTCGGCATCCAGGCGCTTCCTGAATTACATCTCGCAGACGACAAGAGATGCGACATCAGTTGCCTGCTCGGCAAGCTGATGGTTCCCATCGAAATCAAGGGTCAGTGGAACCGCGAGATTTGGACCGCTGCCGACAGGCAGCTGGGCCGCCTCTATGTCAACGACAGCCGCGCCGAGGTCGGAATCTACCTGATACTTTGGTTCGGGCCTGTGCCAGGCAAAGCGATTCCGAGACGCGGCGATGAGCCGGCACCGACGACGCCGGAGGCGCTGGAAGATGCCCTGCGCCAAACCAGCCGCGCCATCGCCGATGGCCGTGCCCATGTCGTCATTCTCGACCTGACGCGCCCGGCGGCATGACGCGCGCCGGGATAGCCGATCTCCTCGACGATGCGGTCGCGACGCGGCGGATCGTTGCGCTTGCCGGTTTGCCGCGCGTTGGCCGCACACTTGCACTCCGGCGCTGGGCGACGACCAACGGCGGAGTCGTCGTATCGCATGTCCGCGACGGCACGGGCGGGCTGATCGTCGTCGATCATGTCGATGAGGCGGGCACGACCGACATTATCGAGAGATATCGTGCCGACGATGTCGCCGAGTGCGATACCCGATATGTCATCGCGCCAACGAACCTGAACGCGCTGCACAAGCTAACCTCGGAATTGACCGGCGCCGTCGCAACTATCACCATGCCGCCGGTTTCGCTTCCCGATTATATCGCTGAGCGCATGCCGGAAATCGCGCCGAGTGGGCCTATTGATGACATGGCGGCGGCACCCGAGCCCACGAACCGCTCGCAGATCGATCTCGACGAGCATTGGCTGAGGGGCGGCCTACCTGAGAGCCATGATATCGGACCGCCGCATACCAGCCTCGCGTGGCGCCGCGGGCTCATAGAGGATATGATCCGGCGCGATTATGGCCGGTTCGGGATCGCCCCGGGAGCCCGGATCGAGGACGTGCTACAAACACTCGCCAACCAAAATGGCGGTGAGTTCAACCGCACCAAGATCAGCTGGATGAAGGGCCAGGAAGTGAACTCAGTCCTGCACGTCCTCGACCGTCTCGGACTTACACGAACGCTCGAAAATTTCCCAGCTCGCAGCAGCTCGAGCATCGGCAAAATGCAGAAAATCTATATCCGCGACAGCGGCCTTCTCCACGCTTTACTCGGGATCGAGACCGTGGAGCAGCTTCGCCAGCATTCGAGCGTCGGCGAGTGCTGGGAGGGATATGCGATCGAGGAGTTGATCGGCGCGGCCGGCCCTGGCGCCACCCCGCAGTTTTTCCGGTCCGACGATGGCAACGAAATCGACCTGTTCTTAACCTTTGCGCGTTCCGGACAGAGCATCGCCGTTGAATGCAAGACGAACCCCGATGCCGATCCGCGCCCGGGCTTCTGGAAAGCCACTGACCATCTAAACCCCGACGACCAGTTCATCGTTCACGCGGGCACGGTGTCGCGGACCAGCGGCAGCCTTCCTCGCCTTCCGCTGACCGATGCAGTGCAGCGGGTTTTGGCGAGGGCGCGTGCCAACCATGGCGAGCGATCTCGCACTAAAGCCACGCGCTAGCCCGGTTCCGACTTCGCCTTTCAGGTGTCGCAAATCGCATCGTACAGACCGGGAGAAGGCGCGAAGTGGTGGCGATAAGCGTGGCGATCAAATGACCGCTTTCAGGCAGACGCCAGTCAAGGCAGAACCGGCCGATATCAGGCGCAATGCTGCCAGACCCGTTAATTCGGAGTTGGTCGAAAACCATCGCCAAGGTCATAGTAAGCTTGGCTTACGGTCGCCGCTAGCTTGTCCCAGCGGTTTGGTGCTCCAACAGCCACGACGCTTCCGTGGGCTTCTGGCACGACCCCAAGATGCTCTATCTCCTGAACCAGAATTTCCGCTGCGTCGTTGATCGCCCGCTGGCAGTTTCAGTCGGTCATAGTCACCAGATCAACACTGACCTGATCTGGATTCCTTGCCGTTCCAAGTTTTAGTCGGGTCTTGCTCACTCAACCACAGCGTCGATCTGATGAGCAAAGGTATGTGTTAAATTGCAGGCGCCATGCCTAGCTCTCGCTCCGACTCACGAAGCGGTCGAAGTAAAAAGCCATAACTCACCAATTCCAGGCAAGATTTCAATTCGCAGCTTTTTCCTTTAGAAAACCGGTGATTGGCAGTTTTTTGCTTCCAATAGGAGCAAGCTTTTGATTTACAGAATTAGCCTAAACCATCGAAAAATGGAGATTTAAGAATTGAAGCTTATTGATATCGTCCACATTCGTTCCGCTAAAACGGTGCGATTTCGAACCTCCGGACGCAAATAAGGTTCAGTCCAACGCGCGGTGGCTTGTCTTGGCAAGTCACCGCTGCTTTGGGCGCATCCTCGACAAGGGGATGAAGTCATGCGGACTTTTGCAGCCATGCTGATGCCGCTCCTGCTTACGGTTTCGGCCGCCGCGCAGGACGCCGAAATCGCGGATACCGAGATCAGCGAAGCCGATATCGGCGACGCAGCGATCGTCGAAATCGACCAGGAAACCGAAATCGGTGGCGGTATGGCGAGCTATTACGGCAACGAGCTTGCCGGTAACCGCACCGCCAGCGGCGAGCGCTTCAACCCCAGCCAGCTGACCGCAGCGCATCGGTCGCTGCCCTTTGGCAGCCGGGTCCGCGTCACCAACACCGCGAACGGCGACAGCGTGGTCGTCCGCATCAACGACCGCGGCCCCTTTTCGCACGGCCGCGTGATCGACGTCAGCCATGCTGCAGCCCGCGAAATCGGCATGCTCGACGACTGAGCTAGCGGCACCGGCCCGCTCGCTCCCCCTTTGGCGGGCCGGTGTCGTTTCCTGATCGGCCAAAAATCAGTCGAACACCGACCAGCCGGCGGCATAGGCGAAATGTTCGAGCGCAACCGCGCCCGCGAGCGACGTCCCCGCCTCATTGAGCCCGGGCGACCATACCGCGATCGACCCTTGTCCCGGCGCGATGCAGAGGATGCCGCCGCCGACCCCGCTCTTGCCCGGCAGGCCGACGCGGAACGCGAATTCGCCGCTATTGTCGTAGTGGCCGCACAGCATCATGATCGCATTGATGCGCCGCGCGCGGTGCGCCTCGACGATCTGTTCGCCGGTGAGCGGATCGCGCCCCTCCATCGCCAGGAACAGCCCGGCGCGCGCGAGCTGGCGGCAGCTCATCGCGATCGCGCATTGGCGGAAATAGACGCCGACGACAGTTTCGACCGGGTGCTTCAGATTGTCGAACGCATCCATGAAATGGGCGAGGCTGCGATTGCGCGCGCCGGTTTCGGATTCGGAAAGGGCGACGTCGAAGTCGATTTCGACATGATCGTCACCTGCCCGTGCGCGCATGAAATTGAGGATTTCTTCTGCCACCGCATCGCCGCCCCGCCCGTCGATCAGCCGGTCGGTGGTCGCGATGGCGCCCGCGTTGATCAACGGGTTGCGCGGGATGCCGTGCTCGCTTTCGAGCTGGACGACCGAATTGAACGCGCTGCCCGACGGCTCGCGCCCGACGCTGGTCCACAGATCGCTACCGACGCGGCGCAGCGCGAGCGCCAGCGTGAATATCTTTGACACCGACTGGATCGAAAAAGCTTCGTCGGCGTCGCCCGACGTGTGGAGCGTGCCGTCGGGGAGTGCGAGCGCAAAGCCGAGCTTGTCCGGATCAACCTTTGCCAGCGCCGGGATATAGTCGGCGACGCGCCCCTGGCCGAGGTGCGCGGCGGCCAGCGTCATCGCTTCGTCGATATGGTGGCGCAGGTCGTTGGTCATGCCGTTCGCCTAGCATAATCGTCGCGCAAAGCATGTATTTTCATTTTTGAAGAAATATTCTATATAAACGAAACTACATGGAACGACTCGGGAGAATGGATATGGTCGATCAACCCCGCGGCAAAGGCTTGTCGAGCGCGGTGAGCTATCAGGACAGCAAGGCCGCGTTTCGCTGGCTGGAGCAGGCGTTCGGTTTTGAGCCCTTGTTCGTGCTGCTCGACGAGCAGGACAATCTGGCGCATTCGGAAATGGGCTATGGTTCGTCGGTGGTGATGATCGGTAACGAATGGACCGACGATCACAGGAGTCCGAAGTCGATCGGCGGCAAGAACACGCAATCGGTGCATGTCCAGCTGGCGGTCGGCGAGGACATCGACGCGCATTGCGAACGCGCCCGCGCCGCCGGGGCGGCCATTCTCGCCGGGCCCGAGACGCAATTCTACGGCGACCGCACCTACCGCGCCAAGGATCTGGAAGGCCATATCTGGACCTTTGGCGTGACGGTCGCCGAAAAGAGCGCCGAAGAGTGGGACGCCGAGGGCGGCTTCACCACCAAAACGCGGCTCGACGATTGAGCGCGGGGGTCGACCGGATCTTCGCTGCGCTCGCCGACCCGGTGCGGCGGCGCGCGGTCGAACTGCTCGGCCAGTGCCCGCGCAGCGCCGGCGAACTGGCGGGCGAACTCGGCCTCGCACCGCCTGCGATGAGCCGCCATCTGCGCGCGCTGAAAGCTGGCGGGCTGGTCGAGGACAGCCACCCCGCCTTCGACGCGCGGGTGCGCATCTATTCGCTCAAGGACGGCGCAACGACCGAACTCAGGCAATGGCTCGCCGAAACCGAGGCGCTGTGGACGCGCCAGCTGGCGGCGTTCAAAGTGCATGTCGAGCGCGGCGAATGACCGCCGCGGTGATTGTCGCGCTGCGCGTTGCGACGTCGCCCGAGGTGGCCTTCACCGCCTTCACCCGCGACATCGGGCGGTGGTGGAAGAGCCATCCGCTGTTCCAGCTCTCACGCCGCGGCGACGGGGCGCTGCGTTTCGATCCCGCGGGGCCGGGTGGACGTCTGGTCACGCGGTTCGACGACGGCAAAGAATGGGAGATCGGACCGGTCCACCACTGGCTCCCCGGCGAACGCCTCGCTTTCGGCTGGCGCCTGCCGAGCTTTGCCGATGATCAAGCCACCGAGGTCGATGTGCGGTTCGAGGCGGTCGGCGCCGAAACGCGCGTCACGGTCGAGCATCGCAGCTGGGATACGATCCCGCAGCAGCATGTCGCGCGGCATGGGTTTGAGCTGATGCTGTTCCAGCGCCGGCTGGGCGAGCATTGGCGAGCGTTGTTGAAGGGGATGGAAGCGGGGCTGTAAGCGAAGGTCCGCGTTGGGGTGGTGGGTTCAACTGTTCGTCGCAACACATGCATTAAATCGCATTG